>NZ_BAABLK010000086.1:0-35281 GCF_039544305.1 Paeniglutamicibacter antarcticus
CACATGATTCACTTCCCCCGGTAATCCATCGGTTTCAGGGATTTCTGAGTACTCGCTCGGTTGCACGCAGTAGTACGAAAATCTAACCCTGGGTTTTGTGGAGATCCGGTGTCGCGGTGGGCGATCGTCTTATGCGATGCCGGGTTCACGATTTTCCGCAATCCCCAACTCCTCACCAATGCGGGATCGGGGCTCGGTTAAGTGAGGTGGGCTGAGTGCAGCAGGCTACTTCCCCCGTGTATAGGAACCATATGGGACAGGGCCATGCGGTGGCGCAAAGGATCTAGACCAAGGACATGGCCACGAGGGAGTGGGCGCGGCCCATTTTATCGAGGGGGATGGTTCTGTCTGCGATGAGTTTCCGAAGCTGTTGCGGAGCAAGAAGCTTTCCCGGTTTCAACAACTTACCCAGGGGCACGCCGTCGATTTGGTCGTGGATCGACACACGGATCAGGCCGATACCCTCAGTCTGCAGGGCAACTGCATCGCGCACGGCATCGTACAGTGCCCGCTGCTTCCAACGAGGTCCACCGTTTGCGGTGAAGTCGCGTCGCGCCGACGCGGGACCGAATTGCCTTTCGGCTGCCTCACCGGTCCAATACCCTCCGAAAACCCGAGCTTTGGATTCAAAGTCGACGCAATACCTCTGGTAATCGTTCGTCCAGGGGAGCTGCGACGACCAAGGAAGGGCCAGCGTTTGGCCGCGGTAGCGGTTGAAATGCGTATCTTCATCGAACTCGAGAAACATTCCGTGGTCATCGGCAAGATCCCAGTCCCCGGCAGTAAAAACCCCGTGGGATTCGCCCAAACCGCCAAGGTCCCTGAACAGTTGGGCGAAAATCTGTTGCTGGGCTTTATCCAGTCCGGCTGTCGTGGCTCTTTTGAACCCCCGCTTCGAGGTGTCGCGAAGGGGAATGCCGGCGTTGAGCAATGATGATTCAAACAGCTTTGCCTTGGAGATTTTACCCATGTGAACATCTTAGAACTGCAGCGCATACCGGATCCGTCGAGTACGCAATGTCTAGGTGTTTGCGGCGCGCCGTGCCGGCGATGCTGCATGGGATTCGGCTAGCAAGTACTCCTGAGCAGCCTGTGCTGGAACCCGGTAGGACCGGCCAAACCGTACCGCCGTCAGTTCACCGGCACGCACAAGCCGGTAGACGGTCATCTTGGAAACACGCATCGCCAAGGCCACCTCGGCCACAGTCAAGTATTGAGCGTCCTCGAAACTTTTCAGGTCAATCATTTTATCCCCAATCAATGATGTCCGTCGTCCCCAAGACGACAGTCCATTCAACGCGTCCCTTCAACCACAGGAGCGACGCTGTCCCTATGGAAATCCGCAGTCGCCGCGAGCTCTTTGACTTCAAAGACTCGAGGAAAACATGGCCTTAAAAATAAAGAACCGGTCGTGACGGCTAAAAACTTGAGACTCCGCCGCGACCGGTGCTTTATGATCATCACTCGCACCTTCAGAAGGTGGCTCCAGCCTAAGAGGCGAAGCTGAATGAAGACTGAATGCTGACTGTTGGCCACCTGATTTCCCAGCAGTGGTCCGGCCCCCGGCGGCCCAGTGTTCCTTGAGGGTAGAAAGATATATAAACGGTGCTCCTTGGAGGGCTCTTTCACCGAATATCCGCTAAGGCACAGCGTGTGATTATCCATAGGGTGCTGTGCGGTTAGCTGATTGCTTAAGGTTGTCGAGGACCTGGGGATGCCGCTGTTCTTCGGGTGGCGCGCTGCACCACTACTGAACGCTTCGCAAGCGGCGTCCAAGTGGATACGGGCAGCCCGTTTGGCTATGGATCGCCTGACATTTTTCGCAAGCGTGTCCACCCACCCACAGCACTGCACTTCGCCCACCGCGCCCACCCACAAACTCAACACACCCGCTACCGCGCGTGGATGACTATATGGATAGCGCCGTGGACGAGCTGACTTCATTTTCATCCACTGGCCTACCGTCCAGGAGCCGGCCAAGTGCCATGTCTTTTACCTATGTAGCCGGCCTTATGTTCGCGTGTTGCTTTGAGCGAATGAGTCAGTACTCATTTACTCACGCCCCAATCCGGCGATTTCACCAATGCCTGGGCACTCGCTAGCTCTCACCCAGGAACAATTGAACCGGCGGCTCTATGGTCAAGACACATAGAGCGTGCGAAGAATCCACGAGTCACGAATCCCTGACCTGACCAAAAAGTCCTCAGTCGTGGGCACCCGCAGGACCGGATCCTAAAAGCATGTCGAATTCGACCGTTTCTCGACGGCTTTATATGACCCACAAAGCAGGCCCTCCCCGCTAGTCAAAAGCCAAGTTCTAAACGGTCGTGCTGCTGTCAAGTGTTGGGACGATTTTTGACACTTTCCAATCGGCTGCACAGGCCGTGGGCTTTGCTTACGGCCGGAAGGACCGCCGGAACTGCGCCTTTTGCCGATTCCCGGTAGGCTTGTACACGGATCTTCGTGTATTACGGAAATCCCATGGAAACAATTACTCCCCGGACCATGCCACCATGGGTCCCTCGCCGCGCAGATCGCGGTCCTCGGTAGTGGCTTTCGCTCAGGTAGACACCTTTAGCGCGAGTCTCGATCGAAGACCAGATCCGGGTCAGGGCACATCGGTTACGCAGGTCCTTCGGGGAGCGACGAAAGGAGCACCCCCACATGGAGGGTCCCGAAATTCAGTTCGCCGAGGCCGTGATCGACAATGGTCGATACGGCAAGCGCACCATCCGCTTCGAAACGGGCCGCCTGGCCCAGCAGGCTGCAGGTGCAGCCATGGTTTACATCGACGAAGAAACCGCACTGCTCTCGGCCACCACGGCCGGCAAGCACCCGCGCGAAGGCTTCGACTTCTTCCCGCTGACCGTTGACGTCGAGGAGCGCATGTACGCTGCCGGCCGCATCCCGGGCAGCTTCTTCCGCCGCGAAGGTCGCCCGTCGACCGAAGCCATCCTGGCCTGCCGCCTGATGGACCGCCCGCTGCGCCCGACCTTCGTCAAGGGCCTGCGCAACGAGGTCCAGATCGTGGTCACCGTGCTGGCGATCAACCCCGACGAGCTCTACGACGTGGTGGCCATCAACGCCTCCTCGATGTCGACCCAGCTCTCCGGCCTTCCGTTCTCCGGCCCCATCGGCGGCGTCCGCGTTGCCCTGGTCGATGACGGAAACGGCGCCCAGTGGGTTGCCTTCCCGAAGCACAGCCAGCTGGAAAACTCCGTGTTCAACATGGTCGTTGCCGGCCGCGTTGCAGGCGATGACATCGCCATCATGATGGTCGAGGCAGAAGCCACCGACAACGCCTGGACCCTCATCAAGGAACAGGGCCACACCGCCCCGACCGAAGAGGTCGTCGCCGAGGGCCTTGAGGCTGCAAAGCCGTTCATCAAGGCACTGTGCGATGCACAGTCGGATTTGGCAGCACGCGCCGCCAAGCCCACCGTCGAGTTCCCGGTCTTCCGCGACTTCGAGGATGACGCCTACGCAGCAGTCGAGGCCAAGGCCGCCGCCAAGCTCGCCAAGATCTACCAGATCTCCGGCAAGCAGGAGCGAGACAACGCAGCATCGACCTTCAAGGAAGAGATCGTTGCCGAGCTCTCCGCCGAGGGAACCGATTTCGAGAAGCGCGCAGGCGAAATCTCCAAGGCATTCGGTGCGGTCACCAAGCAGGTCGTGCGCCAGCGCATCCTGACCGACCAGGTCCGCATGGACGGCCGTGGGCTCTCTGACATCCGCAAGCTCACCGCCGAGGTCGAGGTTCTTCCCCGCGTCCACGGTTCGGCGATCTTCGAGCGTGGCGAAACTCAGATCATGGGCGTCACCACCTTGAACATGCTCAAGATGGAACAGCAGATCGACTCGTTGAGCCCGGTGACGCGCAAGCGTTTCATGCACAACTACAACTTCCCGCCGTACTCCACCGGTGAAACCGGCCGCGTGGGTTCGCCCAAGCGTCGCGAAATCGGCCACGGTGCCCTGGCAGAACGCGCCATCCAGCCCGTGCTGCCGTCGCGCGAGGAATTCCCGTACGCCATCCGCCAGGTCTCCGAGGCATTGAGCTCCAACGGCTCGACCTCGATGGGCTCGGTTTGTGCCGCGACCCTGTCGCTGCTCAACGCCGGTGTCCCGCTGCGCGCTGCCGTTGCCGGCATCGCCATGGGCCTGGTCTCGGACGAAGTTGACGGCCAGACCCGCTACGCGGCCCTGACCGACATCCTCGGCGCCGAAGATGCCATGGGCGACATGGACTTCAAGGTTGCAGGTACTTCCGAGTTCATCACCGCCATCCAGCTTGACACCAAGCTTGACGGCATCCCGGCATCGGTCCTGGCAGCTGCGCTGACCCAGGCACGCGAGGCACGTCTGCACATCCTCAATGTCCTGAACCAGGCCATTGACACCCCGGACGAGCTCTCCACCTACGCTCCGCGCATCATCTCGGTGAAGATCCCGGTTGACAAGATCGGCGAGGTCATCGGCCCGAAGGGCAAGATGATCAACCAGATCCAGGAAGATACCGGAGCGGATATCTCCATCGAGGACGACGGAACCGTCCTCATCGGCGCGACCAACGGCGAAGCTGCGGATGCAGCCCGCTCCGCGATCAACGCCATTGCCAACCCCATGGTTCCCGAAATCGGCGAACGCTACATGGGCACCATCGTGAAGCTGACCACCTTCGGTGCGTTCGTTTCACTGACCCCGGGCAAGGACGGCCTGCTGCACATCTCCGAGCTGCGCAAGCTCGCCGGTGGCAAGCGCGTGGATGACGTTGAAGACGTCGTCTCCGTTGGCCAGAAGCTCCAGGTCGAAATCACCAAGGTCGACGATCGCGGAAAGCTCTCGCTTGCCCCGGTCGTGGCCGAGGACGAGCCCGCAGCAGTTGCGGCCGAGTAAAGAAGGTTAGAAACCACATATGGTCATGATCCCGCTGCCGCTTGCCGGTACCGGTTCATCACCGTCCATCAATGGGGGCCACGACGTCGATGACGTCGTGGCCCCCATTGAGGTCGGGGACCCCACGATCATCCATGGTGAAGCCGGAGGGTCGATGGTTCGACGCTCCGTGCTTCCCGGTGGTGTCCGCGTGCTGACCGAGGCAATGCCCGGTCAGCGTTCGGCCACCATTGGTTTTTGGGTGGGCGTGGGTTCACGTGATGAACAGGACGGCCAACGCGGCTCCACACACTTTTTGGAACACCTGCTCTTCAAGGGCACCAAGCGCCGCTCGGCGATGGACATCGCCTCGGCCTTTGACGAGGTCGGCGGGGAATCCAACGCCGCCACGGCCAAGGAATCCACCTGCTATTTCGCCCGCGTGCTGGATACCGACCTGCCGCTGGCCATCGATGTCATTGCCGACATGGTCACCTCCGCGGTGCTCGATCCGGACGAACTCGAGCAGGAACGCGATGTGATCTTAGAAGAGATCGCGATGGACGCCGATGATGCGGCGGACGTTGCCCACGAGCGCTTCGTCGAGGCGGTGCTGGGCGAGCACGCACTGGCCCGCCCGATCGGCGGCACCCCCGAGACGATCGGGGAGATCGGCCGCGAGGCCGTTCTGGAGCACTACCAGCAGTTCTATACCCCCGGAGAACTGGTCATCACCGTGGCCGGGTCCGTGGACCACGATGCCGTGTGCCAGCAGGTCCTCGAGGCCCTGGCCGCCGGCGGCTGGGACCTTCCCGAAGGCGCCTCCCCGGTTGAGCGCCGCTCCACCGTGCCAGTGGAAATCCACGGCTCCCAGCGCATCGACGTGATCCGCCGTCCGGTGGAGCAGGTCAACATCATCATGGGTTGCCCCGGCATCGTGGCAACCGATGAGCGCAGGCACGTGATGAGCGTGCTCAACGCGGTCCTCGGCGGCGGCATGTCCTCGCGGCTCTTCCAGGAGATCCGTGAGAAGCGCGGGCTGGTGTACTCCACCTACTCGTTCTCCGCCGCGTATTCCGATGCGGGCTACTTCGGCATGTATGCCGGCTGCGCCCCAGCCAAGACCGAACGCGTGATCAAGCTCTTGGCCACCGAGCTGGAATGGCTCGCGGCCGAGGGCATCACCGAAGAAGAGCTGCGCAAGGCCGTCGGCCAGCTCTCCGGGGGCATGGTGCTGGCCATGGAGGATCCCGGATCGCGCATGTCGCGCCTGGGCCGTGCCGAGCTGGTCACCGGTGTCTTCCACGACATCGACGAGTCACTCGAGCGCGTCAAGGCAGTCACCCGCGAACAGGTGCAGGAACTGGCGTCCTTGCTGGCCGCGCGTCCGCGCACCATTACGGTGGTCGGTCCCTTCGACTCACCTGCCGACTTCGGCATGTAGGTCCTTGGCCTTATGCCCGGCAACAGGGTCGTCTTTCTTCCGCAAGCGGAGGAGAGACGGCCCTTTCGCATGGTGCGGAAGCCCTTACGGGTGCAGTGGGCAAGCACTTATTTCGCCTTGGAATGAATCCTGCAGCCCGCCACGCTGTGGCTTGACTCACCCGAGAGCATAATCTGCCGTATGCTGGGTTCCGCGTGAGCCCGATCACTCACGCGGATCACTCACTCGCACGACTTGATAGGGAACCCTACCTATGGACAACCTCGCAACCCTCTTTGGTGACATCAGTAGTGTCATCTGGGGGCCTTTCCTGCTGATCCCGTTGCTCTTGGGCACCGGGCTCTACCTGACCATCCGCCTCGGCGGACTGCAATTCGTCAAGCTGGGTGCCGCACTTCGCCTCGGCATCCTCAAGCGCAAGGATCCCGGATCAGAGGGGGACATCTCCCAGTTCCAAGCACTGACCACCGCCCTGGCGGCAACCGTCGGCACCGGTAACATCGTCGGCGTCGCAACCGCCATCGGCATCGGCGGACCCGGTGCACTGTTCTGGATGTGGGTCACCGGCCTGGTCGGCATGGCCTCGAAGTACGCCGAGGCCTACCTCGGCGTCCGCTACCGCGGCACCGACACCGCCGGGGAAAAGTCCGGCGGTCCGCAGTACTACCTAGAACGCGGCATCAAGGGCCCGTTCGGCAAGTTCCTGGCCCTGTTCTTCGCCATCGCGGCGACCATCGCGTCCTTCGGCATCGGCAACATGACCCAAGGCAACTCGATTGCCGCGAACCTGGAGAACTCCTTCAGCGTTCCGACCTGGATCACCGGCGTGGTGCTCATGGTCTTGGCCATGGTTGTCCTGGTCGGCGGCATCAAGTCCATCGGCCGCGTCACCGCAGGCTTCGTTCCGGTCATGATCATCTTCTACGTCGGTGCAGCGATCTACATCCTGATCGCCAACATCGGCTCGGTCCCGGCAGCATTCGGCCAGATCTTCTCCCAGGCCTTCACCGGTACCTCGGCAGTGGGCGGCTTCGCCGGCTCGGTCATCATCATCGCCGTGCAGTTCGGCGTGGCCCGTGGCATCTTCTCCAACGAATCGGGCATGGGCTCGGCAGCCATCGCGGCTGCCGCGGCACAGACCACCCACCCGGTTCGCCAGGGCCTGGTCTCCATGACCCAGACCTTCATCGACACCATCATCGTTGTCTCCTTCACCGGCCTGGTCATCATCACCACCGGCGCCTGGAACTACATCGATCCGGACACGGGCAAGCAGATCGAAGCATCACTGATGACGGCACACGGCTTCACCTTCGGCCTTCCCGGTGAGTGGGGCCACTGGATCGTGACCCTCGGGCTTGTGCTGTTCGCCTTCTCCACGTTGCTGGGTTGGTGCTACTACGGTGAGCGAAACATCGAGCGGCTGATCGGGCGCAAGGCAGTCATGCCGTTCCGCGTGGTCTTCTCCATCGTCGTGTACGTCGGTTGCACCACCCAGCTCACCGCCGTGTGGAACTTCTCGGACATGATGAACGGCCTGATGGCGCTGCCCAACCTCATCGGCCTGCTGCTGCTCTCGGGCATGATTGCCAAGGAAACCCGTTGGTACCTCAAGCATGACCCGAAGCTCGAGGCAACCAAGGAAGACATCGAGCTCTTCATGAAGGACCGTGAGGGCTGGGCAGAGTGGAAGTCCGGAGACGTTACCGGCTCCAGCCACATGTCCCGCAAGGCACGGTTGAAGATGGAAGCCGAGCAAGAGCAAAACCGCGTCTAGCAGGTCTTGGCGCAAAGCGTCGCGCGGACCTCGGTCCACGATACGTAGGCTAGAGCGAAGTGGCCCTGTACCCGGGAAATCCTGGATACGGGGCCACTTCTTTTTGGTTTGCCACGGACTGCGCACACGAACCTGCGAACCTCTTTGGCTGTCCCTATCGGTGGACGTACGGAACGAATCCGCAGTCCCACCGGCAACTTCCCCCCCTGCAAGGTGTCACGGACGTCTCGCTCCCTTGCTCCGGGCTACCTCGCTAGGTAGTGGTGGCCATGCGGCCTGGGCTGCGGCTGCTGTCGAAGTTCCGTCGGTGGGGCCTTCGTACCGGCGTCAGTCCCGCGTCAACCGCATTTCGGGGTGCAAGAGCGGACCTGTGCGGCCAAGTTCATCCGTGCGAGGCAGTGCCACGTCCCAGACCTCACCTGGTTTCAACGTTCTCTCGACGCCGTCCAAGCCGATGCGGACAGGCCCGGCGGAGCAACGGTGCAGTTCCAGCCTGACCCTCTTTTGGGTCAACGAGATGCTGATTGGTTGTCCCCGGTAGCGCAGCCAGAAAGATACCCCGGATAGCTCGGCCGGAAGGACCGGGTGCAGCCAGAGGGCGTCCTTCCGGGTTTCCACTCCGGCATAGCATCGGATCACCATGTCGGCAGTGCCGGCCATGGCGCCGAGGTGGATGCCTTCGCGGGTGGTCCCGCCCTGGGTATCTGACAGGTCCGCCTCCAGCGCCTGCTCAAAGAGCGCCCAGGAACGGCCCCTGTTGGTCCGGGCCAGCACCCAGCTGTGCACCAGTTTGCTCAGGGTCGAGCCGTGGCTGGTACGGTCCAGGTAGTACCGGATGGTTGCCGGGATGATCTGCGGTGGCAGCGCGTACCCGAGGCGCGCGAAGATACCGCGTAATTCTTCGGCCGAAAACAAATAGAACAGCATCAGGACATCGGCCTGCTTGGAGAGCTTGTAGCGGTTGGTGGTGTCGCCCTCGGCCTGCAGGATCAAATCCAGCCGCCCGATGTTCCCATATTTGCCTCGATATGCGTCCCAGTCGAATTCCTCGAGGTGCTCGTAGCCGTCGAACTGGCTGAGGACCCCGTCAGCGTGGAAATGAATGCGCAGCCGGCTGCTGATCCGTTTCCACCGTGAAAGTTCCTCCGGTTCCATGCCGAGCCGGTGCCAGAGTCCGCCGCAGTGGTGCTCACCCAACAGCTCAATGGCCTCCACGGCCCTGGACAGCACCCAGGAGGCCATGACGTTGGTGTAGGCGTTGTTGCGCAACCCCTGCCCCGGGGCATCGGGCAGCCCGTCGTGATATTCATCCGGGCCCATCACACCGTCGATGTCGAAGCGGTCGCTGGCAGGGTCGTGGATGGCCAGTGAAGTGAACAGCCTGGCCACGTCCACAAGAATCTCGGCTCCGTAGTCGATGAGGAAACCGGTGTCCGCAGTGGACTGGTAGTACTGCCAGAGACTGTAGGCGACGGCCAGGCCAACATGTCGTTGCCGGTGGGAATTGTCCGGCATCCATTGTCCGCTGTGCGCGTTGAACAATTCGTCGGGGGTTTCTTCACGGCCGTCGCTGCCCGATTGCCAAGGGAACATGGCTCCGCGAAGTCCCTCGGTGCGCGCAGCGGCCCTGGCCGCATCGAGCCGGCGGTAGCGGTAGAGAAGGAATGCCCGGGTCAGCTCGGGCCGGCGCAGGGTCAGCATCGGATGAATGAACAGCTCGTCCCAGAAGACGTGGCCGCGGTAGCCTTCGCCATGCAATCCACGGGCCGGCATGCCCGCATCCAGGTCCAGATTGGCCGCGGCGACACTTTGCAACACGTGGAAAATGTGCAGGTTCAGGGCCAGCGACTGCCGGGAACCAGCCTGCAGTTGGATACCGAACTCGTTCCAGAGATCTTCCCATGCCTGCTCATGGTCAGCCAGCGAGTCAGAGAACGCTGGAATTCTGCGAATCCTGTTTTTGGCGTCCAGACCAGCCGTGGAGATAGCGCGGTCCCGGGAGGTTGCCACGGTGGCGGCTTTCTCGATGCCCACGGGGGTTCCGGGGTGCAGCTGGAGAATGATTTCGTGTCCGACCAAGGTCTCGGTCTTGACCACTTCGTGGCCCAGGACTTCGGGGTCGTCTAGGACACGCGTCCGCAAAACGGTGGCTATCTCGATCCCCGATTGATTGGTGGTTGCTTCATGGATGACCGTTTCTCCATCCACCGCCGAGGAGCCGGTCATGACCAGGTGCTCGTCATTGAGGGCAAGATCGGCTGCCACGTTGCGGTTGGCCACGGCGCCGTTCACGGCGGATCGAACGGTCACCGCACCGGACCAATCCTCGGCCTCGAGGGTGATTTCCATGGCTGCCAAGTGCGGTTCGGCCAGGGACTGGAACTGCCGGGAGGTGACCCTGGTGGTCCGGCCGGATGAATCGCGGTAGCGGTTGGTGCGGGTCAGCACGCCGCGGCGCAGGTCGAGGTCTTGGTGATGGCTGAGCATGTGCGCCGATCCGGGCGACAGCAGGGGACCGTCCCCTGGCTGGACAGTCAGGAATGCCCAGTCGGGGGCATTGACCAAGTGTTCGGTATCGACGCTGCGGCCGTTGAGATCGGTGCGCAGCCGGTTATAGACCCCCGCCAGGTAGGTCCCCGGGTAGTGGATGCCATCGGCGGTGCTCCCGGGCACCGCGCCGCGGGTCGCCCAGTACCCGTTGCCCATGGTGCACAGCGCCTCTCTGGTTCCTTCTTGCGCCGGATCAAAATGGTCATAGACAAGGTTCCAGTCCTCGTTGGTCGCGGTTGTTGCGCCGGCGCACCACGCTGCCGGTCCTTCAACGCCAGGATCCATAAGTCCTTGCTGCAGGTTGGCCAGGTGGCGGACTACGATGTCCGCCCCTGCCGCGGCCAGCTGCGCTCCGTTTCCGTCGCGGTCCACACCAACCACCAGTCCGAACCGGCCACTGGTAGCCGCCGTGACACCGACGGCTGCATCCTTGATCACGGCGGCCTCGGAGGGCGCCACCTCCAGGCGTCGGGCCGCTTCGAGGAACATGGCCGCATCCGGCTTGCCGTCCAAGCCCAGGCGGAGCGCATCGTTTCCGTCCACCCGGATGGGGAACAGCCCCGTGATTCCTGCCGCGTCAAGGACCGCTTCGCTGTTGCGGCTGGAAGTCACCAGTGCCACGGGAACCTGGCCCTGGGCCAACGCATGAAGAAGCTCCACCGCGTCGGGGAAGGCCTTTACTCCGTGTGCGGCCAGTTCGGCGTTGACGAGGCCTTGCTTGCGGGCGGCCAGCCCATTGACGCTAAGGCGTTCGGGCCCGTCCTCGCGGCTTCCCTCGGGGAGGGTGATCCCGCGCGAGGCCAGGAATCTGCGTACCCCGTCTGCGCGGGGCCGCCCGTCAACGAAGGCGCGATAGTCGCCGTTGGCGTCGAACGGTTCCTGCCCTTCGCCGAACCGGGGGAGCAGTTCATCAAAAAGCGATTTCCACGCAGCGGCATGCACCCCGGCGGTGTCGGTGATGACCCCGTCCATGTCGAAGATGACCGCGGCATACCCGCAGATCGTGCCGACAACCGTTCCCGGGTGGATCCCTGCGGTTCCCCAAGGGCCCGTGCAGCTGCGCGGAGGCTCAATCATGGCTCCACGATCACCTTTCCTGCCGCGTGGCCGGTCTCGGCGGTTGCCATCGCCTCTTGCACGTCGGCGAGGGCGAAACGTGCGCGGACGTATGGACTGACGAGTCCATACTTGACCACCTCGGTGATCTTCCCCAGGGTCTCGGTGGTCCGCACCACGCCGGCACCTCCAAGTTCTTCGGCCGTCGCCGGGTCGGCGGTGGAAACCACGTTCTTCGGGTCCTTGGCCACCGCGGCAATGTCCCGCAGGGGCTGGCCGCCCACCAGATCCACGACCAGGTCCACGCCTTCCGGGACGATCCGTAGCACCCGCTCCACCACCCCGTCGCCGGATTCGATGAACCTGGCACCGGTGGACTCCACCATTTCCTTCTTGGAGGCATCGGCCACGCCGAGCACGGTGAACTGGTGCACCTTGCCGATCTGGGCGGCCATCAGCCCGACGCCGCCACCGGCACCGAGGATCAACAGGCTCTGCCCGGCGTCCAACTCGATTTGATGGGTGACGTCGTAGGCGGTGGAGCCGGCAACCGGGATGGCCGCGGCATCGGCGAAGGAGATCTCCTCGGGCTTCAGCACGGTGTTTTCGGCGCAGAGCACCGTGTGTTCTGCGATGCCTCCATAAACCTCTGCCGGGAGGCCGAGCACCTCGTCGCCCACGGCGAAATCATCCACACCGTCACCGACGGCGATGACCACACCGGAAGCCTCGTGGCCCAGGGGGGCCGGAAGCTTCCAATGCCGGCCCAGTCGCCCTTCGCGGATCTTCCAGTCGGCGGGGTTCACCCCGGCCGCCTTGACCTCGATCACCACCTCGCCGGGACCCGGGAGGGGTATCGAGCGCTCGATGAGTTCCTGGGTGTCGGGGCCGCCATAGTTGTTGAAGACCAATGCTGTGGACATGTGGGTTCCTCCTGTTGTTGCTGATGAATACCGCGTGGCTCCGGCTCACCGGTCAAGGTGGGCTCCGCAGGAATCCGGGGAGCACCGGATCTCGGCGCTCTCCGGGCCCAGAACTCCGGTGGCTGGCCCCGGCTGCATGCTCCGGAGGTGTGTGGACCGTGTTGGGCGTCAACCGCTCCTCGCCGGCACCGACGGGGTGGGTTTGGCCGATCAGGTCAGCTTTGCCGTGTCCCGAGACAAAGCAGAGGATCTGGTCGGTGTCCTCAAGGGCCCCGTCCCGGATCTCCCCGCGTGCCGCAACGGATATGATCACGGTTTGCGGGTGTTCGCCGCCCCGGCGGACCTTGCGGAAATCCAGGTCCTGCTTCCCGATGTCCACAATGGTGAACGGCTCGATGGTTGAGGAGTCGGTGAAATCCTTCCCGGTCACGGTGCCCTTCCCTTTCCGTTGTCCGTGTACCTAGCCGCCCATGACCTCGGCGGTCTCGCGCTTTGCCGGGGTGCGCTGGGACTTCGACATGGTCGTTTCGCCCTGGGCGTTTCGCAGCAACCGCATGGCGTTGAGGATGACCACCAGCACGGAACCCTCATGGACGAGCATGCCCAGAGACATGGTCACCCCTCCGGCAAAGACACCCACCACCAGCAGCACCACGGTGATCAATGAGATGGCGATGTTCTGCTTCATCACGTTCACGGTGCGCTTGGCTAGGCTGATGGATTCGGGCAGCTTCAGGAGGTTGTCACCCATCAAGGCGATGTCCGCGGTTTCCACGGCCACTGCCGAACCGGCCGCGCCCATGGCCACGCCGATATCTGCGATCGCCAGGGCAGGGGCATCGTTCACGCCGTCACCGACCATCGCGACCGTGTGGCCTTCGCGCTGCAGCTGTGCCACGGCGTTGAGCTTGTCCTCCGGAAGCATGGAGGCATGGATCTCATCGATACCGGTCGCCTTGCCGATGGATTCGGCCACCAGACGCGTGTCACCGGTGAGCATGACGACCTTGGTGACGCCGGCCGCGTGCAGCCGGGCGACCATCTCCGGTGCGTCCTCGCGGATCTTGTCCGCCACGGCAACGACTCCGATCACCTTTCCGTCGACGGCGACGATCATCGGGGTTTTGCCCGCGGAGGCAAGCTCATGGGCGGCTCCCGTGGCTCCGGCGTCGTTGGTGATGCCGTATTGGAGCAGCAGGGCAGGGTTGCCGATCAGAACCCGTTGGCCGGCCACATCGGAGACGATGCCCTTGCCGGGTACCGGGATGACTTCGCCGGGGATGCCTTGGGGGCCCACGCCCGCCTCGTATGCGGAATCCATGATGGTCCGGGCGAGCGGGTGCTCGGATCCGGCCTCGGCGGCTGCGGCCCAGCGCAGCACCTCGGTGCGGTCCAATGTAGCGTCAAGCACCACGACGTCGGTAAGCTGCGGGCGGCCTTCAGTGAGGGTGCCGGTCTTGTCCACGGCCACCGCCGAGATCTTCGCGGAGGTCTCCAGGTACTCGCCACCCTTGATGAGGATGCCGTTGCGGGCCGCGCGGCCGATCCCGGCAACAATGGCGATGGGGATGGAGATCACCAGGGCGCCGGGGCAACCGATGACCAACAGCGTCAGGGCCAGCACCACGTCACCGGTGATGAGTCCGGTGAGAACCGCCAGGACCATGACGCCGGGGGTATACCACTTGGAGAAGCGGTCCATGAAGGCCTGGGTCTTGGCCTTGGCATCCTGGGCCTCCTCCACGCGGTGGATGATGCGGGCCAGCGTGGTGTCCGAGCCGATGCCCGTTGCCAGGACCTGCAGGAAGCCGCCGCGCGAGACGGTGCCGGCGAAGACCGGGTCCGACTTGGATTTCTCCACCGGGATGGACTCCCCGGTGATGGAGGCTTCGTCGATGGCGCCGGTGCCGGCGACGATTTGTCCGTCCACGGGAACCTTCGCGCCGTTCTTCACCAGCACGATCTCGCCCATCCTCACCAGGTGGGCCGGAATTTCCTTCTGCTCGCCCTCGCGCAGCACGATGGCTACGTCCGGGGCGACGGCGACCAGCTCGGCCAGGGCGGAACGTGTCTTGTTCATGGTGGCTGCCTCGAGGGCGTGGCCGATCGAGAACAGGAAGGTGACGGCGGCGGCCTCCCAGAAGTTGCCGATGATGACGGCGCCGATCGCGGCGATCGAAACAAGCAGGTCGATACCGATGATCTTGCCGGTCAGGGCTCGGATCCCGCTAATCACGATCTTGTATCCGGCTATCACGGCCGCGGCGACCATGAAAGCATCCGCGAGGGTGAAGACGTTTGCGGTGCTGGTGGCATGTTCACCGGCATCGATCCACCACTGTGCGCTGAGGGTCCGGTTCCAGCCGCCGTCTGCTAGATGCTTCAGGCCGAAGGAAACGAGGATGAGGATGCCGGAGACCAGGGGGATGGACCAGGCGCCGTGAACCCACTTCTGGAACTTGTTCACTGGGGGGTGCGACCTTTCTAAAAAACAAAGAAGGCTTGGTGAGGGCCGGCCGGCCCCATGGGTTGATCGCCCCGGAGATGGCCGTGCAAGGCCCTTGATTCTTGGCTTGCGGGCTAAGCGGGAAGGGAATCAGAAGGCCGAAGCAGCGGCCTTGTAGCCTGCCTTGGCGATGACGGCGATGATGTCATCGACGGAGGCCGTGGCCTGGTCATGGTCGACTTCGACACGGGCGGAGGCAAAGTGGACCTTGACTTTCTCCACACCCTTCATCCGGCCGACCTGCTTTTCGATCTTGTTCACGCAGGAGGGGCAGGAGAATCCTTCGGCGCGCAGGAGAGTGTGTGTGGTGGTGTTGGCGGTGCTCATCGTGTTGACTTCCTTTGTATTCGCTCTTGTTGGCGCGGTGCCTACAGAGGAGGCGGGTTGGACATCGGTGTCCATGTCCATTGCCCTCAGGCTAGCCTCGAAGCATTTGCGTGACCTTGACCTTGATCAAGTCTGCTTGGAATGCTTGCTCGCAAGTCAACATTGTTTTCAGGGCTCGAGCCATAGGGGACTCCTGGCCGCGCGGTCCATGGCGTGGGAGGTGGTCCCGGTGGGCGGCCTTCGTCTCACGAGGGTTCGCGGCCGTATGCTCGCACCGTGGCAGCAGCTGCCGATCAGGGGGCTCGTTTGCCTTGGGGCCATTACCTGCACCCGGTTTGGAACTGACGGGGATCGAGCATTTCGTGGCATGGCGTTTCCGGGCGCCGGTCGAAGCGCGGCTGCGGGAGCCGAACATCCCTCGATGCTGTAGGTAGACCGGCAACGAACCGGTTTTCGAATCGATCGAGGTATCTTGGCGCTTTCGCTTGTTCACCGCGGCTATTTTTGGCCAGTTGCAGCTACCGCTTGCCCCTGGAGTAGATCCGCGCAACTACGGATCACCGAGCCTGTTCGGTTCGAAGAGGCGGCGGAGGGTTCCTGGTCAAGGAACGCGGTGTGGACGCCATGGCAAGACCGGCCCCGTTTGCCGGGGCAAATGCCAGGGGATCAACGTTCCGGCCGTGCAGCCGAAGATCGGTTCAATGTCCCAACGATTTACTGCAAGCCGGCATCCGAGGCGACAGCGTGGACGAGATCGGGCAGTGCAGGCATCCTTTTCGCCACGGTGAGCAGGACCGCAGAGTTCTCCACCGCTTCAAGGGAGTGCGGAGCATCGGGAACGATCAGCAGGTCACCGACCCAGCCTGATGAGTGCCGTCCGCCGGAGTGCAAGATGACCCTCCCGGTCAGTACCTGCAGTGTGGCTTCGCCTGGGCTTTCGCCGACCTTCAGTGATTCGCCCGCTCGTATCCCAATGACGGTTTGGCGCAGCATCCGGTCGTGTCCGCCGTGCACCGTGGCTGCACTGCGGCCGCTGGCGGCTGTCATTGCATGTTCCAACTCGTGTCGTGCCAACGCCGTCAATGACGTTTTTCGCCTCATGCCTGCCTCCGAGCCAAGTCTGTGTCACCTGCCTTGAGCATAGCCCATCGGTTTTTTTGGCCGTCTCTGCGCCGCAAATAACTGCTTCGCGACAATGTCTCCACGCTCTCAATCCGGGGCCCGGATTGATCTGACCAGAGGCCAAGAATTGGCTACGCCTCCGGGGTCTCCACCAGCCGCGCAAGTGGCGCCGTCGTGTCGGAAAGCGCTGCGGGATCCACCCTGGTTCGGGCGCGGATCAATTCCTGGACCGGGACGAGGCCCTCATCCCAGGCGTTGACGTGCATGCCGGCGACAACCACGATGTCAACGACCCAGAATGCATGGAACTTATGCGCGGCCAGGTCGCCGCGGATCACCGGATCCTCGGCGGTTCGGGCGTCCACCCAGCCGGCGTACTCCATTGCGCAGTCGTACTGGTCGCTGAAGAAGAATGGCGCCGGATCGAATCTCGAGGGCAACCCCAGCATCGACTGTGCTGCGATTTTTCCTTCCATGAGCGCATTGTTCCAGTGCTCGACACGCAACCGTCGACCGTAGAGCGGGTTGGCCACGCTGGCGATGTCGCCGGCTGCAAAAACGTCCGGATCCTCGGTCCTCATCTGCGGGTCGACCAGGATACCGCCGTCCTCGGAAAGGAACCGCTCTTCGACGAATCCGGATTCGGGTTCCACGCCGACCCCGGCGATCACCAGGTCGGCAGAAAATGTGGTTCCATCATCGGCAATGACCGAGGTGACCTTCTCGGTTCCCTGGAACCCGACCACGTGTCGGCCGAGTTGGAAATCGACCCCATGGCCTTGATGCAGCTCTGCATAATATCCTCCGATGCGCGTACCCATGGAAGCTTGGAGGGGGACCGTGCCTGGACCGATCACGGTGACCCGGCACCCCTTCTGGCGCGCAGCCGCGGCAGCTTCAAGCCCGATCCAGCTCGCACCGACCACGACCACATTCGGTGCCTCGTTCAAGGTTGCACCCAATGCCGTGGAGTCTTCCAGGGTTCGTAGGTAGTGCACACCGGACAGTTCAGCGCCGGTCACGTTTAACCGGCGGGCTTTGGAACCGGTGGCGATCAGGAGCTTGTCGTAGTGCAGCGTCGACTCATCGTCGAGCGTTACTTGGTGATCTGCGCTTCGCATCGAGATGGCCCGGGTCCCGAGGCGGAGTTCGACATTCTGCGTGTCGTACCATTGTTGGCCGCGCAGCGATTTATGGGAGAGCCAGCCCTCGTCTTTCAGGTAGGACTTTGACAAAGGAGGACGCTCATAAGGAAGGTGGTGTTCGGCTCCCACGAGCACGATCCGCCCCTCGAATCCTTCGTCACGCAGTTTCTGGATAGCGGTACCACCGGCTTGTCCGGCGCCGAGAACGAGGAACGTTGGCTCGGTTGCCATGTCTTCCTCCTTCGATAAGATCTTAGGTCACCATCGGCTCAGGCTCGCCGAGGAGCCCCTGTCATGGCAGATGAATCCGTACAGCCACCATGATGCGGAAACCGGAGCTGTTCAGAACCCGCCGATAAGTGAACCATACACGCGTGGGTCGCCAGGGTCCCCGGTTGTCACCTACCCGGATACGGTTCTTGGCCGGGGGTTTCCACGACTCGTTCTTCCGCGAGCAGGCCGTGGCAACGAGGCCTGAATTGCATCAAGCGACCTGCTCCACCCGGGTTGCCGTGCACTTTGCGGCGTCCGCATTCGGGCTGCGGCACTATTGTTCTATGCATATCGGAAGATGTATCGTTGACTATCGTTATATATCGTTCGCGATAGCTCCAAGGAGAACACCATGCGCAATTCATACCCGACCGGCGGATTCCCCGGTGCCAACTTCGAAGGCCGACTGCAAGAAGCAATGGACGAGCTCCGTTCACGCTTCGAAAAGCCCTCGGCAACCCGCGCCGGCCGCGGTGAGGTTCGCTCGGCCGTGCTGTCCTTGCTGGCGGAGCGTCCGATGCACGGCTACCAGATCATCCGTGAAATCGAAGAGCGCACCGAGGGCAGCTGGAAGCCCAGCCCCGGTTCGGTCTACCCCACCTTGCAGCTGCTCGCAGACGAGGGTTTCGTCAGTACCGAGGAGTCCGAGGGACGCAAGATCTACTCGCTGACCGATGCCGGCCGCGAGGAAGTGGAAGCTTCCGGTGCCTCGACACCTTGGGCGCCGACCGCGCCCGAAACCGGTTCCCGCTTCGCGGCGTTGCCCAAGGCAGGCGTCGAGCTGGCGCAGGCAGCCGCGCAGGTCGGCCGCAGCGGGTCCCAAGAACAAGTCAAGGAGGCCGTGACCATTCTTGATGAGGCACGCCGCCGCCTGTACTCGATCCTCGCCCAGGGCTAGGGGGAGTGGCATCGGTTCGCCGGGACCGTGCTGATCCGGTAGCCGGCGCGGGGAACACCCGAGCCCGCTATCGGCGCATCCTGCGTTTCGCCGCGTATTACCTCGCGATCATCTGGTTCTTTGAACTCGCCCTGCCCCGCATCGGTCTGGTGAAGATCGCCGAGGCGACCCGGACCAGGCGGATGCGTCGCTTTGCCCAGCGCTTCCATGCGCTCGCCCTGGAGCTGGGCGGGCTGATGATCAAGGTCGGCCAGTTCATGTCCTCGCGCCTGGATGTGCTTCCGCCGGAAATCACTTCAGAACTCGAGGGTCTGCAGGACGAGGTCCCGGCTGTCCCGTTCCCTGCCATCCGCGCCTTGGCCGAGGCTGAGCTCGGCGCCCCGTTGGAGCAGTTGTTTGCCTCCATTGACGAGGTCCCGATCGCGGCCGCCTCCTTGGGGCAGGCACACCGTGCCCGGTTGCTGCCGGCCGACGCTGCAGACACAGGACTGGACACCGTGGTGATCAAGGTGCAGCGTCCGGGAATCGACAAGATCGTCGAGGTCGACTTGGCTGCGCTGCGCAAGGTCGGAGGCTGGCTCAGCCACGTGCGCATCGTCTCCAAGCGAGCGGACATGCCCGCGTTGGTCGAAGAATTCGCCGTGACCAGTCTCGAGGAGATCGACTACCTCAACGAGGCAGCGAACTCCGAACGCTTTGCCGTCGACTTTGCGCAGGACGAGCGGGTGGAGGTGCCCTCGGTTGCCTGGGAGCGCTGCACCCGTCGGGTGCTGACATTGGAGGATGTCACGGCCATCAAGATCACCGACGCCAAGGCACTGGCAGCGGCGGGCATCGACCCGGCGGAAGTCGCTCCGGTGTTCGCCTCGGTGATGTTCGACCAGATGTTCACCAACGGGTTCTTCCACGCCGATCCGCACCCGGGGAACATTTTCGTCACCCCGGTCACCGACGGCTCCTCCGTACACCCGTGGAAGCTGACCTTCATCGACTTCGGCATGATGGGCGAGGTGCCCACCAGCACGCGTACCGGCTTGCGCAAGCTGCTGATCGCCGCAGCAGCACGAGACGGCAAAGGCCTGGTCCGGGCCATCAGTGACGTGGGAGTGCTGATCTCAGGAGCGGACACCGCCGAGCTCGAGCGGGCGATGACCCAACTCTTTGCACGCTTTGGCGGGCTTGGTTTTGCCGAGCTGAAGGAAGTGGACCCCCGCGAGTTCCGCGACTTCGCTGTCGAGTTCGGTGATGTGGTCAGATCCCTTCCCTTCCAGCTGCCGGAGAACTTCCTGTTGATCATCCGGGCCATGTCGCTGGTCTCAGGGGTGTGCAGCTCGCTGGATGAGAAGTTCAACCTCTGGGACTCGGTGGAGCCCTATGCCGCGCAGCTGCTGCGCGACGAACGCGGGAACATTGTCCAGGACGTAGCCAAGCAGGCACTGGATGTCGCGACCATTGCCGTGCGCCTGCCCGGACGTGTTGATGGATTGCTCACCCAGATCGAGGACGGGTCGATCAGGGTTTCCACTCCGCGCCTCGAACGCCAGATGGCACTCTTGCAGCGCACGGGACAGAGAGCGCTGTCCATGGGCGTCGCGGGTGCATTGCTCATTGCCGGTGCAATTATCCGGGCCGATGACATGGTCTTGGGCAACGTGCTGATGTTCGCCTGCGTGTTGCCGTTTGTGCATGGGCTGTGGGTGGGACGCCGGGGACACTGATTGAGCATTGCCGTGTTCCGCCAGATGTTCGGCCCACGGTCAGGCTTTTTCAAGTGCGGGAAACGCGACCTCGTATCCGAGTCGCTTAAGCTCGGAAATGATTTCCACCTTGTGTTCCTGGCCCTTGGTCTCGACCTTGACGCCGATCTGCACCTCGGTTGCCGCGAGTCCGCTGCTGGTTCGCTCGTGCTCGACACTGACCACGTTGCATTCGGTTTGCGCCAGCGCGGTGAGGAACTTGACCAGCGATCCCGGCCGGTCGGGAACACGCACGATCATCTGCATGAAACGACCTGCCGCCACCAGGCCATGCTGCAGCACTCGGTTAAGCACCAAGGTGTCCACGTTTCCCCCGGAGAGGACGACAACAATCGGCTCCGGCATCCCCTCGGCGCCGGCCAGCAGGGCAGCAACACCTGCTGCCCCGGAGGGCTCCACGACCAGCTTGGCCCGCTCGTTCAAAAACAGCATTGCCTCACCGATCTGCTCCTCTGACACCGTGCGGATCTCGGCTACGTGATCACGCACGATTCCCAAAGTCAGCTCGCTTGGCTCGGGCACCGCGATCCCGTCCGCAAGCGTTGCCATCTTGGCCAGGCGTACCGGTGCGCCCTTGGCCAACGATGCGGGAAACGCCGCAGCGCCCTCGGCCTGCACCCCGATGACCCGGGCGCTGGACCCGGAGAGGTGCACGGCGCTTGCGACTCCCGCGAGCAGGCCCCCGCCTCCGGTGGGGACGATGATGGTCCCGACATCCGGAACCTGTTCCAGGATTTCCATACCCAGGGTGGCCTGTCCGGTGACGATATCCGGGTGGTCAAAGGGCGGAATGAAGATGTACCCGCTTTTCTGGGCTTCGGCCTTTGCCAGGTCGATGGACTCCGACAGGTCTTCCCCGGCCAGGCGCACCTCGGATCCATAGCCGCGGGTGGCGCTCACCTTGGGAAGCGCGGCCCCAACCGGCATGAACACGATGCAATCAATGCCGAGCTCACGTGCGGCAAAGGCCACGCCCTGGGCATGGTTGCCGGCGCTCGCAGCTATTACGCCCCGCCCGCGATCGGCCTCGCTAAGTGCCGAGAGCCGTGTGAAAGCGCCACGCAGCTTGAACGAGCCGGTCCGTTGGAGGTTCTCACACTTGAGGAACACCTTGGCCCCGGCAATGGCACTGAGCGAGGTGCTGGTCTCGACCGGCGTGCATGACGTCACGCCGTGCAGCAGCTCCCTGGCCTTTTCGATCTCGGCTAACCGGATCGGCGAACTGCCGTCATTGACCGGATTCGATGCACCCATGTTCAAACTCCTTCACCTATTTCATCTCTATCTGAGGAGTTGCTCCGTGGCCAAATCGCCGCATAGACACGGCCCGCAGTGGAGTTCCGCAGGCACGTCCGAAGGCGGCCGCGACCACTGGGCGGCCGAGGCCGGCCAGCTTCAATCCGCCCGCCCCGTTCCGGAGTACTCCCTTTCACCATAGCCACGTATCTCGTACCCGCGATAGTGCTCGGCCACGGGGTCTGCCGGAGGCCTTGGATGGAGAAGCCCGGGGCTGCATCCCAGCGGTTCGCGCGATGGCATGCAGCCTGGCGAACTGAGCAGCAGAGCCAGCTGAATTTATCCGAGGGTTCTTTCAGATGATGATCCTGAGCGGTTCTTCAAGTGTGCGTTTGAGGTCGCGCATGAATGCCGCTGCCACGGCGCCGTCCAGTACCCTGTGGTCTGCGGTGAGGGTGATTTTCATGACCTGTCGGGTGAGCAGCTGGCCTTCGCGCACGTAGGGTTCCTCGGTGGTTGCACCCACGGCCAGGATGGCTGCTTCGGGTGGGTTGATGACTGCGGTGAAGTTGTCTATGCCGAACATGCCCAAATTGCTGAGCGTGAATGTTCCGCCACTGAACTCCGCCGGCACCAGTTTGTTGTTCCGGGCTTTCTGCGCCAGGGAGCGGCTTTCACCCGCGATCACCTCAAGGCCCTTGGTGGCCGCGTCGCGCACGACAGGGACGATCAGCCCGTCATCCAGAGCCACGGCGACACCGATGTGTGCGCGGGGGTGTTGCAGGATCTTGTCCCCGGCCCAGGACGAATTAACCTGTGGGTGGTCTTGAAGCGTAAGCGCACAGGCCTTGATGAGCATGTCGGTCACACTGACCTTGGCCCCGGACTCCGCGAAGCGTTCGTTGATCTCGGCACGGAGGGCAAAAAAACGGTCAACGGACACGACGTTGGTCAAAAAGAAATGCGGTGCGCCGGCGCTTTCGGTGAGCCTCTGGGCCATTACCTTGCGCATCATGGTCAACGGGATCTCCCGCGACTCCGCTTCGCTCGCGCCGGTGGCCGCGTCCGGGGCCCCTGCTGCGCGATCCCGCCTCGGGACCGGTTCCTGTGACTGGGCGGTCACCGCGGATTCGACATCCGCCCTGACAATCCTTCCGCCGGGTCCGGTCCCGATGATGCCGGCAGGGTCTATGCCATGCTCCTTGGCGATCCGACGGGCCAGCGGAGAGGAGAGTGGACGCCCTGATGGCGCGTCCGCGTTAGGCCGCTGGGTCTCAGGAGCAGAAGCCGGCTGCCGGTCCGTGGCGGGTTCCTTGTGCGGTTCCGTATCGGGGGCGGGGGACACCGGGGTCGTGGCCGGTGCCTCGGCATCCTTTGCTGGTGTGTCCTTCCCGCTTCCGGTGCCGGCCCCGGTGCCAATGATGGCGACGGGCCCACCGATGGGTACCGTAGCGCCCTCTTCGACCAAGTGCTTCTCCAGGACGCCCTCGTCAAAGGCTTCCAGGTCCATGGTGGCCTTATCGGTGTCTATTTCGGCGATGACATCGCCCTCACGGACTTGGTCGCCTTCATTTTTGATCCAGCGGCTGAGGACACCTTCCTTCATCGTGTCGGACAATCGCGGCATGTTCACCTCGGGCATCGAAATCTCCTATCGAGTGAAACTGGTGGCGTCGAGAAGCTCGCGGACAACGCGGATCAAGTCCTTTGCGGTCGGCAGTGCGGCGTCTTCGAGGGGCTTTGCGTACGGAAGCGGGACCTCTGCGGCTGCCACGCGCCGGACCGGTGCGTCGAGGTAGTCGAAGGCCCCTTCCATGAGGGTTGCCGAGATCTCCGCACCAATGCCGTAGCTGAGCCAGTCATCCTCGAGCACCACCGCCCGGCTGGTCTTTCGAACCGAAGCACATATCGTTTCCCGGTCCAGCGGCCGCAGGCTGCGCAAGTCCACCACTTCCAGGGAAATTCCTTCTTCCTCCAGCTGTCGAGCCACCTCAAGGGCCACCGTGGTGGCACGCGAATAGGTGATGACGCTGATGTCCCGGCCTTCCCTGGCCACTGCGGCCTTGCCGATCTGCCCGATATGCTCCCCGTCGGGCACTTCGCCAGTGGTGTTGTAGAGCGCGAGGTTCTCCAGGAAAATCACGGGGTCATCGTCGCGGATGGCCGCCACCAGAAGGGCCTTGGCGTCCGCCGGCGAGGAAGGGGCCACGACCTTGAGCCCGGGGATGTGCGCGTACCAGACCTCCAGGTTCTGTGAGTGGGTGGCAGCAAGCTGCTGCCCGCCCCCGCCGGGCATCCGGATCACCAGCGGCACGGCGGCCTGCCCGCCGAACATGCCGTAGATCTTGGCAGCGTGGTTCACGATCTGGTCGATGGCTATCAGCGAGAAGTTCAGTGTCATGATTTCGACCACCGGTCGCATGCCCAGCATCGCGGCGCCGACGGCGGCACCGACAAATCCCTCTTCGGCGATCGGCGTATCGCGCACGCGACGAGGACCGAACTCGGTCAACAGCCCGGCCGTAATCTTGTAGGACCCTTCGAAAAGACCGATTTCCTCGCCGATCAGGATGACATTCTCGTCCCGGAGCAACTCCGAACGTAGGGCGTCATTGAGCGCCTGTCGATACGTGATGGCGCTCATCGTGGCTCCTTCTTCGCCGGGTCCAGTTTCCCGGTGACCGGTTCCCCGGGCAAGGTGTTGGGTGAATTGGCTACGGGGGTGGCGTAGGCGTAGTCGAAGAGCTCATCGGGGGTAGGATCTTCGCTGGCATCGGCGAAGGTGACGGCGGCCTCGACCTGTGCCCGGGCCTCGGTGTCGATCTGCTGTGCTGCCGGCTCATCGAGCAAGCCCGCCTCGAGCAACTGCCGGCGGAAGGCGGGAACCGGATCGGCTTCCTGTGCCTCTTCGACGTCTTGGCGGGAACGGTAGCGGGCGGGGTCAACGACGGAGTGTCCGCGCAGGCGCGAACTGACCAGCTCCAACAAGAAGGGTTCCCGTTCGATACGGGCGCGGTCCAACGCCTTGGTCGCCGCGTTACGCACCGCAACAACGTCGTTGCCGTCCACGCGCTCGCCTTCGATGCGGTAGGAACAGCCGCGTTTGTACAGGTCGGGTTCACCGGCTGCGGCCTTGACGGTGGTGGCCATGCCCAGTCCGTTGTTGATGATGACGTAAACGATCGGCAGGTGCCAGACCGCCGCCAGGTTCAGCGATTCATGAAAAGCCCCGATGTTGGTGGTTCCATCGCCAAGCTGGCACATGACCGCTTCCGCCTCGGGCCCCGGATCCCCGCGGTAGGTCAGGGCCAGTGCAGCCCCGGTAGCGGGAGGGATCTGTCCTCCCACGATTCCGTAGCCGCCAAGCATGCGGGTTTCGGTGTCGAACAGGTGCATCGAGCCACCACGGCCCTTGGATACCCCGGTGGTCTTTCCAAAGAGTTCGGCCATGACGGCCCCGGTTTCCATTCCCCGGGCCAGTGCGTAACCGTGGTCACGGTAGTTGGTGAAGAGGTAGTCCCGCGGCTTCAGCGCAGCCATCAGCCCCACGACACTGGCTTCTTCACCCAGGTTGAGGTGGCAATACCCGCCGATTTTCGCCCGCTTGTACATTTGGTCGGCCGTCAGCTCGAATCGGCGGATGAGGGCCATCTGCCGGTAATACCCGATGAGTGTTTCCGGTGTCTCCTCACCGGACTCTTGCTGTTCCGTTTGATCGACCATTGCGTTCCTCCTTCGGCGGCTTTTCTCCATGCAGGTCCAGCGTGAATGCTAGGGGCCGGGGTATTGCTCCTGAAGCGTGAAATCACCGGTGCTTCCGCACGTCGGGCAGTTTTCGGGAGGTTCGTAGCCGCGGGCCGGTTGGCCGCACTTTCCGCACGCCCATTCGGTGGTCAGCAAGGCCACGACATCGCGGCGGCTGACGATCCCCACGAGCCGCCCCTTTTCAATCACCGGTAGCCGTCCCATCCGTTGGTCCACCAGGAGGGCCCGGATATCGGATACAGGCGTATCGGCGGAAACGCTGATGACAGCGCAGCTCATCACCTCGGCGGCAGTGTGTCCGGGTTTGGCGAGTACATCGTATTCGCTGACCAAGCCCACCACATGCCCCGATTCATCCAAAACCGGCACCGCACTAATGCGGCGGTTGCCCAGGATCCCGGCGATTTCCTCGATAGAGGTGCTTGGGGAAACCGTGAATACCGGTGAGCTCATGATCTCGGCGGCCGTTGCGGAGGTGTGCGCGAGGGCTGTTTCCGGATGCGCAGAAGTACCTCGGGGATCGCCTGCGCCAGTTAGATTGCCCATATCCACAGTCTGCCTTCGAGTGGCTGTACAAGCCAGAGCGAAGGCCAAAGCGTCGGTCAGGCCGGGAATGGGGTGATTGCGAAAATGCCTCTCAAAGTATCACGAGAAGCGCGGAGGGCCGTTTAGGCGACACCAAGCAGCGCCACCCCTGAGAGCCGAAGTCATGGGGCAGTCAGAAGCGGGATTCTGCTCAATGCCAAGGCAGACGCCGAATGGCACGGGGCTTGTGTGGGGGAGGAACCTGGCTCTGTGTTTTCACCTAGCCGCCGGCGAAGGGCGGAAGCACGTCGAGGGTGTCTCCGGAACGCATGATGGCCGAGGAGTCTTGTTCGCTGACACCGTTGAGAAGGAAGCTGCAGCGACCCAGGACCGTGGCCAGCGAGGTGGTCTTGCGCATCAAGGGACCATCGAACACCGGCGCTGCTGCAGGGATGTTCCTGGCCAAGTGTTCGAGCACCGCGCCCAAGGTGGTTTCCGTACCCTCGGAGCCAGCAATGTCACGGGGATCGAGGTGTTCCTCGGTCGTGCCGGCGGCCTGTGCGGCAGCGGCAAAGTATCGAATGTCCACTATCCTCCGATCGCGCTCATGGAGCGGTCAGACCGGACAAAATCCTTCGAGCCCAGCCCGGTATGGTCCATGCCGTGTGCCTTGGGCTTGCCCCACATCGCAGCGCGCCAGCGCTCGGCGATCGCCTTGTCATCCGATCCGTCGCGCAACAAGGCGGTGAGGTCGGTTTCCTCGCGGGAGAACAAACAGCTCATCACCTTGCCCTCGGCGGTGATGCGGGTGCGCAGGCAGTCGGCGCAGAAGGGTTCGGACACCGAGGCAATGATGCCTACTGTGCCAAGGATGGTGTCCGGGTCCTCCTTGCTGGAGACCCTGAAACGTTCCGCCGGGGCACCGTCGCGCGGTTTGGTGTCGGGCGAGAGCACGAAGCGGGTTTCCAAGTAGTCACGCAGCATGGCGGCGGTGACCATGTTCTCTTCGCGCCACACTTCATCGGCATCTAAGGGCATCTGTTCGATGAAGCGTAGTTCCAGGCCGCGTTCCAGGGCCCAGGCGAGCAGCTCGGGCGATTGCTCGTCGTTGATCCCGCGCATGAGTACCGCATTGATCTTCACCGGGGCCAGGTTTGCTGCCAGCGCGGCATCGATCCCGGCGAACACCGAGTCGATGTGGTCGCGGCGGGTGAGCTTGGCAAAGGTCTCGGCATGGATCGTATCCAGGGAGACATTGATGCGGGTGAGTCCAGCCTCGGCGAGGAGTTCGGCTTTCTTGGCCAGCCCTACCCCGTTGGTGGTCAGCGAGATGGGAAGGTCTGGGTGTTCGGCGCGGACGGCGGCAATGATCTGGGCGAGGTCCACGCGTACCAAGGGCTCGCCACCGGTCAGGCGCAGTTCGCGTATGCCCAGGTCGGTGACGCCGATGCGCACAATCCGGGCGATTTCCTCAAGGGTCAGCAACTTGGACTTGGGAAGCCAGGCAAGTCCGTCGGCGGGCATGCAGTAGGTGCAGCGCAGATTGCACTTATCGATCAATGAGATGCGCAGGTCGGTGGCCTGCCGCCCGAACTTGTCACTGAGGCCCGGGGAATCGGCCGGGGCCGGAGTGAGGATCGTGGGCATGGGCAGGCTGACGGTGGTGCTGGGTTGAGAACTGTTCGTCGCCATATATCGAGCGTAGACCACGGGTGGGGCTTTGGCTTCGTGTGCGGCTTGGCCCTTGGCGGACACAGTTGGTGTGCCAGCTACGCCAATGCAACATCTGAGCGCTTTTCGTTGAGTATTTGCGGTATTTTTATGCATTTTCTTCACGTATTCAAGGAATGGGATGAACCGGGCTCCGCGCGCTGGCCTAAGGAACTTTCCGTCTTCCTTCGGGAGTTCACCAGCACGCGCCCGTCCGAAAGATGTGAACTCGTAGATGCACTGCTGCGCGCGGGTATGCTTTCCGAATGGGGTGCCAAGGCCCTGTCTGGTCACGAGCATCTCGGCCCAGGTCCTGCCCCCAAGCTTCCTTCCGGCGAGAATTGAAGGACCACTTCGCATGAACCGCAACCACGGCCAGCGCCAAGACGCTGGTGATAGTGACGGTGCTCCGCCCGCGGAGGCCGCGGCCCTGCCTCCGGCCGTATTGAGGGTACAAGAGGATTTCTTCGCGATGCGCCATAACTTCCGGAACTGGCTGGAAGTCACCGATCCACAGTTCGATCCCAATGCGGCGATGAATGAGCTGGCCTTCCTGCTGGCCAATTGCGCAGCGCGGGATCGGGCATTTGATGCCACAAACCCATCCGTGGACACTGTGCGCGGCGTACTGGGCATGTTGGAGGACCAATTTCCGCAATCCCATGCGGAGACGAGGGCCGGGCTGGGTCGTTTCATGGAGTTCTTGGACGAGTCGCAATTGTTTTCAGGCAGCGACGACTCTTATGAACAGGTCTACGACCTGGCAACCGATGAGGATGATGACCCGGAACCCCAAGACCTTGTCCAGGGATGGACCGAGGTTCGCCCCGCGGTCCTGTATTCCTCGAGTTTGGGCGAAGACGAGACGTTGACGGCCATGGAGGCCCTGCCGCTGACGGAGAAGGCCAGGAGCTTTTTGAGCTGGATTGGCAAGAGCAAGGAAGTCACCGGACGCGGGGTGCTGCGCCGCAAGGACATCCAAGCTGCGGCGGCGAGCCTGGGAGAAGATGCGGTCGGCGTGGCCACGGGTTCCGCCCCGGACTTCTGGGAGCCTGAAGCCGCGGGAAGGTTCGAAGTGCGCTCGATGTCGGAGGCGCCGCAGCTGGACCTGTATTGGCAAATGCTGAGGTATTCCGGGCTCATCGAATTGACCAGCACGCGAATCCGCCCCACCGAACGTGGCCTGGCATTCCTGGCCGGGGAACCGAAGACGAGTGCCACGGCGGTCCGATCGATGGCCACCACCGCCTACAAGGTGCTCGCCGGGGTGATATCGAACAGCAACGGGGAGGTGCATTGGCATAGTGCCGAAGCGGGAACGCTGCTGCTCGATGGAGCAACGGTTGAGCCGCTGGAGACGAGCTACGTACTTGAGGGAACCTATGAGGGGCGATTCATGTTCGAACCCCTGGCCGAAGTTCTCTCCGGTGCCTTGAGGCGAGCCGTCATGCGTTGGATCGCGGACGGCTTACTTGATGCGGAGGAGTATGTAGTGGTCCCCGAGGTGTTGCTGCCCTCCCTCGCCGATGCCTTGGCCGAAACCTACCGGGCCAGCATCGGTGGTCCCCGGCATTGACGTCAACACCGGGCAGGGCGTCCTTGCCCGGTGCTTCCATACCCGGTTCGGCCAGAGCAGAGTGCCGACGATCGCGTGCTATGCCGGAAATCACAGCACCGACCTCATGCGGCAACGCGCCGCTGGTGTAACGTGGGGCACAATCGCCCAGCGGTTGTTTTCGGCCCTGCGGAACCACTGCATCCACGGACGCCGGGTGCGCAAGGGCTCCGCAGTGTTGCGGAGCTTAGCGGTGCCAGTCAATAGGAAGAATTAAAGTTCAGGAGCGCATGATGACCAGCCAGAACCCGGATCCCGAGGAAGAGAACATCACCGGTCTTGAGCCCGGGGGTGGTGTGCCCCCGGGTGAAACACCGCCCGGCGAAGGTAGCGTGGCCGGGGATCAAGGCCACGATGAAGGTACCTCGCACATGAACCGCCCGATTCCTTGGTTGATAGGCATCGGGATCGTATTCGTTGTGATCATCGCGCTCGCCGTGGTGGGACGGGCGATGGCATTGTTCTAAACCCGGTTCCGAATCGCCAACGAACGACGCCTGGGCAGCAACCCAAAGTCTCGTGGGTTGCCTCGGTGCTAAGCCAACAGCGATTCGTTGTCCCCCCATGCCGCGGCCATTTGGCACGGACGTGGGAGTGCGCACATAGGATGGAGTGCATGGAAGCACCCTTTCGCCGAAGTGTCCCGGAACATCGTGAAGCCATTGAAGAAATGCTGGGCGTCGCGTTGCGCGACCTGGGCGTCGAAACCATTGATCTGGATGGTGCCCTCAGACGCAGGCTGGCACAGGACCTGGTGGCTCCGCGGGCGCTACCACCTTGGGACAACTCGCAGATGGACGGCTACGCCGTCCACGCGGATGACTTGGGGGTCATCCCTCTGTCAGTGGTGGAAACCATTGCCGCCGGCCAAGCGGCCCACGCCTTGGAACGAGGCACGGCAGCGCCGATCATGACCGGTGCCCCGATGCCTGCAGGAGCCAATACCGTGATCCCCATCGAGGCTGCCGTCCCCGACCGTTTCCCCCTTGAATCCGAATTGGCACAGGGTTTCACCGTTGTGCTTGGCACCGGCGCCGCGGAGGGAAGCTATGTGCGCACCCGGGGCAGCGACATCGACGAAGGTGCGGTGGCCCTTGAGGCAGGAACCGTCATGGGGCCCACTGCCTTGGGCATTGTTGCCGGACTTGGCATTGCCCAGGTGCAGGTCATTGCCAAGCCACGGGTGTTGCTGCTCTCCACCGGGGACGAGCTGGTGGCCCCCGGCACAGAGCTCGCCCCGGGGCAGATCCACGATGCCAACACCACGCTGTTGCGCACCGCCCTGCGCGCTGCGGGCTGCCAGGTGGACACCGTGGGTGTCCTGGATGATTCTCCTGCCACCTTCACCACCTCGATGCGCGAGGCATTGAATGCAGCCGAACACCCCTATCCGTTGGTGATCAGCAGCGGGGGCATCTCCAAGGGTGCCTTCGACGTGGTCAAGGAGGTGCTGGCTAACTACGGTGTCGCGTTCGGTTCGGTGGCCATGCAGCCAGGCGGACCACAAGGGGCGGGAATGCTTTCACTGCCCGGCTGCGATCCGGTGACCTTCATGGCGCTGCCGGGAAACCCGGTCAGCGCCTTCGTCAGCTTCGAGATGTTCATCCGCCCGGTGCTGGCAACCGCACTTGGGCTCCCCGCGCGCACCGTAGCCATAGCCACCCTCACCGAGGACATGGAATCGATGCCGGGCAAGATGCAGGTGCGCCGCGGCACCTTCACCGACGGGGCCTTCACCCCGATGGGCGGGGCATCCTCCCACCTGCTCGCCGCCTTGGCCGCGAGCAACGCATTCATCCTCATTGACGAGAACACCACCCACCTTGACTCGGGAACCCGTGTCAACGTCCTGATCATTGGAGATGGCGCATGAGCCAGGAAACGACCCCAGGAAAGCTTTCGCACGTGCGTGAAGACGGAAGCGCGCACATGGTTGATGTTTCCGACAAGGCCGAAACCAGCCGGCAGGCCACCGCCGAGGCGTACGTGCACACCACCGAAGAGGTGATGGCGCTGATCAACACCGCCGGGATGCCCAAGGGCGACGCGCTCGCCGTGGCCCGCATCGCCGGGATCATGGGGGCCAAGAAGACCTCCGAGCTGATCCCGCTGTGCCACCCGTTGCCCATCTCCAAGGTCGTCATCGACTTCGACCTGGATGCAGCTAACGCCGTGCGCATCGAGGCCACCGTGAAGACCCGCGGGGTGACCGGGGTCGAGATGGAGGCGCTGACCGCGGTGTCCACTGCGTCGCTGGCTCTGTATGACATGATCAAGGCCGTCGACAAGCACGCAAGCATCACCGATATGCGCGTGCTGGCGAAGTCGGGAGGCAAGTCCGGTTCCTGGGACATTGCCCCGCAACGACACCCGAACCCCGAAGGAGAAATACAAGCATGAGCGCCTGTGAACCACTGGGAGCCCCGCGCAAGGCGGCCATCCTGATCTCTTCCACCCGTGCGGCACTGGGGATCTACGAGGATGCCAGCGCACCGATCATTTCCGATTGGCTCCAGGAACAGAACTTCGACGTCATGGAACCGGTCATTGTGCCCGATGGCCCGGCCGTCGGTGCCGCGCTGACCGGGATGCTGCTGGCCAAGCCGAGCGTCATCATCACTTCCGGCGGAACCGGGTTGAGCCCGGATGACACCACTCCGGAAGAAACCGAGAAGCTGCTGAACTTCACCGTGCCCGGGATCATGGAGGCGCTGCGTGCAGCGGGCCGGGAAAACACCCCGATGGCAGCGTTGAGCCGAGGGCATGCCGGTGTCACCGGGGCGACGTTCATCGTGAACCTGCCGGGATCCCCGTCCGGTGTCATGGACGGGCTCAGCGTGCTGACCCCGCTGTTGACCCACATCTGCGAGCAGCTTGAAGGCTCCCATGCCCACCACTAGCGCCAACGAGGGGCCCGGCGAGGTCATCTTCGCCGGTATCAGCGACACCCAGCTCGAGGTGGAGACCGCATGGAACGCCGTGGAATCGGCGCATACCGGTGCGGTTGTCACCTTCGGCGGGATCGTGCGCGACCACGATTCTGGGCGCGCGGTGACGCAACTGAACTACAGCGCCCACCCCAGCGCACCGGCCCGCATGGTCGAACTGGTCACCGAGGTAGCCGAACGGCACCCCGGCACCAGGGTTTGGGCCGCGCACCGGGTGGGGGAGCTGCACATCGGGGATCCTGCCTTGGTGGCTGCAGCGGCCTCGGCACACCGTGCGGAAGCCTTTGCCGCGTGCTCCGACCTGGTGGAAACCGTCAAGGCCCACGTTCCGGTATGGAAGGAACAGTTCTTCGCCGACGGCGAGGTTCAATGGGTCGGCAGCGCCTAACACCGGAAACGGCATTGCTGCAGGGACGGTCACCGGGACGCAAGTGACCTGCATCATTTCACCTGTGCTCGCACCGGCACGGCTGGCCAACGCCGGAAAAGAGCGCGGTGGTGTGCGGGGGCCCTTGAGCACACGTACCCTTGTTCAATGACCAATGCACCAGAAATTGCCCAGTGGGTCCTTGACCTGATCCACGAAGAGAAGACCGTTCACCAGGAAGCCGTCGTGCCGCGCATTGCCCAGGCCTTTGGCGAGGAATGGGTCTACACGACCGACAAGGGCCACCTGGCCATTAACCGTGATGTGCTCAAGGAACTGCGCAAGGTCCGTGATTCCTCGGTCCGCTGGGACCGCGAAGAGCGCTGCTGGACCGTTCTCGAAGCCAGCTAGAGGCACCTGCACACGAGGCCTCCTGCACTTACCCAGGGGGCCTTTTCTGCGCCCGGAGACATGGGCTTCTGGCCATGAAGGAATGCACCATAGGGCTGAAAAATGCCTCCGGGGATTTGAATCCGGAGCCAACGCGGGTCAGGGGCCTCATTCCTTCTTCCACGGATCCGATCCGTGGCTTGTACGAATCGTGAGTGGTCGATTCCGGATGGCGCGAAGGGCCTCCGGTGTTGTTCCGGGCAGCTCCCTGGCGTGAAAACGCAAGGTGGTACGGTGAGGCATGGCACGCAAGAAGAAAAGCGGGGATAGCCGCAGCCGGAAGGTTTCCGGGCAGTGGGGCATCGGCTTTGCCCTTGGCATCGGAATTGGAATCGCGCTGGGGATAGCAATGGACAACATCGGCGTGGGCATAGCGATCGGTGGCGGAGTCGGTGTGGCCCTGGCCATTTCCTTGGATGAAGAGGCCAAGCGTCGCAGGAAACGCGGTGCTGACCGCGAGGATCCGGACGGCTAGCGGATACGGATCAGTTCCCCGGAGCACATCAACCTCGACGGTGTCCCATGCTTCGCCCCCGCAGTAGGACGTTCGCAGGAACCGGGAAAACCGTGGGTGGGAGCCATCTTCCCGTTCGGCGTTCTTCCGCCCAGGATGCCATGGCGAAAGCCGGCAGGTATCCCGGTTGGCGTTGGGGGTCTTGCTGAAGCCACCGATTTTCGTTGCCGTACGTTCAAGGCATTCAAGGCATTCAAGGCACGCGATGAACGGTGTGCACCGGACTTCGGAAGCTGGCTCGCTGCCAACCGCTGCCGGTAACGGAAGCGCTACTCCATGGGTTGGCTCGATGCGTCGTATGGCGGGGGAGCGTATGAGCCGGTGCGGAGCTCTTCCGAGCCAGGGTCCCCGGGACCTTGGTCCAGCCGGAACGGTGGGTATTCATCGCGCAGGAGCAGGGTGTAGGCGGAAACCCGGTAGATCCACCGGTTGATGCCCATGACCAGGTCGAAGAGGGAACGCTGGTAGCAGCCGGTGAACAGAAGCATGAGGGCGGCGATGAGCACCAGGATGCCCAGCAGCGAAAAACCGGCAGCCTGTCCGACATCCGATGTCCACGTACCTGAATCCTCCCACTGCGAGAAGTCGTTGGTGGTGATCCGAGACATGCCGGTGTCGTTTTGGTCCCACCACGACCACACCGTGCCGGTGAAGACCGAGACGATGATCAGATGGGGGATGGCCAACAACCACCATTTGACCAAGACCAGTCCGCGGGAAAGCCGCTGGGGGTAATCGACGTCAAAGTCGGCCGGATAATCGGTGGACGCGAGGGTGAACGGCGGGTACCTATCGGTGGCCAGGGCCGAGTAGGAGTAGAAGGCGACCCGCCAGCTCCAGCGCAGCACCCCGACCGCAAAGTCGAAAAGCGGCCGCGGGTATCGTCCGGTGAACAAGATGGCGAAGCCGGAAATGATCGTGGTGAAGAGCAGTGCAAACCACAGGAAAAACAGGATGAAGAAGTGCGGGATGGCTAAGAGCCATTTGACCAGCCATAACCCGCGAGACAACGGTGCATCCAGATGTCCCTCAAGCCGAGCAGGATAATGCCTGCCTGTCTGCGCCGGCATCGCGACGTCGGCCCGCCAGGATAGTGCCGGCCTGTCCCTGCCAAGAAGGATTGCGCCAAAGGTGATCAATCCGGCGCCGATGAGCAGCGCGATGACTCCGCTGAGCCACAGCCCACGCGGGAGCTGTCCCAGCAGCGTGGAATTGAAGGCAGCCTGGACATTCGCCGAGACCCCGTCACTGGCATCGGCATTCATGATCACCAGCTCCCAGTCACCGCTGAGCAGCTCCATGGTGACTTCCTGTGTCCCGGGGCCAGCCGCCGAGGTAGCCCAAAAACCTTGCTCGCTTGGCGGTGCCGGGGCTGTCAATGGCAGTTTGAAATTGCCCATCGGCGGCCAACGAAAATGACCAGTGGCGGCAGCCCCTTGACCACCAGCGGCAATACGAATTGACCACTGGCGGCAACGGAATTGACCAGCCGAACGGG
>NZ_BAABLK010000087.1:0-36885 GCF_039544305.1 Paeniglutamicibacter antarcticus
AGCCACAACGACGGCCTGCCCCCGGCAATAGCCATGGCCAATTTCAACACCCAAAACCAACAACAACCCGCTGCTGCCTAATCCAAAAGAAACTAAACAACTGTCTCAGATCCTTGACACACCTCACTGCTGTCATTTTCGAATAAATGCTCAGTTCGGTAGCCTGGGGAAGCACTGGCCTTAAACCGGTTCTGGACGGTTCACTGGCAAGCAATAATGCTCCACGGTCGCCGTGAAAACAATGGGTAAATCTTGGGTTTCGGTTCTCGGCAGTAAATATCAGCTAGTTATGCTGTAGCGTTATTTCCTATCAAGGGGAGTACTCCCGTCCGCGATCGGTCCGTCAATACGAATGCACTAGTGCATCCCGGGCCATCGGTTCTGATCCCATCAGAGCGGAGGAGACCTTGGCGTCATATCCACGCCAAGCCTTTGGAGTACCCTCATGCAGGTAACACCCTTGATCTGGATCATCACCATCGCCGTGACGATCCTCTTCTTCATTTATGAGTTCTTTGTCCACGTGCGCAAGCCGCACGAACCCTCCATCAGTGAATCCGCCCGCTGGACCGTTTTCTACATCAGCCTGGCAATGTTCTTCGGCGTTGGTGTCGGCGTGCTCTCGGGGTGGAAGTATGGGGGTGAGTACTTCGCCGGCTACCTCACCGAAAAGGCACTGTCGATAGATAACCTCTTCGTGTTCCTCCTGGTCATGGGTGCCTTCGCCGTACCGAAGATCTACCAACAAAAAGTACTGATGGTCGGCATCATCATCGCCCTGGTCCTGCGGGGCATGTTCATTGCCGTCGGCGCGACCCTGATCGAAAACCTGTCCTGGATCTTCTACCTCTTCGGCGTCCTGCTGCTATTCCTGGCCTACAAGCAAGCTTTTTCATCTCACCAAACCGACCCGGCCAATAACCGGTTGATGCGATTTGTGCGCCGCCATCTTGCGGTGACCGACGATTATCACGAAGACAAGCTCACCGTGAAGAAGGACGGCAAGCGGTTCATCACCCCGATGCTGCTCACCATCATCGCTATCGGCTTTGTCGACTTGATCTTTGCGGTCGACTCCATCCCCGCCATCTACGGACTCACCGACCAGGCCTACATCGTCTTCGCGGCGAACGTCTTCGCACTGATGGGGTTGCGCCAGCTGTTCTTTCTCATCGGCGGGTTGCTCGAACGATTGGTCTACCTCTCCCAGGGCCTTGCCGTCATCTTGGCGTTCATTGGCGTGAAGCTCGTCTTCCACGCACTGCACGTCAATGAACTTGCCTTCATCAACGCAGGGCAACCCATCGTGTGGATCCCCGAGATCCCGATCTCCTTCTCCCTGCTCTTCATTGCCGCCACGATCACCGTGGCCACCGTCGCGAGTTTGCTCAAGACCCGCGGCGACCAAACTCGTCCCGATGCACCCGCACCGAGCGAACCCTCTATCCGGAAGGATTACTCACAATGAGCATGTTCTCCAAAATCACCGGCCTAGCCTTGAAAGCCTTGGACAAGTCCGGGTCTTCAAACCAGACGCAAAACGCCGGCCAAAACGCCGGCCAGAAAGACTGGCGTGCGATTATCCGTACAGCGGCAGATACCCTGACCGGCGACGGACGCACCGCTGAGACCACTGTTAAGCCTCATCCAACGGCCACCAACACGCATCCCGTCCGGACGCATCGAGACGATTCGTCCGCTACACACGAGGAGATCAGCAATGCTGACCGGGCAGCGATCGCACGCTACGACTATCTGCTGGAAACCGCCGATCCGCACCAGATCGAGCAGATGCACCGCGAAGCCTTCGAACGCCTGACACCGGCCCAGCGCGACCAAGTCCAGCAGCGAATGCACACCGAACTTCCCGCCAAGGACCATCCCCGAACCGCCGGTGCCGATGACCTGGCGCGAACCGCGGCCCGAGCGGAGGTCGGGCGACCCGGTTTCCTGCGCGGACTGCTCGCCCGCGCCGGGAATAACGACTCAGCCCGCGGCGGCATCAGCCGTGGTGTGATGGTCGGAGGCGCCGCGGCAGGGGCAGGGCTACTGGCCGGAGGTGTTCTCACCGCGGTCGCTGGAGGAGCCGTCGTTAGTTCGCTGGCCGGACCGCTCCTGGAACAGGCCTCAAGCTTGGGAGTTGACTTCGAGGCCCTGGGCAACGGTATCGATCTCGAGGGCCTGAGCGGAGGGTTGGGAGAGTCGGTGGCTAACGCCGGTGAAACCGTCTCCGGCCTTGGCGAGCAGTTCGGTGACGTTGGATCCAATTTCAACTTGCCGGGACTTGATGACCTCTTCGGCCGCTGAGCCCGAAGAGAGCTCGCCGGCAGTTGGCACGACATACGCGTTCAACCCGGCAATTATTTCCTCGGATCGAGCCTGCGCAACATCGGGACCTTGGGCGATCAGCGATGTCGGGAATCCTCCCGCGACAACGCACAAAGATGTCGATGCGCCCTTGGTTGTCTTTCCCGTTGTCGAAAGCCACCCCTGAAAGAAATCACCATGAAAAAACGATCCACAGCCGTCTTGGGATCCACCCTGCTACTGTCCGGAGCCCTGTTCCTCACCAGCTGCGATGACACGCAACTGCCGCAAGCACCAGCAGTGGAAGAACAAGAGGGTGCCGAGGACCAGGGCGAAGGCGCGGACCAACCAGAGGATCAGGACGAGGGTTCCGGCCAGCAAGATGGCCAAGAAGAAAACGAAGACCGCCAGGATAGCCGGGACGAAGATCAGGACGAGAACTAACGATCGCCCAGAGCCAGGAGTATTCCATGAAGAAAGGACAGTGCGCATTGGCGCGCGGCCAACGCCGATCTTTGTCGGCGGTGGCTAAAGTCGATAGCGGCGGGTCATGATCATTGTTCTCGCCGGTATTGATGGGGCTGGTAAAACTACAGCAGGTCGGCTGCTCATGCAGCGATTCAAGGCGGCAGGCTATCCTGCAACTTTCACCACGAACTGTTCAGGCCGACGTAGCCTGGCCACGTGGTCCGCTCGCCACAACATCCATCCTCCTGTGATGGTGGTTGAGGCGATAGAGACTGCGATCCGCTGCGTTAACGTCTTGCTCTCCCACTGCCGCGCCACGCTCGGTCCCGGGGCACTCATCATGGACAGGTACCTTTATTGCCAGATGGCCCTGCGACGGGCTCGGGGTCTGCATCCAGGATGGTTGTTGCCTTTACTGTCCAGGATCCTGCCCACTGCGGACATCGTTTTCTATTTCAATGTCCCGGCCGAGATCGCGTACGCAAGGATTGCGAGGAGAGCCACAGATGTGGAGACGCTCGAGCACCTGCGGGGGTTCGATGCGGCTTACCGGGAGCTGGAAAGCTTCCCGTCCTTCATCGGCATCGATGCGACTCTTCCTTCCGAGCAGATCGTGGAAGGCATGCTCGAGGAACTCGGGATGTGCGGATTGGTCCTCCAGTAAGCAGTTGCCGCCGAACTCTCATGTTGGTCAGCTATTGATCGGCGCTCCGGGCAACTGAACCGTAGCCGGCGGTAACGGTGGAATCATTCCCTGGCTGTTCACGCTGTTCCCCGGAGCGCTTCTCGCGGCACCGATTCCAGTCTGTTTCCAGGTGAACCGGATGCCCTTCGACGGTTTCCAGCACTGTGTTTTTACCATTGCTGCCCAGACGTGCGTTCAAACCCTCCCAATCAGCAATTCGCCCTGATCATGCGTTGGTTCGCCATCCTTCACAGAGCCAACGCCCGCCGGCGGATAAGCGGCCAGCGCTTGATTTCTCCGACTTCGACCAGCTGATTTGGTTGGCAAGGGCTTGCAACTGGGGTTCTAACCAACTTCTTTGCGTCTCGACTGGGTGTCGCTGTCCAATCACGCTATTGGGTGGGCAGTGTGGAACGAGGCGTGACGATCCGTGGCAGGACATGAAAGAGGAAGATCACTGCCAGCATCAGGCTCCCTCCCACCAGGATGCCCATTTGCCAGCCCAGCAGGACTTGGACCACAAACCACACGCATCCGGCGATCAGTGCCCCTACGCCGGTGACCACTATCTTCGAAATGAGGTGACCCAGGCTGACGGTGGTGGCCTTGAGCTGCTGTCCGAAGAAGTGGCGGTGCACCGCCACGGGGGTCACCAGGAGAATGATCACCAATGCCGATGCGATCAGCAATGCGAGGTAGAACTTTTCATCGGGGGCCTCCAAGGTGTCGAAGCGTGTTTGAAAAGGTAGCACTACCAAGAACGCTGCGAGGATTTGGGCTCCGGTCTGCATAACTCGCATTTCCTGGAGCAATTCGTTCCATTTGCGATGCAATTCTTGGTCGCTGTCTTCTCGTACCTTGCTCTTTGCCATGGAAGTTTCCTTTGCCAGCTGGTTGGTAGATGAGCAGGATTTTACGCCACGGGCCGACCAATGGAGCTGCTGAACGCAGATCGATGATTTTGAGTCTTCACATGGGTAGGGTTCCGCAGAGTAACGTTTACGGGCACCCTGTCACTGTCTGGTAATCACGCGGTCTAGTTGTATTAACCACAGACGTTAGTAACAGTCGGCATGGCTAAGTGACAAAAAGAAGACCTCCGAGTGAAGTGGAAATTATCGAGATAACCACGACTCAAACGGAGGTCTTCGTCTCACATTCTAACGCGATCCTGGCACCCAAAGGACGACTGCTGCTGCTGGCCCAGTGCGTCGTCGATGACGCTTGGCCTTTACGCCGAGCCGCCGAACGCTTCCAAGTCTCTGTGACCACCGCATCACGCTGGGCCTCCCGCTACCGCGAACATGGCGAATCCGGCATGTAGGACGCCTCCAGCAGGCCACACACCTCCCCGCGACGCGTCCCGGTACACACCGAACGACGGATCCTGGGGCTGCGCGTGAGCCGGCGCTGGGGCCCTGCGCGCATCGGCTACAAACTGGGCATCCACCGTGCACAAAGTCCTCTCACGCTACGGAGCGTCCAAACTCGCTTGGCAGGACCGGGCCACCGGACGCAATATCCGCCGCTACGAACACGAAGCACCGAAGGGCCATGAACCATGTGGATATCAAGAAACTCGGGCGGATTCCCGACGTCGGCGGGCACCGGGTCATGGACCGAGCCGCCGGGAACCGCAACAAAACCAAGACCCCTACCAACAGGAAACCCGGCTACGCGTACCTGCACAACGTAAGTCGATGATCGCTCCCGACTGGCCTACACCGAAATCCTCGAAGACGAGAAAAAGGAAACCGCCTCCGGCTTCTGGGAACGCGCCAACGCCTACTTCAAAAGCGTCGGCATCACCGCCCAAAGGGTGCTCATCGACAATGGCTCGTGCTATCGATCCCATGCCTTCAAAGACGCTCTGGGACCGGAGATCAAACACAAACGAACCAGGCCCTACCGGCCTCAGACCAATGGAAAGGTCGAACGCTTCAACCGCACCATGCTCGAGGAATGGGCGTACGCCAAACCGTACCGATCAGATGCCGAACGCGTGGCGGCTTTCCCAGCTTGGTTAGACTATTACAACCACCATCGAGGACACACTTCGCTCAAGGGTCTTGCACCGGCTGGCCGCGTTCCTAACCTCTGTGGTTAATACATCTAGTCAGCCAGCTCACGAGGCCACGCAATCCGAAAGCGTTCGAGCACGATCTCATCTTGTTCGGACCAAACATCGCCGCGCGCCGCACAGCCGCGCTCCCAATACCGGCGATGCTCACTACGCCAGCTTTCAAGAGATCGATCACCCTCGCCTTCATCGAATGCAAACGCGGCATCCACATCTCGAAATGCGACGATCCGCAGTTCGGTGCTCCGGATCACAATGCGCGGTACGCCACCGCCATCGCAAGCAATCCAATGCGATCCAACCCTTGGCAATTCATCGCCGCGCGCCCTGAATTCTGAAACGAGCTCGGACGTCGCCCGCTTTGCACCGTGCAAGACCTCGCCCAAGAGTTCATCGGCGAGCCGAAAGGAATCACCAAAAATCTCAACGGTGTATTCAGGGCAGACACGGACGGCCTCCGGATGAGCAAGAGCATAACCGGCCCAGAGGGCTTCCGCAGCGGTGACGTCCGGGGCAGTGGCAGCGCGTGAATATTCATCCATGCATTCATCCTCCCAGCCCAAGATATTCCTGCCGGCAATTCGCTCTCGGCTAGCGGTTTGTTTCGACCTCCTGTCTTCTTTGCCGCGACCCCTGCTTCTATGTTCATGAGTCGACTGCACGGAACATCAGAAGTCGTCTGCAATGTGACTGCGTGTCTGCTTGGAACCTTTACCGGATGCCTTGAAAAGCACCGGTGGCGATAGAAAGCAGTCGTCCCGTCAAATCGGCGGAGGTTCCGTGCGAATTGTTTCTGTTGATCGAGGTCAAATGCTGCAACAACAACGCATGTCAGGGGTTCTAGGAATCGAAGTTACCGCTGGGTAGTCGACTGGCGTGGGTCTTCATCGCGGTTGCGAGCCATGGTGGCAGTGCTGGGTCCACGCTGGCGATCCAGGAGTGTTGTTGGTCGTCGTTGAGGTAGAGATCGGCAAGAGCGCTGTAAGAGGCTTTGTTGGGTACCCAGAATCGGACGATGGAATTATGGTGTTCATCGATAAGCCGTTGAGCGTTGGCATCGGTAGGGATGGTGCCGTGATGCATGAGATCCGCCATTCGACGCAGGAGTTCGCGGCTTCGGGTGGCCTCTAGTTCGTAGTCGGTGACCTCCCAGCCGTCAGTGGCTGCTTCGGCCGCGATGAAGACACCGTCGGCATCGGGACCGAGCCTATGTTCCAACTGCTTGCGAAGGTGGGAGCGGTCTTGATGGAGGCCGCGGAAGAAGTCCTCGGGATCCATGTGGCGGTTTGCGGTGAGATCACCAACGGTCCGCTCGATGGTCTCGACAATGGCGTGCAAGCGATCTCTTTCGGCAAGGATCTGCTGTCGTTGCAAACGTTGGGCGGCGATCTCGTTGCTGTCACCAGCGAGCACCTGAGTGATTTCGGTCAGACCGACTCCCATCCGTCGCAGCAAAAGGATGCGTTGGAGCCGGAGTAGCTCAGCGTGCCCTTACCAACGGTATCCGCTGGCACCGACCTCGCTCGGGGAGAGCAAGCCGGTGACGTCGTAGTGGCGTAGTGTTCGCGAGGTGACTCCCGCGTATTTGGCGACTTGGCTGATGGAATAGCGCATCACGGAATTCAATCCGCTTGACCTTCTCGTTAGGTCAACTTATATCCTCGGTGACATGAATCTGACGATCACCAATCTCCGGATATGTGATGGCTGTCGAATCACCGGGGATACGGCTGTAGGCATGATTGACGGCCTTATCGAGGCCGTCGGTGGCCCGACCGTGGACCGACCTTAGCCCGCCCAGCAGACAAACTTATCGACGGTACCGGCGGGACGCTGCTGCCGGGCTGATGGATACTCATCTGCACTTGTTGCCCGGTACGCCGCACCAGGTGCTCACCTTAGGTGTCACGCCCGCCATTGACCAATTCAGCAAGCCGGAGCTCATTGCACCGATCTTTGCCGTGAACGGGCGGGCAAACGTGGTCGAGATCCTGACCTCACGTATCGGGGCGATAGCCCCGGGGAGGTCACCCGACGATGGCGTATTCCCCCTTTCCATCCGTCCACGGCCCCCGGGACGCCTCTGGTTTCGTGGCGGATCGACTCGCCGAAGGTGCAACACCTCTGAAGGTTCTCTATGACCATGGATCCGCCAGCCTCGTGCCCATGCCGACGGTGAGCCTGGCCACGATACGGGCACTTGTGGTGGCAGCCCACGCTGCAGGCATGCTGGTCTTCGCGCACGTCACGACGGCTGCCGCCGCCATCGACGTCGTCAACCAAGGGGTGGACATCCTCGCCCACGTGCCCTTCGAACCGCTGAGCCCAACATAGGAGGAGGCCTTGGCCGATGCCCGTGTTCCGGTGATCGCCACCCTTGGCATCGCCGACGGGTTTCCCGGTGCCCACGGGGTGATGCCTCTACTGGCCCAGACTGACCTCGCAGAATGGCTGGGACCTGCGTGGACCAGGATGCTTCGCCGACAGGCAAAACGCTGGCTGCCACCTGGGCTTCCGGACGTCGAGGCGGCGCGCCAAAACGTCCGCGCGCTGCACTCCCACGGGGTGGTGCTCCTTGCCGGCGCGGATGCACCAAACCCAGTGCTCATTCCCGGAGCGAGCCTGCACCGCGAACTCCGGCACTTGGTTCTCGCCGGGCTGGGCCCCTGTGAGGCACTAGCTGCGGCGGCTTCCCTCCCCGCTTCAGTATTCGGGCTCAGCGACCGCAAAGCCATCCGTCCAGGATTGCGAGCGGACCTTGTTCTGGTCCCGGGACGTCCCGACCGGGACATCAGCGCAACACAGGACATCGCAGCGGTTTGGAAGCAGGGAGTGGCCGTGGATTTGGACTCATATGTGGGAAGTACCGAGGAAAGCGTGAGTGTTGCGGCGCTCCAAGCCACCAATGACAAGATTGTTGCCGCCATTGCCCAAATGTGGCCTCCTCCCCTCTCCGGCCGATGTCGATGAACCCAGGCGGACTGTGTGTAAATGGTCCGAACAACAACGAACGATGAAGGCTGGAAACCACAATGAACGACCGAAGCAACTGGATACCGCACCACCGTGAAGAAGACGCCGAGCTCTTGGGCTACCTCGTCCCAGTGTCCGATAGCATCGGCATGTTCCATCCCGTAACCATATTCGGTTACCCCTTGGGAACCCCGAATAATCCGAACAATGCCCGGCAGGTCCTCGACGATGTGGGACTGAGCTATTCGGCGGAGCGTTGGTACCTCACCTTGGTGGGGAGAGATGAACCGATCGCGGTGACCATTGCAGAAGTCAGCCCGAACCACGTAACAGTCCGCAACGCGGACTACGGCCATGAAGGAAATATCGGAGATCCATTCGTCCTGACCGGATCCGAGGCCGACCGACTTTCACGTTTCGAGTGATCGTTGATGTCATCCGCACTGGCCTGTTTCTCTTCACGCTATGCTGCTCAACAGCGATAGTTGGTGGAGAGTTGGTAGGCAGCAATTGTCAGAGAAGGGAACGCTTTACGGGACTGAAAGCATCATCAGAATGATATCGACGGCACTGGAAAGCCTTCTCATCTGCATGATTCTATGGTCGTGACGTAGCCCAGCTATGTTGACCGGTGGGATTCCGGGGTCTTGCAGCGCGCGTCCGCGTCGGGGAATGAGCGTTTCAGTCAACAGGATGAATTGAATTCCGTTTCTGAGTAACACCGCGGGCCGGATGGACATGTATAGGTATGAGCACCTCAGAAAAGAAGCAGGACCGGGAGGCAAGGTTCTCCAAGTTGTATGGACTTGTCTACAATGACGTCTTGCGGTTCATTCAACGCCGGGCAGGTCCCGACCACGCCGAGGATATTGCCCACGAGGCGTTCATGGCCGCTTGGCGTCGTCTGGATCATCTTCCGAGTAAACACGACGAAGCCAGGGCCTGGCTGTTCGCTACTGCGCGCAACTGCATGCTTAACAACCAGCGCGGACAGGCTCGTCAGGGGGCATTGGCGGTTCGGGTCGCAACGTGGACTCCGACCTTCGTGGACGCCGAAACCGACATGACCCACTTATGCATCGACCTGGCCGCAGCCTGGCAACGACTGCGCCCCGAAGACCAAGAGACCCTGTCCCTGGCGATTTGGGAAGACCTCCCCTCTTCGCAAGCGGGCCAGGTCCTCGGGATATCCTCGGCGGCCTACCGCATCAGGCTTCATCGCGCGCGCAAGTCATTGCGTCGCGAACTCGATTCCTCCCCCTATCCGGCGTCCCTCGCCGAATCCCTCATGACGGAGTAGCTGACATGGATAAGAATAAATACCCAGAACTAAACGCATTTCAGCCCCTAGATTCCGCACCCGAAGTTGGACTGAACGAACCAGGACGGACCAGGGCGAATGCGAGGTTGCTGCAGATTCTCGCCAGTGACCCAGAGAATGGAAACATTGCAAACCATTTACAGAGTAAACGCCGTTCTCGTCCTAAACGTCGGGTAGCAGCCTCTGTCGCTCTGGCAGCGGTGGCTGTCCTCACAGCGACGGGAGTCCTCTTTCCCGGGGCGGGAAGCAAGGAGGCGGCCTACGCGTCATGGAATGCTGTGCCGGGGTCGATCAGCAGCACGGACAGCGCTGTGGCAGATGCGGCCTGCCGTGGCCGCATGGACTTGGGGTCCCCACAGTTGGATCTTGTCGAACGCCGGGGAGAATGGGTGGTCTTGCTGTATACCGCCACGGATCACATGGTTGGCATGTGTCTTGCCCACGTGCCAGTCGGAGCATCCAGGGCCGGCGAGATTGATTTCAGTCGGGGCGGAGGCGACCAAGGGTTTCTCCCGGTTGCCGGGGAATTCACTGAGGGTAATATGGGGGAGTTTCGTGGGGGAAGTAACTTCGGTTTCCGTGATCGCCCCGACGTTGCCCTGACCCACGGAAACGTGGGACCTGACGTAGCGGCCGTAACTATCACGACCCCGGATGGCCAATTAGTCGAAGCTACCATTCAAGACGGACGATACGCCGCTTGGTGGCCGGGAAAAATCTTCGGTAGCAAGGTGGAAGGCAACGGAGGACCCGCCCCCGCGATCTCCTACACCATCACCCTGAAAGACCAAACGGTCATCATGGACGCAACCCCCCGGATGCCATCCTAGAAATCTAACGAAGCACATGGTGAAGGCGAGCTTTCAGGCGGTAGTCCGGATAGCCCACTTCATCAGCGACATGCAAGGGTGACTCGCAGGTGGAACCTAGGCGGCACTCTCGATCCGTCAGAGATGTCTAACCGGAACGATTGCTACTGGGTGAAGAGCATCAATATTCCGCCAGAAAAAGTTAGTTCTATGAACTGCTAATTAGTTGACTCTGACCCGCCGAGAATTCTTCTGATTAGATCGACAAAGGCGTACACCACGTAGATGCTCAGAGCAGTTGCTAGTTTCCCCCAGAAGGGCATCTGATCGAGCCAGCCGGTCAGCAGTAATAAAGCGGCTAAAACAATACAGGCCGACAGAAATACTATCCATGACGTGGGGACTCTTGGCTTTAGCTTGTTGGTCATTGGACTGCTCTATCGTTTGCTCACCGGACCATATTGTGGGGTGAAAAAGTGAAATATCCGACGTTATCGTCTGCCAGTAGATCTCTCACCCTGGTTTGCAGCTGGTGCCGAGACGCCGATCAAACTCGTCCGCTGGGGAACCATGAGCGGGACGGGCAAGGTGTTCTGTTAGTGACTCTCTGAAAAGTGGAAGATTGATACTTCGAAGTCAGGCGAGGGGGCCGGAGGCTCCCGGCCAACGTGCCGGGAGCTCGTGCTAGACCAAGTCAGAATGCAACCCTCGGAGTTAATAGCCATAAAACCCCCGATTGGTCACGGCCCAGAATGCAACACGGCCGGGGGAGTAAGAGGCGGTTACTGCTTGGGTAGCTGCGGGTCCACATCGTAGTGGTTTGCGAGTTCGGTGATCACCGCGTGGGCACCCTGGATGCTGACTGAGGCTAGGAACGTGGCATCGTCGACCGGAAGCTTCTCGCCCTCGAGACGGTCCCAGAGCGGGTTGGACTCGTAGTCTGCCTTCTGCGCGCGCGAGGCGTCACCTTCGGTGCACGGAGGGGTCCACGCGCTGACCATGATCAGACCGGCGTCGCCTTCGAGGATCTGCTCCGCGCCGAGCGGAGCAAAGATCGAGTCGGTGGAGTCAAGTCCACCCTCGGGGCGCGGGATCGCCATGTCGGCCATGATCTCGCCGATGAACGAGTCGCTCGCGTAGAGTCGCGCGGTGTCGCCGCCGGAAAAGCGGATCAGTGAGTAGGTCAGCTTCGGATCCTTGGCCAGGATGGATTTGCCGACGGAGGCGGCGCGATCCTGGTATTCCTTCACCACGGTTTCGGCCTTCGTCTTCTCCCCCAGGGCCTCGCCGAGGAAGACGACGTTTTCCTTCCAGGTCGGGCCAGTGCTGTCGGAGAAGATGGTCGGCGCGATTTTGGAGAGCTGCGGGTATAGGGCCTCGTGCCGCACCTTGGCTGAGACGATGAGGTCCGGCTGCAGTTCGAGGATCTTCTCGAGGTTCGGCTCGGCGAGCGTACCCACGTTGACCGACTCGGCGGTCGCCTCCTTCACGTCGCCCAGGTAGGGGGCGAAGGGATCCTTGGGGTCCTGACGGTATTGGACGTATCCGACCAGGTCGGCATCGAGCAACAGGGCTGCATCGATGTAGCTCGGGTCCAGGGCGACGACGCGCTTGGGCTGGGTTTCGATGGTGGTTGAGCCCATGATGTGGTCCATGGCCAGGGGGTAGCCGGCGGCCTGGGATGCAGGAGCTAAGTTGGTGGCTTCGGTGGCGGGGGCGGCGCAGGCGGAGGTGGCAAGCAGGGCCATGCCGGCAAGGGCGGCGGCCACGCGACGTACGGTTGTTTTTTTCATGGGCGGGTACTTTCAGCGAGTGGGAAGTTACGCGGCAAACGGGCAAACAGTTAGGGTTGCCTTGCCAATCCAGTACACTAGCACAATGCCGAAATATAGGGCATGCAATTGTTTCGTAATAGAAAAGGGAGTTGTTGTTGTGCCCGTCCTCGCCACTGCAACACAGGCGCCCGTCACACCTGGTACCGGCGGCCGTCCCGTCGAGCGGGCCCGCCGCCTGCGCCGCCTCGGGCTCGCCGCGACGGCCCTGCTGCTGGCACTGGTCGCCAGCATCTGCATCGGTGGCCAGCCCTCCTCGCTGGCTGAGGCATGGCACGCCATTGCCGCACCGTCCGGGACCGTCATGGATGTAACAATTCGCGAACTGCGTTGGCCGCGCACCCTGACCGGGATCGTGGTGGGCGCCTGCCTTGGGTTGGCCGGAACGCTTGTCCAGGGCCACACACGCAACCCGATCGCCGATCCGGGACTGCTGGGCATCAACCAGGGCGCTGCGCTGGCGATTGTGGCTGCAACCACATTGTGGGGACAGCAGGCTGCAGGCGTCGAGGCCACCCTCGCCTTCACCGGTGCCTTGGTGGCCAGCGTCGTCGTGTTCCTGCTCGGATCCGCCAGCCGGCACGGGGCAACCCCGATCACCCTGGTGCTGGCCGGGGCCGCGGTGACGGCACTGTGCAGCGGGCTGGTGTCCGGATTGGTGCTGCTCGACGAAGAGGCGCTGGACACGCTGCGGTTCTGGCAGATCGGCTCGCTGGCCGGACGGGACGGTGGCCTAGAACTGGTGGCCCCCTTTATCCTCGCCGGCCTGCTGCTGGCCGTGGTGAACCTCGGCGCGCTGAACACCCTGGCCCTGGGCGAGGACACGGCAACCGCGCTGGGCACGCCGGTGTTGTGCTCGCGCATCGTTGGCATCGCCGCCATCGCACTTCTCTCCGGCTCGGCGGTGACCCTGGCCGGCCCGATCGCCTTTGCCGGGCTGATCGTCCCTCACCTGGCGCGCGCCGCGATGGGCGGAGACCACCGCTGGCTGATGCCCTTCTCGCTAATGGCCGGCGCCACCCTGGTGCTGCTCGCCGATACGACCGGCCGGGTCGTGGCCCGGCCCGGGGAACTCTCCGTCGGCGTCGTACTGGCCGTGATCGGGGCACCGCTCTTTGTCCGGTTAGCCCGGCGGAAAAGACTGGTGGCCCTGTGAGCGCGGAGACGACAGGGACCGGCACGCACTTTTCCTCCGTGCGGGCGCTGCGCGTCGGGCCGGTGTCGCTGCGCGCGGACCCGCGCACCCTGGCCGTGACGCTGTTGCTGCTCCCGCTGGTGCTGGCCAGCATGGCTCTGCATATCGCCTTCGGTGGTACCCCGCTGGCTTTCGGCGAGGTGGTGCGCGCCCTGCTGGGCGACGACTCCAATCCGCTGGTGCACCTGGCCGCCACCGAGTTCCGTGCCCCGCGCATGGCCGCCGCCGTTCTGGTGGGGACCTGTCTGGCCGCGGCCGGGGCGTTGACCCAGACCGTGGCCCGCAACCCGCTGGCCAGCCCCGACGTGCTCGGAGTGACCTCCGGCGCCGCGGTGGGCGCGGTGGGCGTGCTGGTTCTGACCGGCGGCGGGCATGCCGGGCTAAGCGGAGCCGCCGCGATGCTGGGCATGCCGGCGGCGGCCTTCGCGGCCGGGCTGCTCAGCGGCGGAGCGGTGTACCTGCTGGCCTACCGCCGCGGCATCGAAAGCCAGCGCCTTATCCTGGTCGGGTTGGGCGTCTCCGGTCTCGCCGCCAGCCTGACCACTTGGATGCTGACCCTAGGTGATGTCACCAGCGCGGGGCTGGCCCTGACATGGATGATGGGCTCGCTCAACGGCAAGGAATGGGCGCTGGTGGCCCCGCTGGCGCTGGCCGGGGCGGTGCTGCTGCTCGCGGCGTTGGGCATGGGCCGCGGGCTGGCCCTGTCAAGCCTGGGCGACGACGTCGCGCTCGCTCTGGGCTCGCGAATCGGCGTGGTGCGCACCGTAGCCCTGGTGCTGGCGGTGCTGCTGGCCGCGGTCGCGACCGTGGTGGGCGGGCCGATCGCTTTTGTGGCGCTGGCCGCACCGCAGATCGCCCGGCTGCTCTGCGGGGCGGTGCTGCCGCCGGTGGGCTCCTCCGCCTTGGTCGGCGCGCTCTTCGTGCTGCTCTCCGACGTGGTCGCGGCGAACCTGCTGGCCATCCCGCTGCCGGTGGGTGTGGCTACCGCGGTGCTCGGAGCGCCGTTCCTGATGTATCTGATCCTTAAACACCAACGGAGGACGACATGATTTCGGGCGCATTGGAAGCATCCCGCCTCAGGGTGGAAGGGGTGACGCTGGGCTACGACGGCGAGGACATCGTACACCGGCTCAGCTTGGCCGTGCCCGACGGGGCGGTGACCTCAATCATCGGCCCCAATGGCTGCGGCAAGTCGACCCTGTTGCGCGCCATGGCCCGGCTGATGGTCCCGCGCTCCGGGCGGGTGCTGCTCGATGGGCAGCCGCTGCAAGCCCAACCGACTCGCTCGGTGGCGACTCGGTTGGGCATGCTGCCGCAGAACCCGACGGCGCCGGCGGGACTGACCGTGGCGGATCTGGTCTCGCGCGGAAGGAACCCGCGCCAACGCTGGTACCAACAGTTCTCCCTTGGCGACGAGCGCGTAGTTGCCGGCGCGCTGGAGGCCACCGGCATCGCCGCGCTGGCCGACGTGCCGTTAGACGAGCTGTCCGGCGGGCAGCGACAGCGCGCGTGGATTTCGATGGTGCTGGCCCAGGAAACCGACATTGTGCTGCTCGACGAGCCCACCAGTTTCCTGGACCTGGCCCACCAGGTCGAGCTCCTGGAACTGGTGCAGCGGCTTAACCGCGAGCACGGGCGCACCATCGTCATGGTCCTGCATGACATCTCGCTGGCTGCCCGCTATTCGGACCACATGGTTGCGATGCGCCAGGGCCGGATCCATTCCCAGGGCTCCCCGGCCGAGGTCGTCACCGAGCGGGGGCTACTGGAAATTTTCGGGCTGTCCGCACAGGTGGTGACCGACCCGGTCGCCGGGCGCCCCCATGTCATTCCGCTGGGCACCGGGACTCGGTCTGAGTCCCTGGCCGCAGTAGGGGCCGGGACCCGGACTCGGGCGCCATCGGTAGAGTAGGTGGCGCCAAGCACATGATCATGATCGGCTCAGACCCGGTATTCCTGTAGCTGTCCCCGCCCGACAAATATCGACGCTGAGTAGTGATCCAGTATTACGCTTCGATCCCTGCGCCGCGCCGGTACAGCGTCGGCAGCCGGTGCCGCTGGGTGGGAAATTGAGGTTTTGGGACCTTGTGGCGCTGATGTTCCGGAGAGGAACGGTTTGCTGGACATGCAAGCTCGCCGTGACGATACCAAGGCTGCGCTTTCGCAGACTCAACGCCCATTGCAACGAGCGTTGAATGGTTCGTACGTTGCCGCTTCCGGGTTCGGCTGGACATCGGGCGAAGCTGCCTGTGGTCTACTACCCGCAGAAGCCTCGCCGGCCTTTGCCGGGAGGGAGTTCACGATGTTCTCTCCGCCCAGCCCCAGCTTTCTTGATGTCGCCAGGGCGAGCTCTGGCAGCTTCCCCACTTCAATGATTCGACGACGCCGGACTGGCTAGAGGTAGATTTTTGAGCGGTGGCCAAGGTCGAGGGCAATGATGGTGAAATCGCCGTCGATGACTCCGCAGACTATGCGGTCGTCACCGACCCGATAGCGCCGCAACCCTCTCAGAGGGCCTTGGTGCGGTTTGGCGCGAGCACGGGGGTCGTTCGATGCCGCCATCTCATCCAGGTAATCCATGATGCGCGTAGCTACCGGCTTATCCATCTGCTTTAAGGCTTTGACGGCTTCAGGGTCATACTCAACCCTCCAAGCCAAGAGCGCGCCTTACGTCATCGCTGGGCACCGTCTGGCGATGGCCAGCACGGATATCCACGGCATTCTAAGCCACGGAGTACTCCCACTCCAGCAGGTCAAGGCGTTCCTCGGTCTCATGAGATAGACGAACCGAAGTTGGCATGCGATTCTCTTTCACAGTGAATACATGTAGTTACAACTACACTCCAACCATTGCTTGGAAGTCGTCTGAATTGCCATTTATTGTGGCTCTTGTGACTCTTCCGTGGGCGTGACCCGCGAGCTTTAACGCCCACACGCCGCTCTCTACCTAGGATTTTTGACTGTCAAGGAACAAAAATCAAGGTAGGAAAACGGCGTGCAGAAAACAAGCATATGGGCCACCATGCTCGGTGTCGAAAAGACCAGGGTCCAAGACCTGGACTTCGATGAGGAAACCAGCGCTTTCATCGCCACGGTCAGCCCACTGAAGTCCATGCGAAACCGGTGCGGTATATGTTCCCGGCGCTGTCCCCGCTACGACCGCGGCGAAGGTCCCAGAAGGTGGCGCACCCTAGATCTGGGAACCTTCCCAACGTACCTTCTCGCCGAAGCGCCACGAGTGCGTTGCCCCCAGCATGGAGTCACCGTAGCCGCAGTCCCGTGGGCCCGCCACCAAGTGCGGCCATACACTGCTCTTTGACCAGCAAGTCGCGTGGCTGGCCACTCAAACATCCAAGAGCGCCGTCACCGAATTGATGCGTATCGCCTGGCGTACCGTGGGCGCGATCATTGACCGCGTCTGGAAGGACACCGCCAAGACCTTTGACCCCTTTGCGAACCTCAAGCGGATCGGCATTGACGAGATCTCCTACAAGCGCGGACACGAGTACCTGAGACGTTGTCGTGGACCACGACTCCGGCCGCCTCATCTGGGCATCGCCGGGCCGTGACAAGGCCACCTTACGAAAATTCTTTGACGCCCTAGGGGAGGAACGATCCGCCCAAATCACGCATGTTTCCGCCGATGCCGCGAACTGGATCGCCACCGTCGTGGCCGAACGCTGCCCCAACGCTGTCCGTGTGGCTGATCCGTTTCACGTAGTCCAATGGGCCACCGGGGCCTTGGATGAGGAACGTCGAACCGCCTGGAACCGGGCCCGCCAAACAGCCACAAAAACCGAACCAGCCCGCGGCCGCGGGCGACCAGCGAAAGATGCCGCACCACGACCGGATAGTGAGCGGGCGAAGAAGCTGAAAAACAGTCGCTACGCACTCTGGAAGAACCCTGAAGACCTCACCGACAAGCAACAGGTGAAGCTGGCTTGGATCGTGGAGACCGACCCGACCTTGGGTCGGGCCTACTACCTAAAAGAAGGCCTTCGCACCGTCTTCAAGCTGCCCTACCCGGAGGCCATGGTGGCTCTTGATCGTTGGGTGAGTTGGGCCAGGAGGTGCAGGATTCCTGCGTTTGTGAAACTCCAACGCAGCATCGTCAAGCACCGCTCCAGCATCTTGGCATCGATCGAGCACGGGCTATCCAACGGGCGCATCGAATCCATGAACACCAAAATCAGACTCATCACCCGGATCGCCTTCGGATTCAAATCACCGGATGCTTTGATCAGTCTGGCGATGCTCAGCCTTGGAGGTCACAGACCGGTGCTTCCGGGGCGGGGATGACCCACGGATATGTCAGGAGAGCCTTTATTGTCAGCAATTGGAACCATTCCCGGGCATTTATTCAGAACCTACGCAGTCCAAGGATCGCTCTAGGTGCTAGGGATGAGAACATTTTCGTGGATCCTGTGCCACCCTTCGGATTCCTGGTCCCGAGTTTCGGCATAGTCGCGCAAGAGAGATACCGCTTGGGCGCCGTTTAGTGCATTCACGAATAGTCATCCGTGCGTGTGCCTCATGAGTCGGCGATGACCGTTCCGTCCTTCGCGTCGATTTCTACCTCAATGTCCTGAGTGCTTCCCTCCGGGAGAATATCGAATTCGTATTTGGCTCGCCCGTCGCCCTGCCCCTCGATCTTCCACGACGTAATGGTTCCCGCCTGCTCACCGCGTGCCGTGGCAACAGCCTCCTTGAGGCCGATAAGGGAATCCGGGTCGAAGGTTTGTTTCGGTTCCTCGGCCGCTTCGCCTCCGAGGCTTTCCTTCTCTTCGGAGAGCTTCTCCAAGGTCTCTGCATCATACTCCACGGTATATTCAGTGTCCGCGGACTTCAGCTCGATCTTGTATTCAATTGTCCCGCCATCATTGGTTTCTAATTCGATTTTCGACGGGTCGCCGGTAAACTCACCGCGGGCCGCTTCCAAGGCATCCTGCCAGGACTTGCCCGGTGGCTGATCGACCAGGTCACGGTGCGTATCGTTATTCGTGGGTGTCGGAGTATCCGTGGGCGATGCAGCGCTGGATGCGGGGACTTCGCTGGACGCGGTCGGTTCACCAATGGGGTCCGCATCAGAGCCGCCCGAGACCATAGCAAGGTTGGCGGAGGCGAACAAGGCCAGTCCGTTGAATATACGCATGGCACTCTCTTTCGTTGGAAATCAAGCGGCAGACCGACGTTGGGATGGCCTGGTTCGACCCACACTAGTCCGCCGTTTGGGTCGCGGCAAGGACAGTCACAGCGATATCTCAGTTGCTTTATTCGCACCTTTTATCGAGACCGAAAATATGCGGTTGATACCTGTGGGGGCTCGTCCTATCATGCAAGCCACCACTAACACTGAGCCTTCTTCTGAGTGGGCCTGTAATGCCCGAGCCGCAGGTCCGCGAACAGAGGCGGCGCTCACCATCCGCACACGACGACTCCGGTGCCTTCAGCTCTTATTCGCTTGATCTGCACCGTTAGGTCACGGTTTTCAGCGCGCAACTGCTTGAGTTCCTCGAGCTCGTCGGTCGTGGAGCCTTCCTTCTGGGGTGGTTTGTGACAACGTGAAATGTCCGACGTTAGCGTGAGCGATCAAAGCGTTTACCCCTGATTCGAAGCTGCTGTCTCGAAGCCGATCAGACTCGTCCGTCTGAGAACCTCTACTGGGACGAACTTTCTGCTTTCTGCCGGGCGGCCGGGCGAAAATTGAGGACGGCCTTGGGTTCTCTTCCAGCGGTCACGCGGGGTCCAGGCCCGGGGCGCCGCGAAAGGTGGTGACCATTTCTTCGAACCTCAGAACGTGATTGTGAATTCGCGCAGCGTCTAGTTTCGAGTTGAGGAACGGTTTGTGCTTCCCAATCAGCAGAACATCTCTCGCCTTGCCGTCGAGTTCCAAGGGCGTCGCCAGGGGAAGCAGTGCGGCCAGCGCGTTAGATTCAACGGATTCAGGCAGTTGTGCTCGAAGCCAAGCAATCTGTTCGGTTGTGAATAGGTTGGTTGGGATCGATAGCCTCTCAACGTTCTTGAGGGAACCAAGAGGCTGAACTCGTCCATCGTCTATGCGCTTCGGGTGCAGACTTAGGCTTACCAGTCCTGTGAGCGTGACCAATGGCTCCAGGGTCTCGAAGGTCGACTTCCTCCTTACGGCGTCACCCAGGACGAGCTCCTTTAACGCTTGTCCTGCGCAGAGGTCATCTAAGCGGTGGAGCCGCGTGAAGTCTTCTAGGCGCATCGCCGTCAGCTGCGGATTGCGCGCAAGGTTCCAAAGACGCGCTGATCGCTGATTCCAGTAGAACGAGACCATTCGGAGTCCCGACAGGTCCTCAAGGGGTGTCAAGTCTTCCAGCTTGGGGCACTTCCAAAACTCAATCGCCTTGAACTGAGTTCCGTAGCTGGAGACCAACCGCTCAAACGTGGACTGGTCCAAGCCGCTGACACGGAGAGCAACCGCTCCCGGGCTGGCGTCGATCTCTGAGAGTTGGCCCAGATCGAACCGGCCGCCGCCAACCTCCGGCTGAACAAGGTCGAGGAACCACGGATTCTGAGCATCGCTCGCGCGCCGAAGTTCCAACAAGTTATTCGGTCCTAATTCCATGATCGCTCCGTCCATTCGCTTGCATACCTTCCAAGATGATCCTGCAAACTTATCCGACCTGCAGTCGGAGACCAGCAACCTCGAGTGTCCCACGAGCGGGCCCACCACCGTACAGCCCAAATTCCGGACTGCTCCGTTGACCGCCCCTGATACGGCGCAGGGTACCGATACCTCAGGGCGAATAAAGCATCAAGTGGCCACGGGAAACTCTTAGCTGCCTCACACGGCTGTCGGACATCTTTTTTCAAATCCCCCCTTGGGAGCAGGAGCCCGAGCAAACGGATAGTGGCGGGGCCCTCCGTGATGGATTCGGACCGCAGGAGCGGGCAGCGCGCTGGCACCAATGCTCCCGTACGGGGTAAGTTCGAGAGCATGATTGGTCGCCCGGTTCCCCCACCGCTAAACGCAGTACAACGCATCAAGAAGCACGCAACGGCAACGACGGCGCTTACCAATAGTGCCGTTCCGCGCCAGGTGCTCGCACTGGGCATTGAGCTAGAGGACGGCCCGCTCACGAAATTTCACATCGAACGCCGTTTCCCCGGTGCCCGCGATGTCGTCATCGACTTGGAATTCTGCGGACTGTGCCATTCCGACGTCCACGCCGGACGCGGCGAATGGGGAGCCAAGGAGTTGCCGCTGGTCCCCGGTCACGAGATGGTCGGCACCGTCCGCGAAGTTGGCGGGCAGGTGCGGGACCTGGACATCGGCGCCCGGGTGGGCGTGGGCTGCCTGGTTGACTCGTGCCGCGCCTGCGAGGCCTGCCGCGAGGGACTTGAACAGTTCTGCCCCAACAGCGTAGGAACCTACGGGGCCTCGGACCCGAACACCGGTGAATACACCCAGGGCGGCTACAGCCAGCAGATCGTGGTGAACCGCGACTTTGTGCTGAACATCCCCGAATCCCTGGATCCGGCCTCCGCCGCCCCGCTGTTGTGCGCCGGGATCACCAGCTACTCACCGCTGCGCCACCACAACGTGGGCCCGGGCAGCAAGGTCGGAGTGTTGGGCCTGGGCGGGCTAGGACACATGGCGGTGAAACTTGCCGCGGCCATGGGCGCACACGTCACGGTGTTCACCCGCAGCGAGGACAAGCGCGAATCGGCGCTGGGGCTAGGTGCCGAAACCGTCGTGAACAGCACGGACACTGCGCAGCTGGAAGCGGCCGCAGATTCCCTTCACCTTCTCATTGACACCGTTGCGGTCCCGCACGAGCTCGGCACATACCTGCGTACCCTCAAGCGCGACGGCGCCCTGGTGCAGCTCTCGCTGCCCGAAGGCCCCATGCCGGGCATCGACGCCGGGGCGCTGATCTTCAAGCGCCTGAGCTACACCGGCTCGTTGATCGGATCGATCGCCGAGACCCAGGAAATGCTGGACTTCTGCGCAGAGCATTCGATCACCAGCGACATCGAGCTCGTCGATGCCCGCTCGGTCAACGAGGCCTGGGACCGCATGGTCGCCGGTGACGTGAAATACAGGTTTGTCCTAGATCTCGCCACATTGGGCGACCCAGCCAAGGAGGATGCATGAGCACGCTGTTCACCAAGATCATCAACGGGGAGATCCCGGGCCGCTTCATCTGGAACGATGAGCACGCCGTCGCGTTTTTGACCATCGGCCCGATCACCGACGGCCATACCCTGGTGGTCCCGCGCGAAGAAGTCGACAAATGGACCCAGGCCCCCGCCGGGCTGGTCAACCACCTCATTGAGGTCGCCGGCAAGATCGGTCGCGCCCAGGTGCGCGCCTTTGGTTCCGAGCGCGCCGGGTTGATGGTTGCCGGGTTCGAGGTGCCGCACCTGCACGTGCACGTGTGGCCGACCAACTCGCTTGCGGACTTCGATTTGGCCCGGGCCGACACCAACCCGGACCCGGTGGTCATGGACCAGAACGCGGAGAAGCTTCGCAAGGCATTGCGCGAAGACGGCCACGCGGAGCACGTCCCGATCAGCTGATCTTCCCCGGTTCGCCTCCCGGGGATGAGAAGCAAAGACCAGTTCGCTGATCATCACCGGGACGGGTCGAACGACGCAGCGGGATACTGCGGAACATCTACCTGTGGATCACGGTCGGTACCTGGAAACCGTACACGTTCCTTTGGAGGGGAACCCCGAGCGAGCAGTGCTTCGAATCGACCGGTGTGCACCCGCGAACGCAATGCTGGACTCCGTGTTGGAGCGCACCTAGGCTGAAAACCATGACTGCTCTGATCTCACACACGTCATTCGACAGCCTCGATGCCTTCGCCTCGTCGGTCTTCTGGGGCGCAGTGCTTGGCTTCGTCGAGGATCCTGGTGATCCGAACAACCCGGGCGACGAGGAGTGCATGATTTTCTCCATTGACGGTGCTCAGCGACTGCTGTTCATCGAGGTCCCCGACACCAAGCAGGTCAAGAACCGTGTGCATCTGGACCTCAAGCCCGCTGCAGGCACCAGGGATCTGGAACTCGAGCGCCTGTTGGAGCTGGGATCCACCATGGTCGCTGATCGGCGGCGTCCGGACGGATCGGGGTGGATTGTGCTCGCTGATCCGGAGGGTAACGAATTCTGCATCCTGCGCAGCGACGCAGAGCGCGCGTCGCAGTGATCACCCGCGGTCTGCCCGGCTCTGTCGATTCCAGTGTCAGCAGTAGGTTGTTCCGCTCCATGTCCTCGGAATCACCAATCGAGCGGTGTGCATAGGCTGAACGGGCACTGACACGTTCCCCTGATGATGGCGCCACTGGATTGGATCAACGGCCAAGCGGGCCGGTCACGCGCTCACAGTGCCGGTTCTCCATGCACACGGCAAGAGTGAGCGCGGCAACGGCAGCCAGGATCCCACCGCCGATGCGCCCGATCATTACACCAGGAGTCGCGATGATCGTCATGTCCAGCGCGATGGAATCCACGGCAACGAGCACGATGAATGCCAGAAAGAAGCCGACCATGGCCCGGAGCCGGCTACTGGCCGACTCGGATGGATGGGTGCGCTCGTGCACGGCCGCTCGTTGCCCAATGATGCCTGCAACCTGATAGCAGGCGATGGCCAGAACACCCCCAGGCAATGGAGAGTGCAGCAATCGGTTGGACCTTCGGGAATACTGCGCTGACGCTGCGCACCTAAGGGGGCAGGAACCATACCTGTACCGCCATGGAAACGACTAGCAAACCCATGATCACCGTAGCTATTGCGACCGAGCTTCCACGACGCATCTTGGCGTCCGGCTAGGACTCGGTTGCTGGTCCAGGCACCATGCCCTGCCACAGGCCAACGACATCAGCGCATGAATGATCTGGATATCGAATACCGATCCATCACAGGCACGCTCTCCGGGGCGCAGCCGCATCAGGAACACCTCTGCAGGGTATTGCCGAAGTCACCTGGTCGAATCATTCAAGCTTCCGCTACCTGTAGCGGGCCACCGCCAAAGTAGTCGCATTGTCTTTGGGAGCTGGGACGTCGCAAGACTGGTGTGACCACGGTTAAATCGATCAGACCGTTCTCAAGCGTGCACCCTTGGAAGCTCTGTTCCGTTGGTTCCGGCAAACGCCTTCGCCTTTTCCTGTCCTCCGCAAATACCTTCGGACAGGCGAATACGGGAGAACGACAGGGCCAGAAGTTGAGGCTGTTCTCCTCCCGGGGCTGTCGGGTTATTGGACATCGGCCGGATTGAGCTTGAGGCGGCGCAGCAACTGGGCGTTGAGGGCCACCACAATGGTTGACAGGGACATCAGCACGGCTCCGGCGGCAGGGGATAGCACGAAACCGGCAAACGCGAACACCCCGGCAGCCAACGGAACAGCAATGATGTTGTAGCCTGTGGCCCACACCAGGTTCTGCCACATTTTGCGGTAACTCGCCTTCGAGAGATCCATCATGGACAACACTGCCCGAGGGTCATTGCCAGCCAAGACCACTCCGGCGGATTCCATGGCGACGTCGGTTCCCGCGCCAATGGCGATACCAACCTCAGCACGAGCCAGTGCCGGAGCGTCGTTGACCCCGTCACCCACCATGGCAACCTTCAGCCCTCGATCTTGCAGCTCGGCAACCTTCTGGTCCTTGTCCTGGGGGAGGACCTCTGCGAAAACCTCGTCGATGTGAAGTTCAGTAGCCACGGAGCGAGCCACCTGCCGTGCGTCCCCGGTGATCATCGCGACCTTGACACCCCGATCCTGCAAGGCCTTGACCGCGTGGCGGGATTCCTCACGAACCTCGTCCTCCAAGGCAACGGCCCCAATCACTGAGCCATCCCGGATGACGTGCAGTACCGAAGCGCCGCGTTCCTTCCACACCGTGGTTTCTACGGCGATGTCCACGGGCTCAGTGAGGTTCAGCTCCGTCAGGAGCGTCGGTCCACCCACAGCGATGGTGGAGCCGTTGACGGTCGCCTGGACGCCTCGTCCGGTCATGGATTGGAATCCCGAGGCACCGGGCATGGCGGTACCCGATTTTTGGGCGGCGTTGACGATGGCCCGAGCCACGGGATGCTCGCTGTCCGACTCCACGGCAGCAGCAAGAGCCAATAGCTCATCAGTTGCCATGCCCCGGATCCCCGTGGCACCAGTGAGGGCAGGCTCGCCCTTGGTCAGGGTTCCTGTCTTATCGAACAGGACCACATCAATGGTGCGCATCCGCTCCAGCGCCATCCTGTCCTTGATCAGTACCCCGGCACGGGCGGCACGTTCGGTGGAAATCGCAATCACCAGTGGAATAGCCAGCCCTAGAGCATGTGGGCAGGCGATCACCAGGACCGTGACGGTGCGCACCACGGCATCCGGGACGCTGCCCAGCAAGGACCAGACGATGAAGGTGATGATTCCTGTCCCGGCAGCGAAGTAGAACAGGAACGCTGCCGCACGGTCGGCCAGCGCTTGGGCGCGGGAGGTTGAACCTTGGGCCTCGGCCACCAGCCGCTGGATTCCGGCCAGGGCGGTTTCTTCGCCAACGGCGCTGACCCGCAAACGCAGGGAACTGTCGGTGGCCACGGTTCCCGCCACCACGGGATCGCCAACTGTACGGGGAACCGCTTTGGACTCACCGGTGATCATCGACTCATCGACCTCCACCGTGCCTTCGGTGATGACACCGTCGGCAGGAAGGCGACCCCCGGAACGCACCAAGACGATATCCCCGGCAGCCAATTCGGCGATGCTGATCGTTTCGGTGCCGCCGTCGATGACCCGTTCAGCTTCATCGGGCAACAAGGCCGCCAAGGCATCCAACGCCCCCCGGGCCGAACCCAAGGCACGCATTTCTATCCAATGCCCCAGCAACATGATCGTCACCAGCAGCGCCAGTTCCCACCAGAAGTCCAGGTCGAAACCGCCGATTCCCAGACTGGTCGCCCACGAGGCGATGAAAGCCACCGTGATGGCCATCGAAATCAGCAGCATCATGCCCGGCTGCTTGGTCTTGATTTCCTTCCATCCACCGGAGAGGAAGGGCTGACCGCCGTAGATGAAGATCACCGTGCCCAACAGCGGGGAAATCCAGGCTGAGCCGGGAAATATGGGCGGGGTGTAGCCCAGGAGATCGCCCAACATGGGGCTGAAGAGAACCACTGGAATCGATAGCCCCAAGGTCAGCCAGAACCGGTTCTTGAACATGGCGGTGCTGTGCCCGGCATGTTCACCCTGGCTGTGCACCGCATGTTCATCTTGAGGTGAGCCCGCGTGTCCGTGGGCTGCATGGTCCATGTCCGACTTCGACTTCTGGAAACCGTGTGGGTTGCTGTGATCTTCCATGACTCTCCTTGGTCGGCGGGAGCGTTTCGTATTCTTCAGTGCTTGTTGGGCATCATCATTCGGCTACAGGTGGCGCCGGTGTTCGTGTTTCTGATTCAAGGACGGAGCGACTGGACCCAAAGCGTCCGGGGTTCGATCGGCTTGATGGTTCCAAGGCCGAGGCGGACCAGCCACTTGTCTGTATCCATTGGCCTCAAGATACCCCCATGGGGTATCTTGAGGCAACCCTTGGGGGTTCCCCGGCGTCCTTGGACACCGGATGAATGCGCCAACCGTCAACCGGCCCGGGTCTCAGCCCCGCAGCAGGGGATAGACGCACCTGGAGCGTCCCCGTTCGGAATCGACATCGCATGGGTTATGAATCGATGTCAACGGGCGGCTGATCCTGACTAATCCAAGTCGTGGCGGTAAGTGTGGATGTGGGTGCCATCTTTCGACGAATGCTCTTCCACCCGATCCCACCCGATCTTGTCGTAAAAGTCTCCGGCGCCGCTGGGCCCTGCCGTGGTCACCAGCTCGGCTTTGCTTGAACGGGCTTCCCGAGCTCGTTCGAGGAACTCCTCCACGAGCAACTCACCGATGCCGCCTCCGCGGAACATAGGTAGCACAACAAGAGAGATGATCACGGCGGTAGCCGATTCCGTCGGACGCAACTGCGTGGGTGCTGCCCTGCGCCCAAATGTTCTCTTCAGGTAAGGGCTTGCCCTGGTTTTCACGAAGTCCAGAAGCACACGGGGACGAACGGAGAGTGCCGTGAGCCCCGAGAACAGAAGGGACCAGCGATGGTTTCCCAGTACATCTGCGACATGGAGCACTTGGTTGGTGGAACCGATCAAGAAGCCGAGCTGTTGTTGCTCAGCATCGTTGCTTACCGCCACGATGGCGATTCCATGTCGTTGCGTGAGAAAAGTTCTCATCCAACGCCTGACGAAGTGTCGTCCGAGCCGGGGGAAGAGCCCATGGGGGAGATATCGGATCATATCGGTGGCCATCGAGCGAAGTTCGCCTTCCGTTGCCGTCCTGACCATCACGAGGGATCGTGCATGGGAAAGATGCTCTGTCACGCGGTTCATGGGGCGACCTCGGTGAGGGTCTTCCCGTCATAGCTAAACTTCACCACGCCCCGTTCCAGGTCCATCCACACCAGCAAGGTTCCCTCCTCGGTGCTGATGGCGCCCATGGTGGTGGCTGGTCCTACCTCTGCCCCCAATGCTTCCCATGAAAGCCCGGCATCATTGCTTAGGTACACGCTTCCTTCAGGGGTGACGCCGAGCACTGTGTTCGAATCGGCGAAGGCGGCAGTCAGGAGCTTGGGCCCGCCGCTGGGAGCCGACCAGGTTTCTCCGCTGTCCGCAGATCGCCACAACCCTTCTTCCGTGGTGGCAAGGACCACGGCACTCTGGGGGCTCGAAACCAAGGCATAAGGGGTTGGTGCCATGGGTCCGTCATCGACCCATTTCTTGCCGTCACTGGTGGTGCGCAGTTTCCCGTCAAAGCCGATGATTGCGTCTCGATTGGCGGTGAGGGCATGAAAGTCAGATTGACCCTGCAGGGAGAGCGGTACCCAGGTTTCCCCGCTGTCGGTTGATTCCATCAACCCCAGCGGATTGGGCAGGTCGCTGCCCGGCCCGGGATGGCCGGAGGCATAGAACGTTCCGGTGGGGGAGACCGTGAAACCCATCAAATCCAGTGTTGGCCCGATCTTCTTGGGAACGGTGCCGCTGGCATCGAAGAGGCCGTTGTGGGTGGCCAACAGAACCCGTTGGGTCGATTCCTCAATGCTGATGGCGTGGATGTGCCCGTAAAGGTCGGTCGGTGGGGCCTCATTGGTGCTTGCCGGTGTCGCGGTGCCACAGGCGGTTAGTCCCAGCATCGCGAGCACGGTGATTGATGCCGCAGCCCGGGGACGGGCACGGCGAAAAGTGGACAGGTTGAAAGACATGGTTCTCCAGGATAAAGGGCAGGGAACAATCCTGCCTGCGCGGGTCGCGGGCTCGCCAAGACCCGCACGGTTCACTGATGATGTGTTGGCAGGCCGGCCTCGGGGCCGGTCTGCGGGAAGCAGGTGCTACTTGTAATCCTGGAGCAGCTCTTCCATGGCCTTGATCTCTGCCTGTTGGTCCTTGACCACCGATGTGGCTAGGGAAATGACCTCGGGATTGGAACCGTCGGCGATCGCGTCCTCGGCCATTTGCACCGCACCCTTGTGGTGGCCGATCATCTGGGTCAGAAAGAGCCGAGTCGCTTCGGTGCCCTGCGCGGCATCAAGGGCGGCCAGCTCGTCATCTCCCAGCATTCCCTCCATGGAGTGCCCCATCGTCCCCGCCGAGGCCGGTTCGTTCCAGAGGCTCAGCCAGCTGTTCATCTTTTCGATTTCCGGTCCTTGGGCGGCCTTGATGTCCGTGGCCAAGTCCCGGATGGAACTATCGATCGAGGTTCCCTTGGCCAGCATCATGTCACTCATGGTGATGGCTTGTTCATGGTGGGGAAGCATCATCTGGGCAAACATGGTGTCCGCTTCGTTGTGCTCAGTCGCGGCGGCAGGGGCCGATGCTGCTGGGGTGCCATTATCCGTGCTGGAAGCGGTGGTGGCTGTGGGCGCAGAGTTGGGTTCGCTTGGTGCTGGGACGCATCCCGACAGGGTCAGTCCGGCGGCGATGGCCAGGGCAAGGGGATACAGCAAAGTACGGTTCTTCATGGTATTGATCCTTCGCGGATAAGCGGTTTCAACAGATGATCCTCCGCTTCGGTCACACGAAGCGGGTACGACAAAGGCAGGACCGGGGAATACCCCGTGTCACTGATTTTTATCTACGACTGATCGAAAGTTGAACCAGCGAAGGCGGCCGGTAGATGCGCTCCCGGGGAACCCATAGGGCAGGCGGTGCCGTTAGGCCCCTGCCCGGATTCGGCCGACAAGAGGTGGGCCTGATATAGAAGCAGAACGCGCCCACGGCCAAGCCAAGGACGCACATGCCAAGCATTGCGGTCTCCAAGCCCGTGAGGGAGCCGGATTCAAGGGATGAGGGGTAACTGTCGACGCTTTGCTGCCCGGAAGGAGCGAAGAGCGTGTGCTGGGTGGAAAACGGCGCCGTATAGGGGAGATGGGATTGCTCGGTGGAAACCACGGACATCAGGTGCGTGGTGTCAGGTACGTGGTGGTCAACGCCGAGGGTATGCATCCCCAATAGCCCAAGGAACAGAGCCACCAAAGCCAAGACAGGACGAATGCTCCGGGACAGGGTTGCTACGCGTTTGCCCACGTTCATCACCCTTTCCTCACTCTTGCCCTGAACTACTTTACGGCCTGATGGGACATGATGTGTCATCAGGACCACCGGGCCTGTCGCTCGTGCGGCGTGCGGCCGTGATCCATGGGCGCAGATCGCTGATTTCTGGATATCAACGAACCGGCCAAAGACAGCCCGTCCAACTTCCTTCAGCGGCCACACAGGCAGATGCACGTCGATGAAACTGCGCCGTTCCCACCTCGATGTTCCCAGATGCATGGGCTAGGGACTGCGTGTCGATGATGGAGCGCGCACGAATAGGTGAGGCCCGCGGCAGCCCAGAAACCGAACCATGGTGGCTGCCTGGCGCGTCGACAGTGGAGTGCACTGCCGGTAACCCACACGACGCAGGAGCGCAAGGGCCCCGGCACGGCGGGAATCCCTGTGTCAAAGTGACAAGGGATAGGCGGTTGATTCTTTGGCCTCATCGAACGTCGAGGATACCCATCATTCCTTGGTCCTCGTGGTCCAGGATGTGGCAGTGGTAGACGGTTCGACCGATGAGGGGCTCAAAGGAAATGAGGACTTTCACCTCTGAATGGGCAGGAATATTCACCACGTCCTGCCACCTGGGCGTCGAAAGGTCTTGGGTTCCGCTTTCGATAACTTGCATGGGCCAAACATGCAGATGCATGGGGTGGTCCATTGGACTGGAGTTCCTTAGGGTCCATTCCTGCACCGTGCCTCTCGATACCACCGTGTCGGTTCGTTCGGCATCGAATTCCTTGCCGTTGATGGTAAAAGACATCATGGAGCCGTTCGCTTCACCACCCCCGCCGCCCATCATGGATCCACCCATGCCCATGCCAAAATCTAGGGTGTGGCGGGCGCTAATTGGCTGTTCGCGCAAATCTTTCATGGGTGGGCCGTTGGGAACGGGTGCCGGCGCTGTGCCCGACGCTCCGGAGACAGCCAAGGAAAGCAACTCCACGGGCTCATCACCAGCGGAAACGTTGCCTTCTTGCATCATTCCGCCACCCATGGATCCCATTCCGCCCCGGTCCACCGGTGTCGCCACCAGCGGCGAAAGCCCTTCGCGTGTTTCCACAAGCAGCTCAATCCGGTTCCCGGGGGCCAAAACAACTTCAGAGATCTCCTCTGGAGCTGGGAGGCGGCCGAAGTCGCGACTCAGCAGCCGGACTTTTTGGCCATCCAGATGCAGCCGAAGATAGCGCGAGGGGCAAGCATTGACAATCCGCCAGCGTTCCCTTTCCCCGGACCCCGCGCTTAGCCGGGGATGGACCTGGCCGTTGACCAGCACTATTTCGCCCTCTCGACCCATCATCCGCTGCATCGGACCCACCGGAGCCAGATTCCCGGACGCGTCAAGGGAAAGATCCGAGATCACCAGGACCCGCTCATTGCTCACCGGGACCGGTTCGGGGTCCTCTACGATGATCGCTCCGTAGAGTCCGGCGGCGATCTGCTCGGCAACGTGCCCGTGGTGGTGCGGGTGATACCAGTACGTGCCCGGTGGGTGGTCCTTGGCCAGGGTGAACTCGTAGTCGAAGGTCTCGCCGGGGAGCACGCTCACGAAAGGATTATCGCCGTTGCCTTCGGGAGAAACCTGCAGTCCGTGTACGTGCAGGTTCGTCGGGGCTTCCAGGGAGTTGGTCAGTGCCACCCGGATCGTGTCCCCGGGCCTCACTCGCCAGGTTGGTCCAGGCAGGGAGTTGTTGAAGGCCTGGACAGAAGCCCGGCGACCACCGACTTGGATTTGAGCCGGGGCAGCGGTCAACCTAATGTCCAACAAGCGTTCACTGCTGCTCAGCACCTGGGGCTCTATGAGCCTCTCTCCGCTCGAATACCCGCGTAGTTTATTGGTCGTCCACCACAAACCGGTCCCGCCGATGACGACGGCGGCTGCCCCGGCGGCGCCCGCTGCCAGCAGCTGACGCCGGGTCATCGGGCTCATCTGTCACCTTCTTCAAGTGCAGTGAGTCGTTCGCGGTATTCCTCGGTGCTCAGTTCTCCGCGTGCGTAGCGTTCATCGAGTATTTCCCTCCCTCGGCTGCGGCCCGTGTTGCCGTGGTTTGATGACCTACCTGATAGGGCCTTCACCAGGACAACCAAAAGGATAAGCACCCCAACCACCAGTAGCAGCCCAAAAATCCATATCCACCAGATTCCGCCCATTCCATCGCCGTACATCATGATTTGTGCTCCTTCGTCTTTCAGCCGTGCATTGGTTGTATAGGAACCGCTCGTCTTGCCGCGGGTGGTCACTGGCGTTCGGGTGCCTTGTCCCAACGAGCGTCGATGCAGGTGATATCCATCCCGGAGGACCTTTAATTGCTGCTTTGTTGGTCGGAGGTTCTGTGGGTCTTCGTATTCCCTTGCCCACGATGACGCACGACCAGCCACTGAGCGATCACGATAACCGTGGCCACCGCCACGGTTATGACCACCGTGAAGGGATCTGAGCGTGCCCGAAGCACGACGAAGGGGACCAGCACGGCGAGATCCAGCACGATCGCCACCCACGGGATCCACTTTTTGGCTTGCACCTCGTTACGCAGGTGACGAATCATTCCCCAGTGGATGCCGAGGTCCATCACCAGATAGAGAATGGCGCCCAGGGCTGCGATCTGGGACAGGTCGAAGAATGCTGCCAGTACGATGGCTAGCCCCGCGGTGATGAACAGTGATTGGTGCCCGTTGTTGTCTTTCGCTCCCGGGACCTGGCCCATCTCGCGGAGCATGGCATAGAGCTTGGACACGGAGTACAAGCTGGCAATCAGGCCTGAAAGCGTGGCGATCACGGCGATGCCAACGGTGAGTGCCATTCCCCAGGATCCGAACATCGGCTCGGCCGCCGCTGCCAAGGCATAGTCCCGGGCTTCGACGATTTGCGGGACGGTGAGGCTTCCGGTGACAGCCACGGTGATGAGCAGGTAGAGCACGGTGCACAGGCTGATGGAAATAATGATGGATCTGCCGATATTGCGCTTGGGCTCACGTACGTCCCCGCCTTGGTTGGTAATCGTGGTGAAGCCCTTGTAGGCCAGAATGCACAACGCGACCCCGGCCGGAAATCCCCACCACCCCGACTCGGGAGCGGTGCGCTCGGAAATGGCGAAAAGCCTCCCGAGCGATGAGACTCCGGCTGCCAGGATCCCCCCGATGGCCAACACGGCAATCCCGATGATCTTGATGGCGGCGGTCACCGTCGCCGAGCCTTCCACCCATTTGTTTCCGACCATGTTCACCAATGCCGCAGCCGCGATGGCAGCAACGGCGAGGACCGGCACCAAGATCGTGGAGTCCTGTAATCCGAAGGGCCGCAACAGGTAGGTGCCGAAAGTTCGGCCCAGCAGGCTTTCGGCCAGAACCATCGAGACAAACATGAACAGGGACAGTGAGCCAGCGACTACGCCCGGACCATAGGCTGCCTTAAGCAGCATCGCGATTCCCCCGGAGGATGGGTTGGTGGCGGAGTATCGGATGTAGGAGTAGGAACTGAACCCGACGACCACGGCACCGGCGAAGAAGGCCCAAGGGACCAAGTCGCCTGCCAATTCGGCGACCTGTCCCACGAGGGCGAAGATCCCGGCACCGATCATCACGCCCGTGCCCAGGGCCACCGAGCCGGTCAGTGATAGTTTTTGTTGTTCCTTTGGACGGGAACCGTTTTTCACGAATCGTTCCTTTCCTGCGGTGAAGGACCTTGGGAATATTGCAACCGTATGGTGGATGGCTTGCTGGGGCAACGCCTCGGTACGTTGCGCATAGCGGGTTTCTTGGAACTCGCAGCACCCTAGGAACAGGTTTTTCTGGAGCCGATCGCCCAACCGTTCCCGTCCAGAAGAAGCGGATATCCGACGCCAGTTGACGACTCGTTCGAGGGCGTGTCGGAAATGGTGTTCGGAGAGACAAACCAAGAATTTTCCGCAGCAGAGTAGACCACCTGACAGTGTATGCTCCAAGCTGCTCGGTGGCAGACATCGAGTGTTCGCTATAGCATTTGATCCGTTCGGTCGTTCATCCGGGCGATGTCCCGAATACGGGACATTGCTTCGACTTGCCCCGGAGCGATGGAGCCCGCGAAGTCCAAGGGCCTGCGCTCTGCCGCCTCCTGCGATCGTCGGATATTCTTTTTCACCAGCCACCCCTTCGAGGGTGCAAGATGGACCCATGACTTCCATCCACGGTTTTTCAGGCTCCAGTCGATATCCCAAGCCCATCAAGCCCGGACCCGGCCAAGAATCCGTGTGGGACTATCCGCGGCCGCCGAGGGTGGAACCTCGATCCGAACGGATCATCGTAAGGTTTGGCGGCGAGGTGATTGCCGACAGCACCGGGGCCGTCCGGGTCCTGGAGACGAGCCATCCACCGGTCTACTACTTGCCGAGGGCGGCATTCGAAAAAGGCGTGCTATCCCCGGTTGAAGGCACCAGCTTCTGCGAGTTCAAAGGTAGGGCACAGTATTTCGACGTGGTGGCAGGAGGATCCGTCGCTTCCCGGGCGGCATGGACCTACCCCGAGCCGACACAGGGTTTCGAGGCTCTCGGTTCCCGTGTTGCGCTCTACCCGGGGCTCATGGAATCCTGCGAGATCGATGGCGAGCAGGTGAAGTTCCAGGATGGTGACTTCTACGGGGGATGGATCACCCCTTGGATCACTGGTCCGTTCAAGGGCGGGCCGGGTACGGCCGGGTGGTAGAGGCCTTTCTGCTGGCCAGGGCCGAATCATCGACCAGCTGCGAATACTAGCGCTCCCCACCCAGGTTGCAGCTTTCGGAGCTGGTTTGGTCCGGAATCAATGTGCCACGGTTCACGTGGAGCCGTTCGGGTAGGGGGTAGCGGTGACCGATCTGGTATGACCGTGCTACGCAGGGCGGTCATCGGCTTCCCATGGCGCTTGGCTCCTTTTCCTGACCAGGCCGGGAATTTGCTTCATCGCTCGCCACCTTGTCGACAGCCGCGTGAGGATGTCCGGGATTGACTGGCGAAAGGCAAGGAGGACTGTTCTTCAAAGTTCAATCCACGGAATCATCGAAGCCACCAGCTCAGGAATACGACCCGGGCAAGCCGGGATCCGGCTTCGCATAACCACCGGTCCGCAGCTGATTCCTCGCTGCTTCACACTGACTGTGAGGTCGCCGCTCCGGAGCTCGTGGATGCTTGGGTGTGAAGCGTCGTCCTCCACGGTGGTAGTTCCAGAAGGGCACGCGCCGCAACTTTGTGGATACGGTGCCTTGTAATCGCTCAGGAAGCGTTCGGCGGGATGCGCGCAGGGGATTGTCGCAAGGCCCCCTGCTGATGGATGGCCAGGGTGAAGCTGATTATATTGTTTTCGAAGCCTGCAAATTCGCCGTCGTGCAAGCAACTTTCATCGATGAGAAGTGCCGTTGTTGTGCCGAACCACACTCGGACCCCTATGCGAGAAGCTCGCCGACTCGGCCGTACAGCCAAGAAAGACCAATCCGAACACCAGCCGGCACCGAACAACTACATGTGTCCGTCCTGCCGGAAGGTGCTTTGGGGGCACCATCGAGCAGGACGGGCACTGCGCATCGACGAGTATCATGCCACCGCGGACGTTTTGGTGCAGCTGGCCGATCGATTGCGGCGAACATCCTTTCGGTGCACACGGACGGTTTCCAAGGCCCCGCCGGAACGGCTAGGTTGGCCAAAGAAAAGTAAGGCAACAATGTCCCGTTTGTTCATGGATGTTGTTTCGAGCCCCTTGACGCACCCCCCTGGAAGGCTGAAGAGGACGGTTGATGTTTTGATACCCACCCACTCTTATTTCCTTTGGGGTGCCCTTCGCCCTCAGGGACTCGTCCCACCGCCGACCGGCGTTATTCGTGGGTGCAGCAACTCCGAGATAATCATTCCCACAGCCAACCCCACCCCGCGTGATTCACCCCCGATAGGCATGGCGAGAGTCGCGAGAAAAATAACGGTGGTTGCTCCGATGCGAAGAAGGAGGCTTCCAGCAATTCTCCGGGCTATCACGAACGCCGGGATAACGATTGTTCCAAACACAGCTCCGGCAACGGGACCGCCCAACGCAAGCGCCCCGAGGTAAACAGCAACGAATCCTCCTTTCATCATGTCTGATCACGGCGGCGAGGGATCCGGTGCCCCCATAGGCACTGCAAGCGCCCCGATCGGCCCGGCAACTGCCGCCGACGATCCGGAATCAACCCGGTGCGGCAAGCACAGCGGCGCGACCAGGCCGGTAGCGGTACCTGAAAAGACGCACACCACGATCCAACGCCACCATCCATCGCGACGCCCTACGGCGCTGCCCACCACGATGACCCCCGGCAGGTTGAATAAGAACTGCCAAGGCCTGTATCCCTGAATGAATATCAGACTGAGCGAGCTCCACCGTTACCCGTGCGCGATGTCGCACGGATTCTGCTTCAGAGCGGTCGCCAACCGCGGAACCAAGAGCGCCAGAATGCCGGCAGCCAGGGTAATTTGGGTCTCGGCACTTGCCCCGGGCCCAGTGGTCGATGGACCGAATTCAGTGTTGCGCGGGCCCTCCGGTTTTCACTCTGGCACCATCGGTGCAATCGAGACATACGACGACTTTCCGCTACCCCGACGGACACGTGGTTAGGGGTGCCCTGGGCTTTGTTTATCGGTCTTTTCGTCTTGAAGCCTCGCGCGTTCACCATGTAGGGGGCTCATACGAGTCGACTGCGAAATGCAACGGTCCCATCACCGAGAATCTGGTTGACAGCGGTTGCGCGACCGCTCAAGGCACTCATCAACGCCCCCGACTGGTCCTCTGGCGTTCAAGCCTTGGCCGATGCTCCAGTCCGAGTCAACGGCCTCCAGGCGAAGCCCGTCGTATCTTGTCGAAGGGACGGCGTGCTTTCCCTGGGTGATCTCATCGAGCACCAGCTCTGCGGTTGCCGGGTCGATCGGAGTGTTGATCCCCAGCGGGCCGCGAATGTCGTATGCGTGGATCGCTAAATGACATAAAGGAGCCATGGGGCCCGCACCGGGGACATTGAATGCACCAACGCTTGTGGTCGACAGCGCTTGCATGATTTCGGTTGGTGTCCGGCGATAGTGCGTGGCCCACTTCAGCGCGAGCCGATCGAAGCTGAAACGGGAAGTGAACATGCGCGCGATCATTCCAGCCACGCCAAGTTCGAACGGCATCAATAGGTGGGCTGCAACCTAGCGCACATCCTACCCTGGGCACAAGCTCGGGTGTGACTATTGGTGCGCGTCATGTGCTTCAAGGTCGCGCAGCAAAAGGACGCGCTCATGCGCATAGGCTTCGGCGATCTCTTCTGCCAAGGCGACTCCCGTGTTGTGGATGGTTTGGGCAGGCCGGACAATATATCCGGGAAGGGAAGCGGTGGCTCCTCGGTACCCGGGGCCCCCGCGGTTTCTCAGAGCCTAGCTGGTTCCCGGCTCCCGGTCGATGCTCGTCTGGCGGTGGATTCATGCCTCGTTAACCGAATCCTCGGGGTGCACTGACGAATCCCTCGTGAGCTCTATGTGCGACCGGGGGGTGCCCCTATCTTTTTCGCAAGTCCTTTTCGGGTTTTTCCCGGAAAATGTTTGGGGATCTCGGAACCGGCGTTTTTGGGCATGGCTTCGCGGCCTGACCCGGCGGCGTGGGGTCGGAC
>NZ_BAABLK010000088.1:0-39525 GCF_039544305.1 Paeniglutamicibacter antarcticus
AGAACTCATACGGCTAGCCGCCCTGAAAACCCAGTCCCAGACTCGAATCGCATGACCCGATTTCGCGTGCATTTTTGGTGAGGCATGCGGTAGTCATTTGGCGTGCACCTTGACATGAGGCACTACGGGGTCCGGGCACTTGAGCCATGGACCCGGGTTCTTGGGCCTAGAATGCAAAGATGGGGCCCTTCATCTTGATTTCCACGCGGGAACACGACCTAGCCACCTCGGACGAGGTGCGCGGAGTACTTGCTGCTACCGGGCTGACAGCCGATGCACTTCGGGTCATCCGCCTGGATCGTCATTCCCTCGGTGCCATCGACTCGTTGGATCTGGAGCACTGCCCGGGCATCATTCTGGGCGGAAGCCCCTTCAACGCCTCGGACCACCCGTCAAGGAAATCAGAGACCCAGAAACGCTGCGAAGCAGATCTCTCCAGGCTCCTTGATGTGCTGGTTGCCGAGGATTTCCCTTTCCTGGGGGCTTGCTACGGGGTCGGAACGCTGGGGATCCACCAGGGCGGAACGATCGATACGCACTTTGGCGAACCCGTGGGGACATCAAGGATCAGGCTCACCGTGCAGGGCCGCAAGGATCCGCTGCTCGAGGGCCTGCCGGATGAATTCGACGCATTCGTGGGGCACAAGGAGGCCGTTTCCGCACTGCCGGAAACCGCGGTGCTGCTGGCAAACTCCGCAGCCTGTCCAGTGCAGATGTTCCGGGTGAAGTCGAACCTCTATGCAACCCAGTTCCACCCCGAGCTGGACCCGATGGGGTTGGCCCAACGGATCATGATATACCGGGACGCCGGCTACTTCCCGCCACACGAGGCGCAGCGGTTACACGACAAGGCACTTGACTCCGAGGTTGAGTGGCCTGCCCTTGTCCTACGAAACTTCGTGAAGCGCTACGGTCCAATCGAATAAAGGATTCCCTACCCGGCATCGAGCAGCGCCCGGTAGCCGGCAATCCTCCTTCACCGGGTTTCGCCACGCTTAAGCGTGTGCAACCAGTAGTAGCTGGCGTAGCGTTCGGCGGCGCCTAGGCTTTCACGCTTTTCCTGCGCCGCTTCCCAACGCCCGTCGGCCTTGGCGGCTTCCACGTCTGCGTTTCCGGCAGGTTCCATCAAGCCCAGGGTCACCAGCCGTTCAACATTTCCCGCGTTGCGCATCGACCATGCGCTGCGCGCAGCGCCAGGGGTGAACCTGTTGCAGTGGCCGTGCCCGTCGCGGCGGATCCGCCGACCATCTAGCCAGCCAAAGCACAATGCCGCGCCCAGCGCCTGGGCAGAGGTGAGTTTGGCGGTGGTACCGCCCTTCTTGTGCAGTGCCGGGAGGACCCCGGACGTTCCTGGTGTTTCGGTGAGCCATTTGCGCCAGGCGGCGGCGTCGGGAACCAGCAATTGTTCCGGAAGAGTTGCCCTTGCACCAATCCCACCATGCCGGATACATCGGGCACCATCGTTGATACTCCGCGACAATCCCAGCGGAAACAGGACAAGATCCCCTGTACAGGATGCTGCTACTTTGCTAGCATTCTAATAATGTCAATGAACGAGGACGGCTCAAGTCCAAAAATACAGTTCAACATCTACCTTCCTGCTGCCCTGGTGCGACGGGTCAAGCACGCGGCCGTCGACGAAGAGACAAGCCTTTCGGCCCTTGTCGAAAAGGCCCTGGAACACTATCTGCAGGACCACTAATGTTGCGTATTCGCCCCACCCTTCACACCCCGCAGGTGTCCCGATGGGCAGAACTGCTGATCCCCCTGGGCCTGCGGGAAATGACACCGCTACCGGCCACCGCATCCCCGGCCGGTACCGCACAACGATGTTTCGCCGCCGATGCCGGGCGCATTCTCCTGGAAGAAGCCATCGGGTTCGGCACCGCGCTTGCCTTCGAGGTCCGCGACCTGGAAAAGTTCGCGCAGTGGACCATCGCTGACGGGACACCCGTGACGTTGCGCCCGGCACCGGAATCCAGCGGGTCCGAAGAGCTGGCCCTGGTCGCGGCGCCGGACGGTTCTGTCTTCACCGCACTGGCGGTTGATCCACTGGATACCTCGGGAACACCCCCGAAGGAGACCTCGTCCGCTTCCGAAGGGCAGCTGGCGGTCGTGGCTCTCTGGTACACCCCCGACATACCCGGCGCGGAAAGCACGCTGGCAAATATCGGGGCGAAACCGGACACGATCCTCAATTCCGGGAACCGGGCGCAGTACCGGGCCAAACATGGCGGCTTCGTTGCGGCGCACTCCGGCACCGGGGCCAGCGTCGAGCTTTCCCTCGAATACGCAGGCAAGCTCGAGGTGCTGGCGACAGCGGTATCGGCAGCCGGGCTCACCGGACATCTGGTTGACGAGGCCTATGGCCGCACCTTGCTGGTGGATCATCCCGACGGAGGCAAACTCTGGATCAACGAACGCCAGCAGGACCTCTACGGATACGACCGGCACTGATGCGGTGCGTTGCGGTGCTGCGGGAATAGCCCGGGGCACGGGCCGGTTGCCATCGGACATGAGCAAACTATTCACTCCTGTCACCTTGGCTTCCCCCGAAGGCCCTGGCCTGGAACTTCGGAACCGAACCGTACTGGCGCCCATGTGCCAGTATTCGGTCTCCGCTCACGACGGAGTGCCGCACGCGTGGCACCTGGCACACCTGGGTGCCCGGGCCTCCGGCGGGTTCGGACTGGTCTTCACCGAAGCCACGGCCGTCACGGCACAGGGGCGCATCAGCGACGCGGACACCGGGATCTGGAACGATGCCCAGGAACGTGCCTGGGCGCCCATTGTCGATTTCATCCACTCCCAGGGATCTGCCGCAGGCATCCAGTTGGCTCACGCCGGCGCCAAGGCCTCGACCCATCCGTGGTTGCCCGCGTCCATTGCAGCCGGGGAGACCGGAAACCTCGATGTGGCCGGCCGCGGCTGGGAAACCGCCGGCCCCTCGAAAACCACTGCCTTCGGGCTCATTCCCCCGGCGGCCATGACCGGCGAACAGATCGCCGCCTCGATCCAGGACTGGGTCGATGCCGCACGGCGCGCCGACGCGGCGGGTTTCGATGTTGCGCAGATCCATGCAGCCCACGGGTATCTGATCCACCAGTTCCTCTCCCCGCTGGTCAACACCCGCACCGATGAATACGGCGGAAGCTTCGATAACCGCACCCGCTATGCCCGAGAGGTGATCACCGCGGTGCGTTCCGCCTGGCCCGCGCACAAGCCGCTGGCCATCCGCTTCTCCGGCGATGACTGGGTCGAGAAAGGGTGGAAGCTCGCGGACACCGTGCGTTTCGCCACCGATGCCTTCAAACTGGGCGTCAGTGCCTTCGACCTCTCCAGCGCCGGGATCGGCAAGTACCACGGGCCCAGCGGCCCGGGCTTCCAGGTGCCGTTGGCTGCTGCCGTGAAGCGTGCTCTTCCGGACGCCTTCGTCACCGCGGTGGGCATGATCAATGATCCCTCGCAGGCCGAGCAGGTACTGGTCACCGGTTCCGCCGACGGGGTATCGATCGGCAGGGCGGCGTTGAGGAACCCGAACTGGCCGGCTGTGGCGGCCTCCGAGCTGGGCGTCGCACACGACATGGTGCCTTTCGCCCCGCAATACTGGCGCGCCCACTGGTAGGGAACTGGAGCTTCCATGCCCCCAGGCCTTGCCAGGCCACGGGGCAAACCTCTTTCACTGGTTTCAGGGCACGGCCGGCATCCGGCTAGGTCAGCGCACCGTCCCCGAGGTGGATCGGAGAACCGATGGGAGGAAACTGCCGTGGATCAAATTCCGTGGTTCGCGTGGATCCCCATCCTCGCCATCATCGCTTGGGGAATCATCCAGTCCATCCAGGCAGCCAAGTCGCCGGCGAAGAAATCGGTATTGCGGGACCAGCAGCTGGCGCGCATCAACGATCTTGAACGGCGCATCGAGCAATTGGAAAGGGACAGGCCCTCCGGTCCCTGAAGGAACCACGGTGTCCCACTGGCTTGGGATGACGCAGGTGTCGCCCCCCTAGTGCGTTGGCGCGTGCACCGCGGTCTCGGCCGGCAGCTCGGCCTTGGCCATGAAGAACGCAATGACGATCATGCCCGCGGCACAAAGCGATGCCACGGTGAAAGCTGCGGAGAAACCATTGAGCTGGGCCACGACGGGATCGATCCCTGCCGTGGCGCCAGCTCCGATCCGCGATGCCAGCACCCCGACAAGCAAGGCGGTACCTGTGGCTGCGCCAAGCTGCTGCAACGTGCTCAGCACGGCCGCGCCGTGGGAGTGCAGCGAATTCGGCAGCGGATTCAGTGCGGTGGTGAACGCCGGAGTGAAGATCAACGCCAGCGCCAGTGACATGGCCAGGTGAAGCCCCACGATCATCTCCACGGGGGTCTCGGCACCGAGCAAACGCGAATAGCCAAAGAGCACGGTCGTCAATAGCACCGACCCGGGGATCAGCAACGGGCGCGGGCCCACCTTGTCAAAGAGCCTGCCCACGAATGGTGCCAGCAAGCCCATGAGCAAGCCACCTGGAAGCAGTATCAGCCCCGTGGTCAAGGTGTCGAACCCACGCACGTTTTGCAGGTACATGGGCAACAGGATGATCACCCCGAAGAGCGCCACCATCGCCAGCACCATCAGCGAGAGCGCCAATGTGAAAGGACGATACGTAAAAGTACGCAGGTCCAACAGGGCGTTGTCCTTCTTCTGCAGCCGCAGCTGCAACATCGTGAAGAGCACCAGTGCCAGCACCGCAATAAATAGGATGCCCAGCGTCCCGGCGTCCGCCCCATTGGCCGAAAGCCGACTGAGCCCGAAGACCAACCCACCAAAACCTGGTATGGACAGCAGGACCGAGCGAATCGACAGCGGAAGTGTGGAGGCCTTGGCGGTCTTGTTCAACCGCGGCGCGCCGATGACCAGGGCGGCCAAGGCGATCGGGGCCACGATCAGGAACATGAACCGCCAGTTCAAGGACTGCAGGATCAACCCGGAAATCGTCGGGCCGATGGCAGGTGCCACAGAAATCACGATCGACACGTTGCCCATGACGACCCCACGCCGCGCGATCGGCACCAGGTCCAGGACGGTGGTCATCAACAACGGCAGCATGATCGCGGTGCCGCTGGCCTGGATGACCCTGGCCCCCAACAACAAGGAAAATCCAGGAGCGGCAGCGGCCAGCAAAGTCCCCAGCGAGAAGAGCCCCATGGCCAGCATGAACACCTTTCGGGTGCTGAATCGCTGGAGAAGGAAACCCGTGGCCGGGATGACCACCGCCATGGTGAGCATGAAGATCGTTGAGAGCCATTGGATGGCTTCCTCGCTGACTCTGAACTCATCCATGAGCACCGGAAGCGCCACATTCATGATCGTTTCGTTGAGGATCACGACGAATGCGGAAATGATCAGCACCGTGATGGTCGCCAAATCCTTGGGATTGAGTTTGGTACTGGTCACGGACAAGTGGCCTCTTCTACGTGTGGGGTGCGGGCAAGGGAATGGAGAACATTTCATTCTAGCGTCGGGACCCTTCGTTTGATTCCCGAAAAGGGAAACTCGAGCCGGAATTGCACAACACGGGTCCGTTGCATGGCCCGCGGGGCGTTGGATAGGCCAAGATGGAGGCATGAACGTTCGCACTCCCGATCCTTATCCCGGCTGGTTGTCCGACGAAGACCTCTACGAGGCCCGCGCCCGATTGCCGATGCTCTACATAGAAGCCATCCCCGTGCGGCTGGATCCGCTGGGCAATGTCACAGAACTCGGTTTGCTGCTGACTGCCGACGGCGAGGGACGGATGCTGCGCACCTTCGTTTCGGGCCGGGTCATGTACAGGGAAACCATCCGTGCCGCACTGACGCGCCACATCGAAAAGGACCTCGGACCGATGGCCATGCCGCAGCTGCCGCCGTGCCCGGCACCCTTCACCGTGGCGGAGTATTTCCCCTCGCCCTCGGAAACAGGGCTGACCGATGAACGCCAGCATGCGGTGGCTCTGTCCTACATCGTGCCCGTGCGCGGGGAATGCTCACCGCGCCAGGATGCGCTGGAACTGACGTGGCTGAGCCCCGAGGAGGCATTGAGCCCAAACATCCAGGAAGAGTTCGCCGGCGGACGCGAGAACCTGGTCCGCCAGGCACTGGCCCACGTCGGTTACATCGGCTGAGCGGACGTTCCGGGGTCCGCCGGCAACAAACGCCGGCGCACCCAGGTGCCATAGACCGATCCGACCAGCACCACCAGCATTCCGATAACTGCACCGATGATGGTCTCGAGCATCCTGTCGTAAAGCAAGGCGGTGTCCAGCCCGCTCCCGACCGAGACCCCTACCAGGGCCAGCGGCGTGACGAAGATCTGGCCCAGGAAGTAGTTGCGGGCGATAAACATCTCCGCTCCGAACTGCAGCAGCCCGATCATGGCAAGCAGGGCCCAGACCGGCGGGTCCAATGCGATAACGGCAGCCATCGCCAACAAGCCTGTCAGCGTGCCCAGGATACGGTGAACACCCCGGCGGACCCGATGTCGGGTGGTGTGCCCCACCAAGGGGACCACCGCCGCCACCATGGCCCAATAGCTGTGCCCGGTGGACAAAGCCGGTGCCAGCAGGTTCGCGATGATGCCAGCCAGTCCGGCTGCGAGCATATACAGCCACGCCTCGTTCCAGATGGCTATCCGCACCGGGCGCGATAGCGGTGCCCCCGCATTGCAGGGACCCCAGGACGCCCCTTTGGTGAAGATCATCCCGGAGAAGCCCAGAACCACCGATAACAGCACTGCGGCAAGCGCTGCGATCAGCGAGTCAACCGGTGGCGGCTGGTGCGGCATCGATGCAATGGCAGCGAAGGCGAAGATATGAAAGAGCGATCCGGCCGGGCGCAATCGCAGATACCCGGTGCTCACCGAACAGATTCCCGAAACCACAGTGGTCAGGCCAACGACCATCCAGGTCCCAGCCATTAGGTCGTCGTGGTTGACCAGGTAGTGCGAGGCCAGCGCCGCTGCGGCGATCACCACCAAGAACAAGGTTCCGGCCTTGGCCTGGGCCGCCAGCCGGTTTCCGTAGCCCTGAACCCGGCCATAGACGCCGGTGAAGGCCCCGAAGATCACGAACACCATCAAGTCCAGCCGGTCAAGGGCCAACAGCCCAAAGAGCGGCAGGAAGATCCCCACGGCGGTGCGCAGCGCAACCCACTGGTCGTTGTTTGCGGGGCCCAGGCTCAGCAGGCTCCCAAACTTGTCGCCCATGCGTTTCATGCTCCTTGCGGTGTTCGGTGTCGAGTCCCGGGGCGATCCTGCCCGGAATCGCGGCGGAGGCCCACGCACATAGGCTACTCTTCGGCCCTCTCTGGATCCCGATTCTATGATTGTTGCCACGCTGGCGGCTTTGCCCCGGTCCCGGGTGCATACGGCACACTAGTTAGGTGCCCCACGAATCTTTTGACGCCACAGAGTCCCATTCCCGCCAGAGCGAGTTCTCCTTTGAGCTCGGCACCCGGCTGCGCGGCTCCGACGGGTCGGTGTCCAACGGCCGTACCGGAGTGATCACCACCCCGCATGGACAGATCAAGACCCCCGCCTTCATTGCCGTGGGCACCAAGGCCACCGTCAAGGCAATCCTGCCCGAATCCGTGGCGCAGCTCGGCGCCCAGGCCGTGCTTGCCAATGCCTACCACCTGTACCTTCAACCGGGCTCGGATGTGTTGGACGCCGCCGGCGGCCTGGGCAGGTTCATGAACTGGTCCGGACCCACCTTCACCGACTCGGGCGGCTTCCAGGTCATGAGCCTTGGGTCCGGTTTCAAGAAGGTCATCGACATGTCCTCGGTCGACCAGTCCGGACCCGATGACGCGGTGGCCCCGGGCAAGGAACGCCTGGCCAACGTCGACGACGACGGCGTTTGGTTCAAGTCCCACCTCAATGGCGACATGCACCGGTTCTCCCCGGAGATCTCCATGAAGGTGCAGCACGAGATCGGCGCGGACATCATGTTCGCGTTCGACGAGTTGACCACCTTGCAAAACTCCCGCGGTTACCAGGTCGAATCCCTGGAACGCACACGTTTGTGGGCCCAGCGCTGCGTGGCGGAGCACTTCAACCTCACCGATACCCGTGCAAGCAAGGACTATCAGGCGCTCTTCGGCGTCATCCAGGGCGCCCAATACGAGGACCTGCGCCGCCAGGCCTGCCGGGACCTGGGCGCCATGTCCTTTGACGGTTTCGGCATCGGTGGGGCGCTGGAAAAGGAAAACCTTGGCACGATCGTGGGCTGGTGCGCCGAGGAGCTTCCGGAAAACAAGCCGCGCCACCTGCTGGGGATCTCCGAACCCGATGACATCTTCACTGCCATCGAGAACGGTGCCGACACCTTTGACTGTGTCTCGCCCACCCGGGTTGCCCGCAACTCCGCGTTCTACACCCCACACGGCCGCTTCAACCTCTCAGGCCGTCGATACAAAACGGACTTCACGCCGCTGTCCGATGAATGCGATTGCTACACGTGCCAGCACTACACGCGTGCTTACATCCACCACCTATTCAAGTCAAAGGAGCTCGTTAGCCACACGCTGATTTCCATCCACAACGAGCGTTTCGTGGTGAAGATGGTCGATGACGCGCGCCAGGCCATCGAGGACGGCACGTTCCACGAGCTCAAGGAATGGACCATCTCGCGTTATTACGCAGGGCAGCCCGATCCCCAAGGACTACAAACCTCCACGCGCTGATCGTTTGGTGAGCCGGTCCAGACGAGGTTTCCGCTCCGCTGTGGCCCAAGCTTGCGCATGCCAATGAACAGCATCACGCAAGCGCGACCGCAACCGCAACCGCAGCGAGCAAAAACCATTACCGGAAGGGCGATGGCCCGCAGGCCAAGACCCGGTGAAGCCCGGTCTTCAACGGTGCTCGCCACCGGGGGCAGCTACCCATGCGGCGTCGAGGTCCAGGAACGCCCTGCCCCCCGGCCTGAAGCAAGTGGACGACCACGGCGTTCCCTGAACCGATGATCAGCGGCACCCAATGGGCCGAGGCGAAGGACTCGCCGGAATCCGGCGTCGCAATGGTTTCGGCGCCCGGAACTGAGGCAAAAACCAGCCTGCAGGAAGCCGTACGTTCCACCGTCTGCACGGCATCACTGATTGAATCAACGATAGGTACTTTTTCGACCACCGCCTCGATGAGCCGCAGCATGGCAAGGATCGCAAGGGCCCACCCGTCGCAGAGCCAACCCCACCCCTCTGGCAGCGCAACCCACAGGGTGAAGCGGTTGAGCAGTCAGGGCATGAGCAATGGAACGTACGCGTTGAGACCTGCGGCCGAGCTCCTCCCTGCTGCGGTGAGAAATTCCATGGACTCAGTGTTGGTGCTTTGCGGGTCCACACCGCATTGGGCAGGTCCAGTGGCTCGAGTGCTACCACTGCCTGCGATGAGCGTTGCTTTGATTCGAGGTCGAGGTTCCAACGCCCCACGCGATGGCCGCAACCACGGTGCCGATCACCAGCAACACCGGCGGAATCGGTTCCAGCACCAGACCGGCAAGCAACGTGACGATCGATACCGCGATCACCTCGTAGCCGTAGATGAAATGTTGGATCAAGGGCCCGGTGGCGCGGCCCATGGCCGCCATGAGCATTACCGATCCCCAGTCGAGTTCCGGACGGAACGCCATGCGAACGGCACCTGCGGCGAGGCCGAATCCGGCAACGACCGCCAGTCCCAGCAGCACCATGAACCCTTCTGCGTCCGCCTCGACGGCCCACCCGAGGAATGCACCGAGTCCGACGGCCCATGGGACCAATAGCAGCGCGGCCACGAGTGCATGGGTTTGACGCACGGCCGAACGGCCCAACGGGATGATGGCTTCCAACGAGGGAAGATCAGCTGTCTGACCCGCAGCCTTGGAGGCCGCCCGTGCCGCCAGCACAGCACCGACGAGCACCAAGGAGACCAGCACCGCCGGACGCCCGCCCTGCACGGCGAAAACCCCGGCAACCGGAATGCACCATCCGGCAAGCGAACCCCGCCATATCTTGCCGGTCCGCAACAGCACCAGGAGTTCTGCGCGAACGAGTGCGGAGTACGGCCCGCGGACCCATATGACAGGAAGCATCCGCGCAAAGGCATCGGAGCCGCGTCGTCTGGTGCGGTCCCTTCTCCCCATTGTTCGTTTGGTTTCCCGAACACCGGCCGCACCAATAGCGCTACCGAGTGATTTGTCATCCAACAGCGCCAACGCGGCGCCGGCATGGGCACTGACAGAGCCGCTTGAGATCAATTCCTTGCTGGGAATACTTTGCAGTTGCCCTGCCAGCGAGGAAAAGCCACCCATCGCGAGAGCAGCCAACAGCAACGGGATCCACCATGCCCCGGACTGGGCCAAGGCCGGCAGGTGCGAGGGGAGTACCGCCCAGAACGCAGCCATGTTTCCAAGATCCAAGATGCGCAGCAACACATCGAGCAGGTAGGCCAGCAGCACGCCCACCACCGCTGCGTTCAGCACCGCACGGAATACGTGAACGGCATTTCTGGTCTGGGCCCAGGCAGCCAGCAGCGAAAGCACCACGAACAGCAGTCCGAGAGTGGCCGCACCAAGAAGCACCCCCGCGAATGTCCCTTCAGCCAACCCACCGACCACGGTTCCGTACCCCAGCGGCAACCAGAGGAACACCCCACAGAGGAAGGTGCTGGCCAGCCGATGGCGGAGCAGCCGGGCAAGGAACCCGGTCCGCGTCACCGGCAACGTGAGCCACCAGAACCCCTGCGCCTGGTCCACCGCTGTCGGGCCGAGCTTTGAGATCAGCAACAGAACACCGAGGAGCCCGAGCATCACCAACCCCGAGGCCGCAGATCCCCCTGGAACCATGCCAAGTCCCGTCCGGAGGACCCCTGAGACCAGTTCGTCCTTGAGTTGGTCAGCAAACGCAAGTGCAAGCCCCGCAGCATAGGCAAGGACAATGGCGCCAGCCAACAAGGAGATGTAGGCATCGCCCATGCGTTCCCAAAAGTCGTCGCCGCGTTCGCGTTTCTCCGCGACCCGGTTCCGGGACCACGGATCAAACTCTATCGGCGCGTTATCCAAGGGCCCCCGGAGATCAAGCACGGCCAATGGCGGCTGCCCCTTCGGCAACACTCGTGGGGATGATCTGCCCGTTTGATATCAGCAGCACGGAGTCGGCCACCGAGGCCAGGAACACGGGGTCGTGCGTCACCACCAAGAGTGCCGTTCCGGCGTCGGCGAGCTCCCGCAGCCGCGTCGCCAGGGCCGCACGCATCACCGGGTCGAGCCGTTGCTCGGGCTCGTCAAGGACCAGCAAGCTGCAGGGACGCAGCAGGGACGCCGCCAGAAGCAACCGTCTGCGTTGTCCCGAAGAGAGTCGATGGGGGTATTCGGTCCGTGCGGTTTCCAGGTCAAAGAAGATCAGTTCGTGATCGACCGCAGCCTGAGGTTGGGGGACCCCGTGTCCGCCGGCGATGAGCTGCAGGTGTTCCTCCACGCTCAGCGAGGGAAAGAAGGCGTCTTCGTCAAAGACAACGGAAACGGCCTTGCGGTAGATGAAGCTCGAATCGTCGGTGAATGCCCCAAGGATCACCGACTGCCCGCTGACCGGCTCCTGGTACCCGACGAGCGTGCGCAGCAGCGTGGATTTTCCGGCAGCGTTGAACCCGACGATACCCAGGGTCTCGCCGGGTTCAACCAACAAGTCCAGTGGGCCACACACGTCCTGGCTGCCGTAGCCGGCGACCAGTGCACTGGCCCTGAGCAGTTCACGTTGGGTGGCGTCCATGTCTTGACGTTACCAACCAGCGCATCCGGCGCGCCTCAGCATTGTGGATGATATCTGTACCTCAATAGTCCGGCCCCTCCGGCAAAAACACGGTGGTAGGGCCGTTCGCCACGTCGGATGAAGGAGCACATCGGCCCGGGCTGATTCGGTATCGGCCCTAGGCGGCAGGACCGGCTGGTTGGGCCCCGCTGCCGTAGCTGGGCTCCCTGCGTTTGAACCAGCGGATGACCAGGGTGGTCACCGGAACGAAAAGAAATTCCACAGCTGTCTTGTAGACGAAACCAACCAGCACGTAGTTGAGGAACGTCGACATGTCCGTGATGCCGATGACTCTGGCTGCGATCGAACAGAAGATCAGGGTGTCGGCAAATTCGCCGGCACCCGTCGAGCCCATCAGGCGGCCCACCAGCCCGCGTTCGCCAAAACGTTCCTTCATCTTGACCAAGACCCACGAGTTCAGTGTTTGTCCGACCAAGAAGCCCAGCAGTGACGCCAGAACGATAAGCCAGACCGGTCCCAGGGTCCGCGCGAGGGCTTCCTGCCCGTCATACCACTCGGCGGCCGGCAAGTGGATCATGATCCAGAAGCACAGCGTGGAAAACACGGCCAGCGCAAAGGTGGTGATGATCGCCCGGCGAGCCACCTTGAATCCGTAGACCTCGGAGATCACGTCGCCCAGGATGTATGCCAGCGGAAAAAGGAAGAACCCCCCGTCGGTGACGATGGGGCCGAAGGTGACCCCCTTGGCTGCACCGACGTTCGAAAGAATGACCACAACGGCCATCAGCGCAAGAACGGTTGAGAAATAGGGGCTTCCGGCGGACGCAAAAACGGCGCGCGAAGCCTGTTGACGTTGTGAAGTTGAGGCGTATGTTTTGCCCATGGTTGTTCCCGATCGAAGAAGTGGTTCGCCAAGCCAATCCCGGAAGCCTCGATTCCTGCAGCATCGCCAACGAGACGATGTGTGGTTTCGGTGCCGGTGGGACCGCTCGCTGTATTAACACTCGAGATTCAAGTATCCCATGGTCTCAAAGGCACGTATTTTCCGGATTCCCGCTCGGGTCTGCCAATGGCGGGCACGGTTGGTATTGGTGCGCTTCCGTCGCGATTGGTCACGTTTTGAACGTGTTCAAAAGTTGATATGATGGAAAATCAGGGGAACGACGCGAAAGGAAACGCCATGGTGACGCCGATTGGCAAGAGTGCCCAAACCCGCCAGCTGCTGCTGGACACCGCCATGGAGCTCTTCGCGGCAAAAGGTTTCGCCGGGACCACGATGCGGGCCATTGCCGCTGAATCCGGGCTGTCCTTGGGCAACGCCTACTACTATTTCGATTCCAAGGACGCCATCGTCCATGAGTTCTTTCGCGAACTGGTCGAGAAGCACAGGAACGTCTCGTGGCCGCTGTTGGTGCCGGGAAACAACCTCGAGACGAATCTGCGTATTGCCCTTGAGTCTGCACTGGAAACCTTGGCACCGTTCCACGAGTTCGGGCCCGCGTTCATCCGGACGGCATTCGCCGGCACCCACAGCGACCTCAGCGATGTCCATCGCGCACTCGAGTTCGGGTTGTGGCGTCAGGTGGTCTCGGTCAGCAGCCCGCTGCCTCCGCTGGCCATCCGAAAGGACCTGCCGGAGTTGCTGTGGCTGATCCAACGCGGCATTTTCCTCTTCTGGGCCTACGACCGCTCCCCCGGAGCCTCCCGCAGTCGCCGACTGATCAAGAACGTAGCCCCGGTGATAGCACGACTTGTCGTGCTATCCCGGATGCCTGTGGTCCGCAGCATCCTCGACGACGTGCTCTCACTGGTGCGTACCGCAACCTAAGGCGAGCGAGCCCCCGCTTCACGAACAACCATGGAACACCGATCTTGGATTCGACCCGTGCAGGCGTAGAGTCGATAACGAGTCCTTCAACCGCGCTCGAACGGGCACCGGTCACCAGTGGCCAGCAAGCTTTTTGCGCCCTAAATAATTTTCGCCGCACGTCCCCGGAACAGGAGCCGCCAAATGCCATCCGAGTCCAACAGCCTTCCCCGTTGGGTACATTCCTTCGCACTTTTGCGGGACCGCACGGTGACCCGTGACGAAGCGGGCCTGCTACACAGCGTGGCCCGGGACGGAAGCGACAACGAAGTCACCTGTGCCTGGCCTGCTGCCGAAGACCTGGCATCGCTCATGGCCGATCCGGATCTGGCCAGCCAGGCAGGGCAAACCATGCTGACGCTCCTGGGCGCCCCCGAGGCCGCTGTCATCGATGAACTCCAGGCACAGGGGTGGAACAGGAAGGGCAACCGAGTGTTGCTGGCAGCCTTGGCCAACGATGTGGATCAAGTGATCAACCTTCCAGAGACTGCAACGCTCTTCGAAGCACCAATGGAGAACTACGACGTCGTGGAAATCGCCGACTTCGATGCGCCGGCCGGCCGGGGCCGTATACATTTCTCCCAGGGTTTCGCGCTGCTTGGCGACCCAAACATCATTGCCACCTCGAACGCCGAACAGTTCCGGGCTGCGATCCTGGCGAATCTTGCAGCCGCCGCCACCCGCCAGGGACTACCTGTGCTTTTCATGGTCACCAGTGCCGACAACGCCACCGGGACCCGTGCCGAACGTGCAAAGGGTTGGTCCAACGCAACCCAGCTGACCACCTTCGCCAGGGCGTGATCCCGCCCATCCTGGCCATCTCTTGCACCCGCTGCCACACAGAGCCGTTAACGCCGGTGACTGGGCTACGGCAAGTTCCCCCTAAAATGGATGCATGACTTCTGCCACCACCGGGACCCGTCCCGCTATCACCTTGACCATCGCCGGTTCCGAAGCAACAGGCGGTGCCGGCGCCCAGGCTGACCTGAAAACCTTCCAGGAACTGGGCACCTACGGCATTGTTGCACTGACCTGCATCGTGTCCTTCGACCCGAAACACAACTGGAACCACCGCTTCGTTCCGATTGACCCGCAAGTTATCGCCGACCAGCTCGAAGCCGTCCAGACCTGCTATGCAGCGGACCTGAGGACGGTCAAGCTTGGCATGATGGGTTCCCCCACCACCATTTCCACCGTTGCCGCAGCACTGAAGACCCAGGTATGGGACAACATCGTGCTGGATCCGGTGTTGATCTGCAAGGGCCAGGAGCCGGGGCATGCGCTGGACACCGACGAGGCACTGAAGACGGAGCTGTTGCCGCTGGCCACCTTCGTCACGCCCAACCACTTCGAAGCCGAGTCACTCTCAGGGATGAGCATCAGCAACGTTGCCGACCTGACCGAGGCCGCGAAAAAGATCCACGCGCTTTCAGGGGTAACCGTACTGGCAAAGGGCGGGATCAGGTTGGCAGGCAGCGACGCTGTTGACGTCTACTTCGATGGCGAAACCCTCGAGGTGCTTTCGGCACCCAAGGTCGGCGAAGTTGCCGTTTCGGGTGCCGGGTGTTCACTGGCCGCAGCCATCACCGCAGAGCTTGCCAAGGGCCAGACGCCGTTGCAGGCTGCTCGGAACGCCAAGGCCTTCGTCACCGCGGGCATCAAAAACCGGGTCTCCTCCGCTGCCCCCTTCGACGCCTTGTGGCAGGGCGGGACACGCTAGCCCTTCCCACGTCAAATAAGTTAAAACGCTGGTCCCGTGAAGTCACGGGACCAGCGTTTTGCGTTTCCCCAAAAACGCATCCGGAACACGGGTCCACGTGACGGGATTCGTTGCGGCCGGCGTCCTTGTCCGATACCAACCGCTTCCCTCCATCGACACAAGCCCACGTTGCCGACGGTGGGCCTCCCCAAGAAGCCCCACCAACGATCCACACACTATCGAAACCCTCCGTCACTTTGAAGTCCGGAGCCCGCCAAGTCTTCCGTCAGCCGAGCAAGAAGGGCCCCGGGCAGCATTTTTCAAAAAGAATTCTCAAACAACCCCTTGATACGTGGCGTGGCTCACATAGTATGTGCCTTGGAAAGGTCGGCCCGATGCTCTCACGGGTTTCCTTCCCTCATCACCCTCACCGTAATTCAAGGAGAATAATGACTACCCCAAGTCGTCACAGTCTCACGCGGATGATAGTGGCATCAGCTTCGGGCATCGCCCTGGCCGTCACCATGTCCGTGCCATCCCTGGCCGCCCCTCCCAAGATCGAACCCTCGCCGGGGTCCCAGTCGCCCTCACTTGGAGGGCTTGCCCCCAAGGCAATGAAGAACCTGAAGGTCTCGGGACCCTTGTCCTCGGCCGAGGGCGAAGTCTCCGTCTATGTGCAATTCGAGGGCAAGGGCGCCTTCGAAGCAACGCAGCCCGAGGGGGCCAAGGAAGCCCGCGGCAGGTCCGTCAAGAACCCCGACAAGGTCAAGAAGATCCGTGCGGACATCAAGGCCAAGGGAAATTCAGCAGCCAAGACGGCAAAGGCAGATGTCATCTACACGACAACCAACACGCTGCCGGGCGTGGCACTACGCGGCGACGCCGAGGCCCTGCGTGCCCTGTCCACGCGCAAAGACGTCAAGAAAATCACCGCAATCGTCCCTAAGTCCCGGGACAACAAGGGATCCGACGTAGACACCCGTGCACTCAACGCGTGGAACACCTTGAGCCAGACCGGCGAAGGGGTCACCATCGCGGTGCTGGACACCGGAATCGACTACACCCACGCCGGCTTCGGAGGCCCGGGCACGGTGGAGGCATACAAGAAGGCGCAGGCTTCCAAGGAACTGCCTTCCAAGCCCTCCGGGCTGTACGACCCGGACAAGTTCATCGGTGGTTGGGACCTCGTCGGCGACGACTACAACGCCGATCCGAGCGCACCTGACTACCAACCGGTTCCCAAGCCTGATTCCAACCCCCTTGACTGCCAGGCTGCCGGCCACGGTTCCCACGTCTCGGGCACCGCGGCCGGGTACGGGGTCAAAGCCGACGGCACCACGTTCAACGGCGACTACACCAAGCTCTCCGCCGACAAGGTCGGTTCCATGCTCATCGGCCCGGGCAGCGCCCCGGAAGCCGCATTGGTCGGTATCCGCGTCTTTGGCTGCGGCGGTTCCTCCTCCGTAGTCGGGCAGGCCCTGGATTACGTCCTTGACCCGAACAACGACGGCAACTTCGATGACCGGGCCCAAATCGTTAACATGTCTCTGGGCTCGGACCACTCCCCGGTCGAAGATCCGGAAAACGACATCGTCGATGCACTCACCAAGCTCGGGATCCTCTCCGTCGTGGCCTCCGGCAACGCCGGGGACGTCACCGACGTCGGGGGTTCCCCGGGCAACGCCCGCTCGTCACTGACAGTGGCCAACTCCGTGGGTTCCAAGGTCACCCTCGACGGCATCAAGGTCAACGCCCCCGCGGATGTCGCAGGAATCGCTGCCGGACAGTACTCGGCCAACTTCGATTACACCAGCGCCGATCCGTCGCAGCTCACCGGTGACGTCGTGATGGCCCCAGCCGCAAACGCCTTTGGCTGTGACGCTTTTGATCCCGGCTCCTTGGCCGGCAAGTGGGTCTGGCTGCAGTGGAGCGAAAACCTCGAGTTCCCCTGTGGCTCGGGCACACGCTTCAACAACGCCGAGGCCGCCGGAGCAACCGGTGTCATCCTTGACTCCGAGGTAGCTGTCTTTCAAGCCGGGATCGCCGGCAACGCAACGATCCCCGGAGCCCAGTTCACCAAGGCCTACTCCGATAAGCTGCGTCCCGCTGCGGAAGACGGCACCCTGAACGTCACCCTGGATCCTGCCCTGGTGGGTACCGCCTCGGCCAAGTCCGGGCTGGGGAACACATTGAACTCCTCATCCTCGCGCGGTGTCCACGGCTCGGAAGGCATCGTCAAGCCCGATGTCGCGGCCCCAGGCACGCTCATCGGTTCGGTTGGCGTCGGCACGGGCAACGGCCCGGCAGTCATGTCCGGCACCTCCATGGCAACCCCGCACACCGCGGGCATTGCCGCCTTGGTGGCAGGCAGTGGAAACTACACAGCACTGCAGGTCAAGGCCCTGGTGATGAACACCGCCACGGTGGACATCCTGGCAGCCAACGGGAAGGCCTACGGGCCCAACCGCGTTGGTTCAGGACGGGTGATCGCCGATGCGGCAATCAAATCCCCCGTCTACGCCTATGCCACCGCCGATCCGTCGCTGGTCTCAGTGGTGTTCGGCGTCATTGAAGTGGACAAGAAAAAGTACAAGGCCACCAAGTCCATCACCGTGGTCAACAAGTCCAAGAAAACCCAGTCCTACAAGCTGAAGTACGTTCCTTCAACGCAAATCCCGGGTGCAAGCTATAGCTTGAGCCAAAAGAAGGTCACGCTCAAGGCAGGCAAGAGCGCCAAGGTCAAGGTGACGCTCAACGTCGATGCGCGCACGTACGCAAAGACGATCGATCCGACGATGGAGCGCGAACAGCTTGGCCTGCCGCGTGCATGGGTCGCGGATGTCTCGGGCCGGGTGGAGCTGAGCAGTCCCAAGGCCCCGACGTTGCGCGTACCTGTCCATGCTGCACCGAAGCTGGTTGCCGACATGAGCGCAAAGAAAGTCAAGTTCCCCAAGCGCTCCAGCACCGGAACCATTGAGCTACGTGGCAAGGACATCCGTGCGGGCTTCCAGGACACCCAAGTGGTTTCACTGGTCTCGGCCTTCGAGCACGGTGCTGCTTCATCCCGCCTACCCAAGAGCGCCGATGAAGTGCCCGGCGCACGCTCCATGGACCTGCAGCACGTCGGTGCTGCTTCCACCGTTCCCACCACCGGCGCGGCGGATGGAATGCTGAACTTCGGTATCAGCACCTGGGGCAACTGGGCGCATCTGGCCGGTGGTACCGAGGTCGACATCGAAATCGACGTCGACCGCGACGGTGTGGCGGATTTCGTCACCTTCAACACCAACGTCGATGAGTTGGACGCCGACCTGTCAGCCACCTACGACCTGCGGACATCCGAGCAAGTGGATCTGCAGTTGCTCAACGGGGTCGGCGGAGACGTCGATTCCAACACCTTCGACACCAACGTCGCAGGATTCCCGGTCACCTTGGAAGCCCTGGGGCTGACGGATTCAAGCGGTCCGATTTCCTACCGTGTCATGACCTACTCGCAGTACAACACCGACGAGTCCGGTGCCAATGTACCGGTGGATAAGACCAAGTGGATCGATTTCAACGCCATCACCCCGAAGATCTCCTTCGAAGGCGCTGGGACGGTATTTGGCGATCTGGACCGGAGCACGTTGGGCACCACGCTCTCCAAGGGCACCACGAACGCGAAGGCGCTGCTGCTGCACTTGCATAACGCCTCCGGCGACCGCGCCCAGGTCTTGAACGTGAAACTGGACAAGAAGAAGCGGAGGTAGTGCCGGCCCCGAACGGTGTTTGAAGCATCAACGGCGCGGCTCGGAGGACAGCGGTGAAGCATTTTTCACCGCACGTCCTTCGGTCCGCGCCGCTTCGGTGTGCCGGGCGGAGGCCTGGCCAAGCGGTTGGCGGCAGTGTTTCGGAGCCATGGAGCAAAGACGCAGGCACCTCTGGTGCTAGTTGTCCTTGGCCCGGAGAACGTGGAGCGCTGCGGAGTCAATGATTCGGGCGAAAGCTGGGTCCTCGCTCGCCTTGGCATGCAGGGCCTTGGCAATGCCCGGCACTTTCGCCGCGTCAACGCAGAGCATCATCGTTCCGCCGGCCTCAAAGAAATTCAGTGCCCTGGTGCCATAAGCCCAGGGGTCCAGCTGGACGGCATCGCACATGTCGTCAGAGACGACGATTCCGTCGAACCCCAGATCTTCGCGGAGCATCCCGCGCATGATGGTCGAGGAGAACGGAGCAATGTTCTTGGCATCGATCTTGGAGTAGTACGCGTTTGAGACCATGATCCAATCGTTGCCTGCAGCAATTCCGTCCTTGAAGGGCCTAAGTGCGGCATCGTTCCTGGTGGTCTTGGTATCCGTGACGTTCTTTGCAGTGTCGGTGTTTTTGGTGACACGTCCAAGTCCGGGGAAATGCTTGATCACCGGGTCCACGCCTGCGGCATGCATGCCGTCGGAAAATGCCAGGGATGCTGCGGAGACCGTTTGGGGATCGTATCCGTATTCTCGTTTCCAGTACCCGATGGGTGCGTTGGAGGGAGCGAAGGTAGCCGAGGGGACGGTGTCCGCTACCGGTGCAAGGTTGACGTTGATCCCGGTCTTGGCCAGTTCCTTGCCCCATCCAGTGGCTCGCTCACGCAGCGTTGCCGTGGCCCACCCGCCTTGGGTCAGTGCCGCAGGCAAGGTTGAGAAGCCTGCTCCTTTCAGGACCTGGACGGAGCCGCCCTCTTGGTCGGTAGCGACGAATGCCTTGACATCCACTGACAACGACTTGGCGATGACCGACTCGATCCCCTTGACGACGGACTTAGTTGCCGCTGTCCCGCCCCTGCTCCTGCCCTTGAGAAAGAAGTTTCCCAGCTCGTGGGTGGCGATGGTCGAGCGGTCGGCTGCACTGCTGCCGGTTGCAGGAACGCCGATCATGAGGACCTGGCCGATTTTTTCCTTCAGCGTCATGACATCCAGGATCTTTTCGGCTGCATCCTGCGACACCGCCGGAGTTGGTGTACCACTGGCTTCTTGTCTCGGTTCCATCGATTGCGCCGGTTCCGAGGTGTGCGGAGAAGTTTCTGGCGTACCCGGAGTGATTGACGGTGTGCTCCGGGCACTGTTCGATGTCGACTGGCCTGTGCTTGTGGCGCACCCCGTCAAGACCATGGCGGGAAGAACCAGCAGTGGAAGGACCCTTCGACCCAAGAAAGTCCTTGCTCGCAAATGATCCATGGTGCGCGTTCCCCCTTTCTCCGTCCACATTCAGCGTGCCAGATAAACCCCCGGCGGCCAGCATCGTGGGCCAAAAACCTTATCCAGTCGCCGCCTGTTATTGTTTTCGGCCCTGGTTGAGACCGGATCCACCCAAGCTTCTCTCCTTTTCGGAGTCGTGGGGAGATACGGCTTCCGGAATCCGTCTTCGATGCCGCTCCGGATGCCTGGTCCAAGAAGCTAAGCTCGCACGATCGGTATGTCGGCCCACTCCGTTGTGAATTTCGGTGACGAAAATTCTCGTTTCATGGACCAGTCTGGTTCCACGGCCAATCCCCCGGAGCCGAGCCCAATGGACTTGTTCCCGAATCTTGCCTTGACCGCACCCAAGACATCCCCGACGTGCGTTTCGGCCCCGCCTTCGTCAAAGACCCCCAACATTGCCTGGCCCGCCTCAGGCTGCAACCCGGAAAGCACCACCCCTCCCCGGACATACGATGCCCCCTGGTGCATGATTTCACGCATGGCGGCGACAGCCAGTCGGGCCAGCAGGATCGGGTCCTGTGTGGGTGAGGGCAACTTGATCGTGAGCGATGGAAACGAGGCTTCGCCCGAAGAAAAGCGGTTGGTTCCTGCGGTGACGGTGAGCAGTGTTGCCCAAAGCCCGTCGGAGAGCAGCCTGGCCGCCCCGCGTTGGGCATAGACGGACATGACCTCGACCATGCCCTCGATGGTAGTCACGGGGCTGGAAAAGGACCGCGAGTACATGATCTGTTGCTTGTCTGCACGTTCCTCGTTGTGCGGGATGCATGCGATCGAGTTCAGTTCCAGGACCGTACGTTGGAGCACCACGGAAAATCTTTTGCGAATCTCCGTCGCGTCGGCGGCCTTGAGGTCGGCGATGGTCGAGACACCCATGCCCGCGAGCTTCGTCCCGGTACGGGCCCCGACGCCCCACAGATCCGTCACTGGAACCCTTGATTGGATGCGTTCAACTAGTTGCGGATCCATCGAGTCCATCGAGCACACCCCGTCCAAGTGGGCATTGCGCTTGGCTACATGGTTGGCGAACTTGGCCAACGTCTTGGTCGGCGCAACTCCCACGCACACCGGGACCCCGACGTTCAGTGCCACTGCCTTACGGATCCGGGAAGCCAGCTCTCCGAGCTGCTCGGGATTTCCTTGTACCCCGAGGAAGGATTCGTCGATGGAGTAGACCTCTTGCCAGGTGCCAAACCGCGAGAGCACCTCCATGACCCGCGCACTCATGTCCCCGTACAATTCGTAGTTGCTTGAGCGCACGACCATGCCATGGCTCTGCCCGAACTGCTTGACTTGAAAAAAGGGTGCACCGGTAGTGATCCCCAGGTCCTTGGCTTCCTGCGAGCGTGCAACCACGCACCCGTCATTGTTGGATAGCACGACGACCGGCCTGCCATCGAGGCTTGGATCAAAGACCCGCTCACAGGAGACATAGAAGTTGTTGACGTCGACAAGCGCGATCCGCTCAGCCAAGGTGCCACCTGACCTTGTCTTGCATGCCTGCACCGGGAAGCGTTTTCAGCATCCTCTGTTTGGCGGATCGAAAGACGTGCGAGCGCAAACCATCATCGGGGTTGCCTGCGACGGCATTTCGCGAGGTGAGCCCAGCAGGCACTAAACGTGGTGCAGGCACCGCGTGACAACTCCCCAAATAGTGGTCGCCTCGGTCAACGGTTCTGACTGCTCGACCGGTTCCTCATCACTGGACAGAACCATGGCACCGCTGTGGGACATGAGCCTGCGAATGACCAGCTCCCCTGCATGGACGGCAATGACAACGGAGCCGTCGCGCGGGGAAAGCGCCCTGTCCACGACGATTTCGTCGCCATGGCTTATTCCCGAAGATGCCATGGAATTACCTGTCACCCGCATGAGGAACGTGGAGGTCCGGTCTTGAATCAGCAACCGGTTCAGGTCGATCCCGCCGGTGTAGTAGTCCCGCGCCGGAGAGGGGAATCCCACGGCCTCAACAGCGCCGACCGGCCCGTGGGATCCGGGCTTGGGAAGGGGTTGCCGAGGTAGGTCCATACCAAACATTGGCCCCGCCATTCATAGAACGTAGATTCGACTTCCGAGTCTACCAGCGGCAATAGCGACCGCAGGGACGGTTACGGCTTTTCAGTGGCACCCTCTTCATGCGTCAACTTTTCCGGGGTGCCAACCGAGGCTTCGGTAGCACCGGGAGCGCTGCCGGTTCGGCGCACGGCAAGGCGAAGCCACCAGAACAGCAGCAGCATGCCTACCAGTGTCGTCCAAGCCCACGATGGGACGTATGCATCTATCTGCCGACCCAAGTTATCCACCGTTGCAATCAGGCCCGACGGCAGAAGTTCAGGCACCGTGGCCAAGCCATTGGTGAAGATCATGATCCAGCCCACGAGCACGGTGAGCGCACCCATCACCAGCGAGGTCGTGTGAAACCACAGCCTGCCCACACGGAACCGCCGTCCCCTCATCCAGCTCACCGAGCTATGCCCGAGCCTGCGGATCAGTAAAGCAATGAGGATGACCGGCAGCACCATCCCCACGCCGTACAGGGCCAATAGCGTCCCTCCACGGGTCGGGCTTGCGGAGGTTAGTGCCAGGGTGAGGATCGCGCCCAGGACCGGGCCCGTGCAGAAACCCGCAATTCCGGAAACAGCCCCCAGCGCAAAGGTGCCGGCCAACGACCCGGCCACGGGGCGGGGTTTTCCGGGAATGAACCGGGAGAAATCAACTCCGCCGCCAAAGGCCGTGAGCAATCCCAGGGCAATAAGCAACCATCCTGCTCCGTTGAGCAAAACCCCGCGATCGATCGTGAAGGTTCCACCCAACCAACCGAGGCCAAGTCCGAGCGGGACCAGGGTGATCAGCAAGCCACCCAGGAACACGGAGCCCAAGCTCAAGAGCCTGGCGCGTGATGTAGCGATATTGGCAAGAAATGCCGGGAGTAACAGGGCGTTGCACGGGCTAAAGACCCCAAGCATTCCGCCAAACAAGGCATAGGCGAAGCCGATTTCCATGCTGGTCCGCCCGACCCCTATTGGGCCAGTTCCTCGTCAATGGCCTGGATGAAGACATCCAGTGGCTGGGCACCGATGATCGGGCGCCCGTTGACGATAAAGGTCGGTGTGCCGGTGACCCCCAAGGAGCTGGCTTCATCGTGGTTCTTCTGCACCAGGGCAGCAGTGTCCGCGTGTGCCGCATCGGCGGTGAACTGCTCTGCGTCCACGCCGATCCGTTCAGCCAGCTTCTCGATGCCCTTGGCGGAGAAATCGGCGTCCTTGGCCGTTTTACCGTCTGCAAAAATCGCGTCATGGAATGCCTGGAATTTGCCTTGCTTGCCGGCGGCAACGCCAAGCTCGGCGCTTTGGCGTGAGTTTTCGCCGAAGAACATGATGTCCCGGTATTCAATACGCAGCTCACCGGTATCCACGTATTTTTCCAGGATCGTCGGCAGCGACTCGGCAGCCCACTTGGCGCAGTAACCACATTGGTAGTCCGAGTAGATCACCATGTCGACCGGCGCATCAAGCTCTCCGACGGCCGTGGGGTCGTTGGCGTCGCGTCGTTCCACGTCGACCCGTTGCTGGGTCTCAGCGGGCGCGTCAGTGCCTTGGCTTGGGGCCGCTTGGGTCACTGCGGCCGCGGGTGCGGGTTCACCCGGGGCCGCAATCTGCATGCCAATGACAATGCCGAGGCCCAGGGCCACCGGAATCGGGAGGATCCAAAACCACGGCAGCTTTGATCTGGCAGGTGTTGCGGGTGTTTCCGACATAGAACGAGAAACCGATTTCTTTCAAGGCCCGCCATGGCTTCCGCTTAATTGCACGCCGACCATGGTTGCCTGGGCAGGGCACTCATTGCGGAAGAAGGGCTTGGGGCATTCCTATGTAAAACGTATCGAAACGCGATCCGCAACGCGAATCCTGGGAAGGAAATTTCGAAAGAGCATGGCCTTGCTACGCATTTTCCCGCAGCACGTTCTTTTGGACCTTGCCGGTCGAGGTCCGCGGAAGGTCCTCCGGGAAATGGATGGCCTTGGGCACCTTGAACCCCGCCAGCTGCTGTCGAGCATGCGCCGCCAATGCCTCCGAATCCAGGCTCGAACCGCTGGCGCGAATCACGTAGGCGACCGGGGTCTCGCCCCATTTCTCGTGCGGAACGCCGATGACCGCCACATCCAGCACCTCGGGGTGGCTGGCCAGTGCCTGCTCGACCTCGATGGTGGAGATGTTCTCACCGCCGGAAATAATAATGTCCTTGGCTCGGTCACGTAGCTGGATATACCCGTCCGGGTGCATGACCCCCAGGTCCCCGGTGTGGAACCATCCGCCGGCAAACGCCGTTGCCGTGGCCTCGTCGTCCTTGTAATAGCCGATCATGACATTGTTGCCGCGCAGGACAATCTCACCCATAGTTTCCCCGTCGGCGGGCACGTCGTTCATATCCATGTCAACGATGCGTGCGGATTCGGCTTGGATCATGCCTACACCCTGCCGCGAGACCTTCCTCGCCCGGGCCTCCGGCTCCAGCTGGTCCCACGAGTCTTGGTATTCGCAGATCGTAGAGGGACCGTAGACCTCGGTCAGGCCATAGACATGGACAACTTCGATACCGAGCTTTTGCAGCTTGGCGATGATCGCCGGTGAGGGCGGTGCTCCGGCGGTAGTGATCTTGATGCTTTCGGCCGGCGCGTGCGCGCGCGTCGCATCCGCAATGATCGAGCACACCGTTGGAGCCCCGCAGAGATGGGTGACGCCCAGATTCTCGATGGCATCCCAGACCGTGTCTGCGCGCACCCCGCGCAGGCACAGGTGTGTTCCACCGGTTGCGGTGACAGCCCAAGGCGTGCACCAGCCGTTGCAATGGAACATCGGCAGCGTCCACAGGTAACGGGTGTGTGCGTCAAAGCCTTGGTGGAACGCCTCGCCCAGGGAATTCAGGTAGCTGCCGCGGTGCGAGTACAGCACCCCCTTGGGCTTGCCCGTGGTTCCTGAGGTGTAGTTCAGCGTGATGGGTCCTCGTTCATCGGCGATTGCGTATCCAATATCCGTCGCGGGAACGCCAGCAATGAACTCGGCATAGGTGGAATCGACCTCAACATCGGCCCGGGCACCAGTGAACTCCGGATCCCGGATCTCGATCAATGCCTCAAGCGTCGGCATTTCTGCGCGCAGCGCTGCGGCGGCATCCAGCAGCTCGGAATCGGCGAAGAGCATCTTGGCTTCGGAGTGTTCAATGATGTAACCCAGTTCGCGGGCGGAAAGCCGGGTGTTGAGGGCCACCAGCACCCCGCCAGCCAGAGGAACCGCATAGTGTGCGAACAACATTTCAGGAATGTTCGGCGCCAGCACCGCAACCCGGTCCCCGGGGGCAATGCGTGTAGCCAGCGCTGCGGCAAATTGCTGGACCTCGGCACCGAACTGCGCGTAGCTATAGCTCCGTTGCCCGTGCACGATGGCTTCCTTGGACGGGTAGACCTCCACGGAACGTTGCAGGAAACGCAGAGGGGTCAGCTCCGCGTGGTTGGCCAGCGGTGTCAAAGTCATGGGGTCCTCGCTTAGGTTATCGACACATCTATCGGGCCATGGGCTTTCCGGCGCTGGCAGGCGCTCGGAGAAATCCTGTCGGCAAGGCGCGAAACTCATTACAGCCCTCATGTGACAACGGCAACATCTATCAGCTTCCAGACTAGGGCGTGGAATCGCGTTTCACAATATGGAACTTGGTACCGCGCGGTAACTTTGATCCCCCTGTCAGTCCTGCGTGGCCGCGTGCTGCGAAGACTCTTGGAACGCCCGAAAGTGCAGGTAGCGAACCCTCGGAACCAGTTCATCGACGGGCCCTTGGACGAAGAGGCCCGGAACGACCACTTCCGCCGGCAATGCGGCAACAGGCCCCCGTGCGGCGCCCCATTCGCCCTGCCAGGCCTCGAACATGGAGGCTGAGGCAACGTACACAATACGGCCGAGGCCCGCCCATCCATGGGCGGCGGCACACATGGGGCAGTGCTCCCCGGAGGTGTACACCGTCGAGCTCGCACGTTCCTGCGGGTCAAGGTTCGCCAACGCCCATTGAGCGATGGCTATTTCCGGGTGTGCCGTCGTATCCCCGCCGGCGACACGGTTTCTGTCTTCGAAAAGCACCTCTCCTTTTTCGTTGGCCAGAACGGATCCGAAGGGCTCGTCCTGGGCTTCCAAGGACTCTTCGGCCAGTTCAACGCAACGCCGCAAATGTTCCATGTCGCTAGGTGTCAGATCCATGGCACCATCATGCAACACAGCCGCGGTTCTCCCAAGAATGCTTCCTTATATCCCATTCCGACCACGCCCCATCTGTCGGCGGAATGCGCCCAAGCCATATTCGGCGTAGGCTCGTTGGGAGGGCGAAAGGTGAATAATGAGCCAATCCGAGTACTTTGAAGAGCAGCTGAGCAAGGTGGAGGACGATTCCGTCGCCGAACTCACGGCATTGTGTCGCAAGCTGGAAGACCAACAGCCCGGTTCCCGGGTTCCGCTCATCGATCCGGTGCACGACGTCGATGAAGCCCGAGTTATTTCCCTGCAAATCGCGCCGGGACCCGGAACGTCTTCGGGCTTCCTGTCCTTGCGCAACGACGATCCCACCGCGGCACGGCTTGCTGCAGTCTATGAGGCTGCAGGGTTGGAGCCGCGTTTTGGTATCCCGTGGAACGTGTTTCCGTGGGAGCTGCCCGAGGGCGGCACCAAGCTGACACCGGATCAGGTAAAAGCAGGTATCCGTCCGCTGAAGGAGCTCATGCGCATCGCGTACCGCACCTCGGCAATCGTTGCCCATGGAACCGAGGCCAAGCGCTTGGTACAGGCCTGGATCAAGGCCGGTGGCCAGCAGGTTATCAACCAGCGTGGCATCAAGATCTACGAGGTCCGCTCAACAGCTGACCGGGCGTTCCTGGGATCGGCCGAAAAGCAGCAGGCATGGTTCGATGAAATGGTTGCGGCCTACGTCGACGCCATGGCTCGTGCCGGATTGCGCCCGATGGTCAAATGAAGGTCCTGATCCTCGGTGCCGGGGACCTCGGCACCGAGACAGGCCTCCGTTTCATCGCGGCCGGGCACGACGTCACCGCGTGGCGTCGCAGGACCGAGCTTTTGCCTGGTTCGTTCACCACGCAACGCGTCGATCTTGGCGATGCCGCCAGTCCGTTGCCCGCTATCGATGCAGACACGGACTTCGTGGTTTTCACCCCCGCAGCTTCCGAACGCAGCGAAGAGGCCTACCGGCGCACTTACCTCACCGCCGCCACACGTGTCCTCGCTGCCCTTGAACGCGACCAGGTCGCTCCCCAGCGATTCCTGTTGGTTTCCTCCACCGCCGTATACGGAGATGCCGCAGGTGGCTGGGTTGACGAGTTGACCCCCGTTTCCCCGATCACACCAACGGCCCGGATTCTGGCTGAGACAGAAGACGTGGTCGTCGAACACGCGGACGCGCCCCTGGTCTTGCGACTGTCCGGTATCTACGGGCCCGGGCGGGACCGACTGATCACCCAGGTACGCAACGGGACGGCCCGCTCTTCGCGTGACAAGACCTGGACCAATCGGATCCACCGCGATGATGCCGCAGCCGCAATCGTGCACTTGTGCACCATGCAGCAACCTGCCCACGAGCTTTACCTCGGCGTCGACAACGAACCGGCGGATATGGCGGATGTCCAGCGTTTTATTGCCGACTCATTGAACCTGCCAGCGCCGGAAGCAGCCTCCGCGCCGGCTAATCGCTCCGCTGACAAGCGCGTATCCAATGCTCGCCTGCTGAAAACCGGCTTCAACTTCACCTACCCTAGCTACCGCGAAGGCTATGCAAGCGTGCTTGCCGGAGAGGGTGTACGCCACCCCTGATCCCGTCGGGCGCTCAGACTTGACTTTCGCGCCCCGGCGATATCTTCCAGGGGTGGAAAGCGACGGATCCAGTTCCTGAAGCATCTCCAGCTCGTCGCCGCTGGGCTTTCCCTGCGATGCATTCTTCGCCACCTTCAGCGCAACCAAGTCGCGCCGGAGAATACGAAAATTGCCGGCTCTGTGGCCCGTTTGGTCTGCCGGATCACCCATGGGAAGCTCCGCCAGCCCAGACCGGTGCTCCGTCGCCGGATCTTGAGCAGATATAGGAAGCATAAGTGAAAAGGCCGAACACCAGCAAGGCCACCAGCCCGTCCCCGATGGCCGATTCGGAGTCGCTGGTCCCGAGGCCATAGCCCCAAGACACCACGACCTCGGCGGCAAATACCAGCATCATGAACGGCACCAGTCCAAATTGAATCACCCGGTAGTTGCCGGAGTTTTTCCCCTGCGCGTTGCACTGGTTCTCGTTCAGGCCCTTGGGTGCCTCGCCCACGGACACATGGTTCCACGGCGATAGGCTTTCAAACGACGAGAATGCCCCCGGGTCGTCACGGAACTTTTGTTCCGTGACGACCCGGGGGCATCAAATCATTTCTCCTGATACGGCGCTAGAAGCCCTTGCGCAAGGCATTGAAGTGGCGAGCCACGGCAGGCTTTTCCTTGCCGAGGATTCCTGCGGCAATCATTTTGCCGCTCAGCGGGCCCAAGGCCACGCCCCACATGCCATGTCCGCCGCCAACGTGCACGCGCGGTGACTTGGTGGCTCCAACCAGCGGCAGCCCGTCGGCGGTGCATGGACGGCCACCAACCCATTCTTCCTTACGGTTCTCCCAGTTGATGCCTTTGTAAACCGGGGCGGCCGCGGCAACAATGGCCTCGATGCGCTTTGGCTCCAGCGGATGGTTCGCGTCGCGGAACTCCATGGTTCCGGCAATGCGGAAACGGTCACCGAGCGGCGTACCTGTCACCCGCTGGGACGGGAAGTAGATCGGGTGGGTCGGCATGACCTCAGGCTGCACGGTGAATGAGTATCCACGACCGGCCTGGACGACGACGTTCACGCCAAATTTCTTGGTCAGGTCGTTGAGCCAGGCACCGGTGGCCATGACCACGTGGTCCGCTGTGATCGCGCGACCTTCCGAACCAATGACGGTGACCGAGCTGCCGTTGTCGCGGACGTCGGTGACGTTGAATGACCCAACAATGTCTCCGCCGCGGGCCACAACGGATTCGCCCAACGATTCCATGTACTTCGGAGGGTTCAGGAAGCGCTGGTTTTTGATAGCCACGCCAGCCGCCACGTCGTCCGACAACGTTGGCTCGATGGTCCGCAGTTCGTCGCCGGTGAGCAGGTCATACTCGACGCTGCCACCGGTCTTGCGGATCATGTCGAACTCGGTGATGAGACCATCACGGTCCTTGAGCGACTTGAAACCGGTCAGGAACGGGTTTGCGGGCTTGGTCTTCTCTGCCACACCGGGTCCTGCGTTGGTGCCTTCGGCTATCTCGTCGAAGGCATCCAGACCGGTGGTACCGATCTCGGAGTAGATCCGCATGGCTTGCTGCCACTTCTTCGGGGTGCTGTGCCAGGTAAAGCCCAGCAGGAAGCGAAGCAGCTTGCCGTCGGCTTTCAACGGAATGTAAAGCGGGGACGCCGGGTCAAACATCATCTTCAGCCCGTTGGCGAAGATGGAAGGCTCCGCGATCGGCAGCGTCAGCGCAGGCGTCAACCAGCCGGCATTGCCCCACGAGGCGCCCGAGGCGACTCCGCCACGGTCAACGACAGTGACCTTGACACCCTCCTCCTGCAGGTACCACGCGGTGGACAAGCCGACGAACCCGGCTCCGACGATTACAACATGTTCAGGCGTCGTTGCGCTGGCCATGGTTCACACTCCGTTCAAGATTTTTCGAGCACTTGGCTTCAACTCTGGCGGGGAATGCGGTGCGAAGCAACGGCACTTCCCTTTTAGTCGGTGACGCAGACCACAATGGTGTGTTGTCTGTAAAAAATTCGGAAAAAGAAGTATTTTTCCGTTTTTCATACTCTCAGTGCTCAAGTGCACCACCTTCTGACCCGTTAGACACCAATTATTCTATGTTCATCCTCGATCAAAGACGTCCGGTGAATCGCTATCCACGCTGACACCCGGGTGAAGTCACCCGCCTGCACGAAGCCGTTTGCTTCCCTCGCTGGGAATTTCCAGGGCCGTTCCCACGGGAGCGCTGTGTTCGAGGAGCCGCAGAAACCCCAATGACACCTCCAGGGGGCCTTCCGGCCCAGCTCCCCAGGGCTTCTCGCCGGCCGTCGCTAAAGGAAGACCTCTCCACCGCAGCCACCGGTCACTTGGTTCGGGTTTCAGCCGGTGGCTCTCGTGGGGCAGTTCCGTGCCCCACGCGGGGGAGGCACCCTTTAGACTGAATTCATGTCTTCCGCCGTACCTGTGCTCACCTCAACCGCCTTTATCCTGGACCTCGTCGGGCCACTGAGCATGGACCGCGGAGCAGCATACGCAAGCCAAGGAAGGGTGCTGGATGTCAGTTGGGTCGCACCAATGGGCATCGTGCGCGCCAGCGTCCAAGGGTCCGGAGGCAAGGTCTATCGCACAGCCGTTCACTCCCAGGTCCGCCACGGCACGCTGATGCCACAACTCGGGATCTGCACCTGCCCCGTGGGATCGAACTGCAAACACGCGGCGGCCGCGCTACTGGCATACATGTGGGATGAAATAAATTACGAGGACCCCGACCAGCGTGCCCCGTGGGAGCGCACGTTGGACTCGTTGATAGGCGACGAAGATGCGTCTCGCCCCGAAGCCGGGGAACGCACCCTCGGAGTCCAGTTTGAGCTTCGTCCAAAGACCCCGCAGCGATACCATGCGGCCGCCATGCAAAAGATCAAGAGCGGGGATATTCCCCACACCTCCAAGTTGGAGTTGCTGCTGCGCCCGGTTCAACTCAATGACAAGAACCGCTGGGTCTCGGGCAACCTTGCCTGGCAACATTTCCGCTACACACGCACCGGGGGCATCCCGAAACTGCCCTTCGACCATGCGTACGATCCGGACCAAGTGGAGTGGTTCTGCACCTTGCTGCAGCTGAATTCCTTTGTCGCGTGGAACGGAACCCACCTTGCGGCCAGCGATTTCTTGACTCCGATGGTGTGGAAGCACTTGGAGCGGGCCCTTGCCCTTGGCATCGGGCTGCGCGGCCAGTCTGCTAAATCCACAGTTACAAGCCACGATGCCGTCACTGTGCGCACCGACATAGCCTCAGAGGGGAAGAAACTCCGGATACGGCCATCGGTCGATGTCTTGCCGCCGGATTTCGATAGCGACTTCATCGGCGCCGTTGCCGACCACGGCGTGTTCTGGTGGGACGCCACCGAGCACATGAAGCACGTGAACCTTCATCTGGCCCCGACGCGCACCAAACTCCACGGGCTGGTCACCGGAATGCTGAATACGGACAAAAAAATTCTTGTCCCGGCCAATGGCCGGGACAACTTTGAACAGGAATACCTTCCAAGGCTCGCCAAGACAGCGGAACTTTCGTCCGTGGACCATTCCATCGAGGTTCCTACCGCGATGGCCCCGAAAATGCTCTTGGGCATCAAGCACCTCATGACTAATTCTGGTTCGCAAGGAAACGGCAAGAGCGAGAAGGCCGGCACCCCCGGAATCGGATTGCATTGGGGCTACTCCTATGGAGATGCCACGGTCCCCCTGAGCCAGGCGCAGGGAAGCCCCGTCCTGCGGAACCCCAAGGCGGAGCTTGCGCTTCAGCGCGAAGCCGGTGCCGCCATGGTCAATTTTCCTGGTGCGTTCAGCACGGTGTTTGCCGATCCGCAGCATCGGGTAAAGGCAAACGACGCCGCCATTGTCTTGAGTGGCGTGGAGGCCGCACGGTTCACCACCGAGGCATTGCCCGCGTTGCAGACCATGGACAACCTCAAAATTACCATCGAGGGTGAACCGACGCAGTACGAGGAACTCACTGCGGACCCGCTCATCACCATTTCCGCCGAGAACACCGAAACCAACGACTGGTTCGACCTAGGCGTCGAGGTGCGGATCGACGGGAACAACGTCCCGTTCACCGAGCTTTTCCAGGCGTTGGCGAACGGGGATGAGCATTTGATGCTCCCGAATGGCAAGTACTTCGCCCTTGATCGCCCGGAATACGAACAGCTTCGCCGTCTCATTGAGGAAGCCCGTGCACTCTCGGATGCCTCAAGTGACGGAACCATCAAGATTTCCAAGCACCAGGCATCGCTTTGGGAAGACCTTAAGGACGTCGCCACGAATGTCGAAGCCAGCGCCGCATGGCGGTCCTCCACGGAAGGGCTAAGCAACATTCTCGAGGTAACCCATGCATCGCTGCCCACCAGCATCGATGCCACGTTGCGCCCGTACCAGCGCGAGGGCTTCGAATGGCTCTCGTTCCTCTACGACAATGGTCTCGGAGGAGTGCTCGCCGACGACATGGGTCTGGGCAAGACACTGCAGACCTTGGCATTGATTCAACATGTCAAGGACAACCACAACGACGCAGATGGCAAGATGCCTCCGTTCTTGGTCGTGGCGCCCACTTCCGTCGTATCCAACTGGACCGCTGAAACGGTCCGATTCGCACCCGATCTTCGCAGCATCTATATCACAGAGACAGTGCGCTGCGGTGGGGTCCCGATCAACGAGATTGCCGCCGAGGTGGACATCATCATCACCTCCTATGGGCTGTTCCGCATCGACCATGCCGAGTACACCGAGACCACGTTCTCCGGGCTAATCCTGGACGAGGCCCAATTCGTGAAGAATCCTGCCACCCAAGCCGCCAAGCAGGCCCGCGACTTCCCTTCCCCATTCAAGTTGGCCATCACTGGCACTCCCATGGAGAACAACCTTTCCGAGCTTTGGTCCATGTTTGCGATTGCTGCCCCGGGGCTGTTCCCCACGCTCAAGCGTTTCGAGGAGACCTATCGCAAGCCAATCGAGAAGGACGGCAACAACGAGGCACTGGTTCGGCTGCGGCGCAGGATCCGTCCGTTGATGCTGCGCCGTACCAAGGAGCTTGTCGCCACCGACTTGCCGGAGAAGCAGGAGCAGGTCCTGGAGCTCGAACTGGGACCTAAGCACCGCACCATTTACCAACGCCACCTACAGCGTGAACGGCAAAAAGTCCTGGGGATGCTCGAGGACATGGACAAGAACCGCTTCGCGGTGTTCTCATCACTCACCAAGTTGCGACAGCTTGCCCTGGATGCCTCGCTTATCGACGACGAGTACGCCTCGGTGCCCAGCAGCAAACTCGATTCCCTGTTGGAACAGCTCGAGGATCTGACCGCCGAGGGCCACAACGCCCTGGTATTCAGCCAGTTCACCTCTTTCCTGTCCAAAGCCAGCGACAGGCTGTCCGAGGCCGGGATCGAGCATGCATATCTCGATGGGTCTACCACCAAGCGGGCCAAGGTCATCGAATCCTTCACTTCGGGCAAGGTCAAGGTCTTCTTGATCTCCTTGAAAGCCGGAGGGTTCGGACTGAACCTAACCCAAGCCGACTACTGTTTTCTCATGGACCCGTGGTGGAACCCTGCCTCGGAGAACCAAGCCGTCGACCGAGCCCACCGTATCGGCCAAAAACGCAATGTCATGGTCTACCGCATGGTTTCCAAGAACACCATCGAGGAAAAGGTCATGGTGTTGAAAGAAAAGAAAGCCAAGCTTTTCACCGCGGTGCTCGATGACGATGCGGCATTTGCATCGGCCATCAGCGCCGATGACGTACGCTCGCTCTTCGCGGAGTAGGCGCCGCTGCCAAGCAGCACTGCTGCCGCAATATCCAGGATTTCAAGAAGCAGGAGGGCACGACACCAATATGTCTAAATCTGTCACCAACAAGGCGCGCGGCGGGCACCCCGGCCGTAATCCAAGCGCAGCGGCATCCAAATTCGAGAACCAGGTCCGCACGGCGATGCGGCCTTACACCGCCCAGCTTCGCGCGTTCTTCAACGAGCGCCATTCACCAACCGATTCGGAGGCCGGCATCGAAGGACTTGTCACCCTGTTGACCGTCCATGCCCGGCTGCGCGACAAGGTCGCGGTGTCTGAATTCGACCGCGACGCATTGGCTATCCAGTTCACGGACCTTCGATCCATCGGTGACGAAGTAGCAGTGGCTTGTGCCAGTATGCTGCGGGAGTTCATGCTCTTTCTGGCTGAAAGCGGTCGCTGGACCAGCTCGGTGGAAGAGTTCAAGTCGGTCTTTGACCTGCTTTCCGCCCAAGGCGGGGAGTCCCCCGTCGTCGTCCCCGAGCTTGACGAGACGAGCGCGGATGCGCGCTGGGCAAAGTTGCCCATGGTGGGCACTGCCCGGGCGCTGCTGGGATGGGTCGGATCCTGTCGCGAGGTCACGCCTGAGGGGCTAGTGCTCCAGAGTGACCTGGTCTCGGCAGCTGCCGCAGTTGGACTCGTGGTACTGCTTGATCCCGCGGTGGAAGCACCAACGGTGCATTGGGTTCCGGAGGCAGGCGCCACCATCGCAACGATGTCCCAACTTCCAAAGCTGGGCGCGTATTGGGATGCGCTGTTGCGCGCCGGGGCTCTGGTTATTCGTGACGAGAAGGTTACTCACAACCCAGTTGTGTCGGAGGCGCTCTTCGCGGATTCGGGATTCGGCGCCCGGGGCGCCAAGGACCTGGTTGCGGAGGGCATCTACACCCACATCCTGCTCAATGCCGTGGGCCCGAACGCCGACCACACCATTGTGCAGATGGCTGCCGCATTGCTGGCCAAGGCGGGGTCGGCGAATCCCCCGCCAACAGCCGTGGCTTTCTCGGTCCCCACACCCGGGGAGTTGAATCCCGAGCAGGCCCACTTACAACCGATGCTCGAAAGGACCGTGCCGGGTGCGGAAGCGCTACTGCGTGCAGTCGAGTCCGAGGGCATGGTGCGGATCGGCAAGCACATTCGCGTACCACGTGTGCTACGGGGTCCACTGGAACGTGCGCTGACCCGGGTCGCGGAGGAACTCCTGTCCTAGTTGGCGCACTAAAAGCCGTGGGGTGTCGGAGGCGCATGCATCTCCGACACCCCACGGCTTTTAGTGCCGTTACCAGCGTTTAGATACTGGTTGTTGCCACATCGCTATCTAGGCGCGGCAGCCTATCGAACCACGGGTTCTTGCCCGGCGTTCCAATATTGACGACCAAAAACGCGTGGTTGGCGGTACCCTCATTAATCACAGAGTCCATGCCGACAGGGTCGAAGCCGCCCATGGGCCCTGCGTGCAACCCTGCAGCACGAATAGCCATGATGAAGTATCCGGACTGCATCCAAGCGTTGTTCTTAGCGGTTTCGGCGCGAGCAGCAACATCTTCGTCGAAGTTCGCCTTGCGCTCGGGTGCGTGGGGGAAGAATAGCGGGAACTGCTCATGCCAGTCGGCGTCGTAGCTCAGCACAGCCAATGCCGGCGCACTCAGGGATTTCGCGCGGTTCCCTTCCAACATCTTGGAAACAACCGTTTCCCGGGCTTCGGCGCTCTTTACCCAGGTGATGCGCAATGGCTGGTTGTTCATCATCGTCGGGCCCATTTTCGTGAGCTCGTAGATGGCTTCCAGCGTCTCGTCCGATACTTTCTCGTCGGAGAACGTGTTCGCGGTACGGGCCTTGATGAATAGCCTGTCGGCCGTGTCTGCATCGATCGACAGCTGGTCGTAAACGGTTGTAGCGGCTTCGACGCTCATGTGGGGTGGTTCTCCTTGCGGCTCTACGTTGGGCTCCTACTAAAAGAGAACCGCGGTGGCCCCCTGCAGCATTCCCTCGTGGCCTATGAACCGCATCACCAATGAGCCTGAACCGTCACCAGGGTTAAACTACAGCACGCCCGACGATGCCGGTGGTTGCTACTCTTGGGGGAGGTAGCAACCTGGGTGACCTAGGAATATTCAATGTCAAATGCTCCTTGGGGGAAAGCATTTGGCGTAATTCCTGTGCTATGAACCAACTTGGGGGCTAGGTCCATAGGGTCGGGCGTCGTCTGGCGTGCTGGATGATGAGTCTTGGAAATGCCACTCGCAAAACATTCCCGGTTCCCACCGATCGACTTATTTATCGATGTATTTACTACTGTAACCACGAAGCAACCTGCTGCACATTAGACCTTTGGCCATACTTAGTGAGGTATCCTCACTATTAGCCCTGCCTATTTGCCCTGCGGGTATCTAGGAATCGTTGATCACAGTGGGGTCCGCGTCGATGGAACTATCCGCGTCGATGGAACTAGTTGGTAACTCCGCACGCACAACCCAATCGCCCCGGACATGCTTTGCGGATAGCGTCCCGCCGAACGCTGCCATACGGTCGGACATCCCGACGATCCCTGAACTAAGTCCACTGCGGCCACTGCCGTCACCCGCGCTGTTCCCTGGTAGCGCGTTGGCAACTTCAAGCCATACGCGGTCCCCAACCATGAGTGCCTCAATGCGGCATACAGCATGCTCTTGCGCGTGCTTTACGATGTTGGTGGTTGATTCCTGCAGCACCCGATACAGAGCCGCTTGCGCGGACTGCGGCAACCCAGCAAGCCTTGGGTCGGCAGTCGTTTTGGTTGGATGGCCAAGGTCGATCAGTCGTTCAGCAAAACTTTCAACGCCGATCAGGATCTCGAGGCTACTCGCGGCATTTCCGGCCGAGTCGATCAGAGATCCACCAACCTGCGTTGCCGGCCCGTCCGAACGCAGGACGTTGAGCATGACCCGCAGATCTTGCAGCGCTTCCTTTGCAGTGACACCAATGACTTTGAGCGCAGCCTGGGCAACGGCTGGGTCTCCTGAAAACCCTGCTGCCTGGGCTTGCATTGAAATCACCGTAATGTCGTGAGCGACGATATCGTGCAGATCCCGCGCGATCGCCTTTCTCTCGGCATCGACGGCCTCTTGCTGTTTGCGGCGTAGGACCTCGATGCGTCGCCGATCGGCGTCGCGTTGCTCCTGAAACTTTCGAACGAAGCGCGCCACTAAATATGCCATGACTATCAACGGCACGAGAATGATCAGGAAACCGACATCATAGGGCCGACGAACCCCGATTAGGATTGCCCATAGGCCGGTGACACAGAGGTATCTGAAGGCAAACTTGCGCGTTTCGACCAGTGATATTACGCCGACAAGGAGTGGGACCGCAAACAGGGCGACGAGATACACCCCAGTAAATGCAGTTAACATCATTGCCGCGACAGATACAATAACCGCGTACCTAGCCCGAACCCATAACAGCCCGACAGAAAGTGCATAGAGAGCGTTTACGCCTACTTCCTTGGCGCGCTTTTCGAACTCACTCGCGTCAGTTTCCGCAACCAAACTTATAATGTCGGTTACCAACAACAGGGCAACTACGCCGCTTGCAACGAGGCGAACCTTCCTCCCTAGAGTGGAGGAAGGTCTCTCGTAGACGACTTGATGGGTAGAACCGGTGGGACTCACCGTCTCATTCCCGTCCAATGAAGAACCCATCCCAAAAAGTCTAAAGTTCTATCTTCTGCATGCTGCTCCGAGGTAGCGGCATAGCCAATCGTTGAACGCATCCGAGGCGCCGGCAGGCGAGGCCACAGGGAAGGAGATGCTTTGGGCCACAGGACCCGCCAAAACTGCTGCCTGGGCTGGAACGGCGGCCGGCAGCAACAGGGCAGCAGACATGGTTATAGCGGCGAAAATACGAGTTTTACGAGTCATGATGCTAATTCTTGCACTTATCTTCGGAAGTCAACAGGTGGTTTCACAATGATTGTCGCCGCAGCGCCGTCTCGTCCCTGATTCTCCAAAAGATCACTAGACTCGAAACCGTGACTGAAATCCAAGTTCTTGTAGTTGATAACGAACCTCTCATGCGTCAAGCCCTTAAGATAATTCTTGAAGCAGCGCCAGGATTCCGATGGCTTGGAGAGGCGACCAATGGCATCGAAGCAGTGGACTTCTGCGCCGGCAACAACCCTGATGTTGTCCTCATGGACATGCAGATGCCTCGCATGGATGGCGTTGAAGCAACTGAAATCATCACCCGAAACTACCCGGGCATTGGAGTGCTGGCGATTACTGCGTTTTCGTCGGAGGAATACTTGGTCCCTGCCCTGCGCGCGGGAGCAGCCGGCTATTTAGTCAAGGATGCCGAACCCAAGGAAATCCTAGCCGCCATCCAAGCAGTTCAGGACGGAAGCGCAGCCATCTCCGCGTCGGTGTCACAGGATCTCATTCTAGCTATTCGTGATGCGCACGAGGTAAAGGCCAACAGCGCCATGGGAGAGAATCCCATAGCTTTGTCTGAGCGGGAGCACGAGGTCCTGCAATTGCTTGCCCATGGCAAAAACAATTCCGAGATGGCCGCAGAGATGCACGTCTCAGAAGCGACGGTCAAGGCACACCTGAGCCGCGTTCTGGCCAAGCTCGGGGTTCGTGACAGGGTCCAAGCCTTGATCCGGGGAGCTCAGTACGGCCTGGTCGAGCTTCACATGGACTAGCCCGCTGGTTTTGCTCAACACTTGGGGAACGGCGCCGTTCTTCGAGCGATGCCCGGCCCGCTCGTATCAGGGTCCTCTTCAGGTGACGGGATCTAACCGGAACTCTGGGAGCTTCCTTCTACAAAAACCGACTCTCGACGAATAGCAGCAGGCCTCAATACGTAGGGTACTTCTCGTGGAAATCCTCTGGCGCGCGCACTGTTCACCGTGGCCGATCAACATGGCTACATGATAGGACCATTCGTCTCTTCGCTGGCTACTCAAGGCTTCGGTTCCACCAGTGGTTCCGACGAGGATTCGGCATCACTGCCGGTCCCCACCAGTTGGCGCTAACCGCGCATCAGCATGTGAAGTGTTTGTTTGCCATCCAATGGAACGGCGAAAACACCTCACCAACAGCTGTGACCGAGATGCAGTTCGCACCCGATAGGCAGGACTAGCTGGTTTCTCCGGTGTCTTTCTGAGAAGCAGGCCCAAAAATTGTTGCTACAGAACCTTCCGGTGTTATGCGGGCACTGAGCTCGGGATGGTGCAGATCCAGTGCAGGGCGCTCGGAACGGATCCTAGGCACCGAGTGGAAGTTATGCCGCGGCGGCGGGCAGGAAG
>NZ_BAABLK010000089.1:0-41311 GCF_039544305.1 Paeniglutamicibacter antarcticus
CAAAGCGCAACACCGGGTGTGTTGCAGCTCAGACCAGAGAATCACGTCCAGGGTGCCGGTTCCCTGTTCGTGGCGATGCAGTTCCACTTACGTGGACTGGCGGTTTCAAATACCGCTATTTAACACCAAGCTGGTATCGAACCAAAAGCAGCTACAGGAGGTCGTGACTGCGATGGCAGTCGGCCTCTTGGACGTGTTTGGTGTTGGCCCCGTATCAGCTGCTCAGATACTCGTTTCCTACTCGCATCATGGACGAGTCCGTTCGGAGGCTGCCTTTGCCTCATTGGCGGGCGTGAATCCGATTGCGGCATCCTCTGGAAACAAGACCCGACATCGTCTCAATCGTCACGGCGACAGGCAGCTCAACAAGGCGATTCATACGATTGCCGGGTGCAGAATGACGTTCGACGCAACAACCATCGCATGCGTTGAACGACGAACCTCCGAAGGCAAGACGCTTCGGGACATTCGCCTCTGCATCAAACGATTCATCGCCCGCCAACTGTTCAGGCAACTTCGAACCCTCTTGACTTAAGCCATAGAAGGGTCAACACGACTTGTTTGCAGCTGGTCTGGGACTGGCTGGCATAGTAGGTACTGGCTGTTCCGCCCGATGGTTGTGACTCAAACCCACGCTGGCTCAGCGTGGATACTTTTTCGGTGACTTGTCCAACTGTTGGGTGATCGGCTGGTACCTGCCTGGCCCACCTCGGTGACTTGATCAGAAGGTTGTCCGCCCCAGGGCGTGACTCGTCACAGTGTTGTTCCGAAGTGACCTCTACCCGGACTGGTACCGGCCGACAGCGGCCATGACCACATCCGTGAAGAGGAAAGTACGAATGACCGCAATGACCATTGCACCCATGCACATGCGTTTGTCGTCGGTGTCGACACCCACGCACGGAACCACGTTTACGCCATTATCGCCGCCACGACCGGCGAACGGGACGATACCAAGGATTTCCCCACCAGCAGCGCTGGCATCAACCGCGCCATTGCCTGGGTGGCACGTCGCACCGGCGCGGACCTCGCCGCTCTCTGGGTGATCGAAGGCGCAGCCTCCTACGGGGCCATCCTCGCCGGCGCCGTAGCCGCCGAGGGATACGAAGTCGTCGAGGCGGCGCGGATGGACGCACGGGCCCGCCATGGCGTCGGCAAATCCGACAAGCTCAATTCGCAGCGGATTGCCAGGGCTGTACTGCCGTTGGAGGACAAGCAATTGCGTCGCCCCCGTCTGAGTGAAGGCATTCGCGCGGCCCTGATGGTCCTGGTGGCGGCTCGTGAAGCCACGACCGGTGAGCGCACTCGGGCACTGAATGCGCTGACTTCGCTGGTGCGCGTCAACGAGCTTGGTCTGGACGCCCTCATGGCACTGACCGGCGCAGATTACCGAGGTGTCCCGGTTGCGTGCCCGGGACGAGGAGTTGGCGCTCGCGGCGGCCCGTGCCGAAGCCGTCCGCTTGGCAAAACGATCCGATGAGCTCGACAAGGATTTGAGTAGCAATAACAAACAGATCACCGAGCTGGTCAAGGTCAGTGAGGCCGCGCCGCTCCTGGATATAACGGGCTTCGCTGCCATTGCGGCTGCCACGTGCCTGACCGTGTGGTCCCACCAGGGGCGTGTTCATTCGGAAGCCGCGTACGCGTCCCTCGCCGGCGTGAATCCAATCCCGGCGTCATCAGGCAATACCGTCCGGCATCGACTCAATCGCGGCGGCGACAGGAGCCTCGACAGGGCGCTGCATTTGGTCTCCATCTCGCGGATGACCCACGACGAGGAAACCTGCAAATATGTGCGCAAGAGGGAGGCGGATGGACTCACCACCAAGGAAATCCTGCGATGCATCAAGCGTTATCTTGCTCGGCGCGTCTACCGCATTTTCAATGCCCAACGCGAGGTCCCGAGTAACGCTTGACAGACATAGGAAGGGTCACCTAAAGAAATGGCGGTAACAAATCTGCGCCTACCTTGCTACTCAGGGATCCTCCAACGGTCCCACCGAAGCCATCAAGGGCGTCATCGAAACCACCCGACGCATTGTCCGCGGATTCCGCGACTTCGAGAACTACCGCATCCGCTCCCTGCTCGCAGCCGGTGGCCCCGATACTGCCGGGCTTAGGCCGATCTCACAACGCCAGAATCCGAAGAGCCGGGTTAGCCGGTGGCTTGTCTGTACTCGAACTCAATGATTGCTTTCAGGGCAGGCAACAAATCATCGACCATCCGGTCATACACCGCGTCGCTCTGGCGATAAGGGTCCATGACATCGAGTTGCCCTTCCGCCTTCACGCGAGCCCCGTGCCGCACAAGAGGGGCTGCCTTGAGCAAAGCTGCCCAGCGCATCTCCACCACAGCAGGTTCACTTCCAGTGGGAAGTGAACCTGCTGGCAGCGCCGCAACTTCGTCCAGCACCGCGGCGAATTCGCGAATCGTGTAGGTACGCTTGAGCAGTCGGGGATTCATCGCAACGATTCTGTTCCGGTGTTCGTCGGACAGGGCGAGTACCAGATCGATATAGCTGAGGATGGTTTCGTCAAGCTGCCGGGCAACGAAGTCGTCGCTGGCTACACCGATTTCACCCAGCCTCATCGAGGAACGCTCGTCCATGCCGTGTCCTACCAGCGCGTGGGTGCCGGCGCTACGAAGCGTGAATGATCCTGGGGAGATGCGGTCCAGTTCGCTTTGGAGATACAGCTCGGCAAAAGGGGAACGACAAATGTTGCCGGTGCATACTGTGAGGATCCTGATCATGACTTGATCATAGCCAAGCCATCAAACAACATTAGCAACGCAAAGGATGACCCTCGACAGCAACCGGATGCTGTCAGCAGGCTCATGGGCCTGGGCGATTCCGCGCTTTCTCGGATTAGCGGGCTCGGCGTTCGTCAGGTTCGAGTGAACTCTGTCGAAGCTAGGGAGAACTTCGAGCTAGGATTGTCATAAACCCACCTCAGAGCCTTATCGACTGCGCGCAATTTTAACGGGAGCACCATCAGTGGAACAACTTGAAGAGAACGTGGCTGACGGGCCAGATTTACGGCAGTACCTGCGGGTGTTGCGCACCTTTTGGCGGAGCATCTGCAGCATTGTCCTGATCGCTGTCCTGTGCGCGTTTGGCTGGTCGCTCACGCAGCAACCGCTGTATGCTGCGTCGGCGTCGGGCCTGGTCATTGCCAACGGAGCGGATACCGCGGCGCTGGCGCTTTCGGGGGACAGCCTGGCCAAGTCGCGTGCCATTAGCTACAAGAGCATTGCAGCTACCCGCACGGTAGCGCAGCGCGTCCGTGAAGACCTGAAGCTCGATACCAGCGCCGATGCACTTCTCGGCCAGCTCAATGTCGAGCTGCCCACGGGCACGGCCGAAGTACGCCTGAGTATTACTGGTCCAGATCCGGTCGTCGCGCAGAAGACCGCCAACGCGTGGGTAACCGCCCTCGCTGCGCAAGTCACTGACATCGAATCCGGCTTTGCCACCAAATCATCAAAGGACGAAACCATCGTCCAATTCGTTCCGTTGGTGGAGGCCGAGGTTCCGACGTCCCCGGCGTCACCAAACACCAAGCTTGCCGTTGCGCTGGGGGCTATCATTGGGCTGGCCCTCGGCATCGGTTACGCACTGCTCCGGCAGCACCTGGATCGTCGGGTTCGCTCCGTGGAAGACTTGGAAAAGCTGGGTACGACGGTCATCGGTAGCATTCCGCTGGACCCGCGTCTGGTGAACAACCGCACGACGGTCGAGACCGGCGCCCTGGATCACGACGACCGAGCCTCGCACCCCTACTCGGAAGCACTGCGCGAGCTGCGCACCAACCTCACGTACGTCGACGTTGACAGGCCCGCACGGGTTATCCTCGTGACGTCCTCGGTGCCAGGGGAAGGCAAGTCATCCGTGGCGGCGAACCTAGCAGTGGCCGTTGCGTCCACAGGACGACCCACGATCCTGATTGACGCCGACTTGCGACGGCCCGTGATCACCGACGTCTTCGGCCTCCCTGGCGGGGCGGGGATCACCGATGTTCTCAGCCAGCATGCGAGCCTAGATGACGTCTTGCAGCCCTATGGCCCCATTCCCTCGTTGTCGATCCTCGCAGCGGGACGCATCCCACCGAACCCCTCGGAACTCCTGGGTTCCCAAGCGATGCTTTCCCTCCTTGAAGATATGAGCCGCGACGCCTTGGTTCTCATTGACGCGCCCCCGCTGCTCCCGGTGACGGACGCGGCCGTGTTGAGCAACTTTGTGGACGGTGTACTCGTGGTGGTGAAGGCTGATTCGACCTCCACCGAGGAGGTTGCCAAATCATTGAGCAATCTTCACAAGGTCGGGGCACGGGTCTTGGGATTCGTGCTGAACCAAGTACCAACCAAGGGCGCTGCGGCGGCGAACTACGGCTACTACGGCCAGTACTACTATGCTTCCGAGACACCTGCCAAGGGCAAGCCGAAAAAAACCAAGACCAGCCGTCGGTTGAACGAGGCGGTTCCGGTTCAGGCGCCGACGCGCCCTGTAGATGACCAACGGTTGAACCAGGACTACGGAAATGTTAGTGGCACCCTAACCACCCCGATTCCGATGGATGCGGAATTTGACGAGGTCTTGACCACCCGGGCCGGGATGCGTCATCTAAGGCAATAACGATCGCAAGTGCAACCACCTGTATCGAGCCAATGGGGTTGGATAGAGGTGGTTTCTTTGTATAAGCCGGTGGCTCTCAAACCTCCGTATATTCACGGCGACCGATCTCGCCGGACCGACGTCGCAAGCTACGCGGAACTTCTTGGGTCCAGTGAAGCACGATAACGTTAGTTACTCACCTTGCAGGTTCTGTGTTTCCGGTGGGCGAACAGAGTGCGCCGAGCGCGTAAAAGACCCCTTCGTTAGCACTCGCCTTGACCGAGTGCTAACGAATTGCCTAGAGTCAGTGGTGGCACACGTTGATTCCAACAAGTGCCGAAAGCCTGAGGTACACCAGCTGGCACCGCGACGACGGTTGGTATAGCCACAACGGCCCGTAAACCATTGGTAACTCACGCAAAGGAGAGACGATGTCTGTCTCCATTAAGCCTCTCGAGGATCGCATTGTCGTCCAGCCGCTCGAAGCAGAAACCACCACTGCTTCCGGACTGGTCATCCCGGATTCCGCTAAGGAAAAGCCGCAGGAAGGCAAGGTCGTAGCAGTAGGACCGGGCCGCATCGATGACAACGGCAACCGCGTTCCGGTAGACGTAGCCGAAGGCGACGTCGTGATCTACTCCAAGTACGGCGGAACCGAAGTCAAGGTCGGCGGCGAAGAGTACCTGGTGCTCTCGGCGCGCGATGTCCTGGCCATCGTCGTAAAGTAGTTTTTTCTCATAAAGCCCCGGCCCCTGGTCGGGGCTTTATGTAGCTTATAAGGAGTAGGACATGGCAAAACAGCTAGCGTTTAACGAAGAGGCGCGACGCGCCCTCGAAGCGGGCATCGACAAGCTCGCAAACACCGTGAAGGTAACCCTCGGCCCGCGCGGCCGAAACGTGGTGCTCTCCAAGGCCTGGGGTGCACCGACGATCACCAACGACGGCGTCACCATCGCCCGTGAGATCGAACTTGAAGACAGCTACGAGAACCTTGGCGCACAGCTGGCCAAGGAAGTAGCCACCAAGACCAATGACGTGGCAGGGGACGGAACCACCACCGCCACCGTGCTCGCCCAGGCCTTCGTCAAGGAGGGCCTGCGCAACGTTGCCGCCGGCGCCGCTCCGGGTGACATCAAGCGTGGCATCGAGGTCGCCGTTGAGGCGGTCGCCGCACGCTTGGCCGAAAATGCCGTTCCGGTCGAGGGTCAGCAGGTAGCCAACGTTGCTGCCATCTCGGCCCAGGACGAGGAAATCGGCAAGTTGTTGGCCCAGGCCTTCGAAACGGTGGGCACCGACGGGGTCATCACCATCGAAGAGTCCTCTACCACGGCCACCGAGTTGGTCGTCACCGAGGGCATGCAGTTCGATAAGGGCTACCTGTCCCCGCAGTTCGTCACCGACCCCGAGCGCCAGGAGGCGATCCTCGAGGACGCACTGATCCTGGTCAACTCGGGCAAGATCTCCACTGTGGCCGAATTCCTGCCGCTGCTGGAGAAGGTACTGGCAGCAGGCAAGCCGCTGTTCATCATCTCCGAGGACACCGAAGGCGAAGCCCTCTCCACCCTCGTGGTGAACAAGATCCGTGGCACGCTCAGCGCCGTGGCAGTCAAGGCCCCGGGCTTCGGCGACCGCCGCAAGGCCATGCTGCAGGACATCGCGATCCTCACCGGTGCACAGGTTGTTTCCCCTGACCTGGGCCTGCAGCTGGACCAGGTAGGGCTCGAGGTGCTGGGATCGGCTCGCCGCATCACCGTCACCAAGGACGCCACCACCATCGTTGACGGTGCAGGCACCGCCGAGGACGTTGCGGACCGCGTCTCGCAGCTCAAGGCCGAACTGACCCGCACCGATTCCGAGTGGGACCGCGAGAAGCTCTCCGAGCGCCTTGCCAAGCTCTCGGGCGGCATCGGCGTGATCAAGGTCGGCGCAGCCACCGAGGTCGAGCTCAAGGAACGCAAGCACCGTATCGAAGATGCAGTTTCCTCCACCCGCGCGGCCCTCGAAGAGGGAATCGTTGCAGGTGGCGGTACCGCATTGGTTGACGCACTTGCGGTGCTTGACACCGATTCGGCCGTGCTCGCGCTGACCGGTGACGCTGTTGCCGGTGTTGGCATTGCACGCCGCGCACTGGTCCAGCCGTTGCGCTGGATCGCTCAGAACGCCGGGTTTGACGGCTACGTCGTCACCGCCAAGGTTACCGATTCACCGGCCAACGAGGGTTTCAACGCCCTGACCGGTGTGTACGAGAACCTGATCGAGGCCGGAGTCATCGACCCGGTCAAGGTCACCCGCTCGGCGCTGCGCAACGCGGCCTCGATCGCGGCCCTCGTGCTGACCACCGAAACCTTGGTTGCCGAGAAGCCCGAAGCGGAAGCCGGCTCGCACGCGGGCCATAGCCACTAAACAGGCTCAACGCAAAGCGGCAAGAACAGGCGCCGCCGGCATTTCGCCCTCCACTTCTTCTGAAGAGGTGAGCGGAACGCCGGCGGCGCTTGGCGTTGGATGGCAGTTGCAACATGCTTGCGTAACGAAACCATAACGGCGTTTGCTAAGCTTGTATCTCTTGGGCCTTAGTCACTGCGCCCTGATCAAGCAAGAATCCCAGGAAGTGCAGATGTCGATCCACTCGCCAGCCCCTGTCCTAGCGGCACGGGGCAAGCCAGCAGGCACCAAGCCTGTTTCCGGCTTCAGGCCCGAACTTCAGGGCCTGCGAGCCCTGGCGGTGGTGCTGGTGATGGTCTACCACGTCTGGTTTGGCCGGGTCTCCGGCGGCGTGGATGTCTTCTTGATGCTCTCGGCGTTCTTCCTCACCGGGGCCTTTATCCGCAAGGTTGAGACCGGGCGGCCGTTGGCACTGATCTCCTATTGGCTCAACGTCTTCCGCCGGCTGCTGCCCGCGGCCGTCCTGGTGCTGGTGGCGGTCATCGCGGCAAGCATTGCCTTCTTGCCCAAGGCGCGGTGGAGCTCGATCATGGAGCAAACCTCCGCCAGCCTTTTCTACCGGCAAAACTGGCAGCTGGCCGGGGAGTCCGTTGACTATTACGCCACCGACCACGCCACAGCCAGCCCACTTCAACACTTCTGGTCCCTGTCCATCCAGGGACAGATCTTCATCCTCTGGCCGCTGTTGCTGGCTGCCGGCGTAGTGCTCTTCAAGGTCCTGTCCACCAGGTTCCCTTCGCTGACCTACCGCGGCACCATGGGCATCCTGTTCGGCGCCGTCTTCATCGGCTCCCTGGCCTACTCGATCCACATCACGGCCACCGCGCAGGAATGGGCGTACTTCGACACCGGAGCCAGGCTCTGGGAATTTGCCCTCGGTTCCCTGGTCGCCGTCTTCCTGCCGTTGTTGCAAAAGTTGCCCGCCGCGCTGACCGTGCCGCTGGGATGGGTGGGATTGGCCGCCATCGTCTCCTGCGGCATGCTGCTGCAGGTCGAGCACCAGTTCCCCGGCTACTTGGCCCTGTGGCCCACCCTGGCCGCGGCGTTCATCCTCATGGCCCCGCCTAACAACTTCGGGGTCCAGCGCGTGCTGGCACTGGGTCCGTTGGTGAAACTGGGGGACATCTCCTACGCGCTGTACCTTTGGCACTGGCCGGTGATGATCTTCTTCCTGGTGGAAACCGGCGGCGAGTCCATCTCCTTTGGAACCGGCCTGGGATTGATGCTGCTCTCCCTGCTCCTGGCCTGGGCCACCACCAAGATCGTCGAGTCCCCGATGCGTTCCTGGAAATGGCTCTCTGCCAAGCGCCGCCGCGTGGGGCTGAGCATCGCCGTGCTGCTCGCACTGGTTCTGGTTCCCCTGGGCGGATGGGAGCACCGGGTCTCCGCGGAGGAAACCCGGGCGGCTTCGCAGGCCGGGATCGATAATCCCGGAGCCGCGATCCTTGACCCTTCCTTCGGCCACGTGCCCGATGCCGCGGCCCTCCCGATCCCGCTGACCAGCAAGCTCGATGACGAGTGGTCAAACTTTGGCGAGGACTGTGCCGGTCCCTGGGCCCCGAGATCCGGCGCCATCGAATACTGCCAGCAGGGCGGGAACCCGGAAGCGGAAAAGACCATTGTGTTGCTGGGGGATTCACACGCCCAGCACTGGAGCGGTGCCGTTGATGTGATGGCGGAGAAACAGGATTGGCAGTGGATCCTGCTCACGCGTCCCTCCTGCCGTTTCGGCGGGCCTTCGGAGACCCGCGGCGATGCCTGCGGGGACTTCAACCTCGCAGCCGGGGCGTACGTGCTTGAGCACGACCCCGACGCAGTATTCACCATCGGCACCTTCACCATGCTCGGTGAGGACGAAGACGGACGTACCGCCGCGGAGCAGGAGCAAATCGTGCCGGACTACCGCGCAGGGATCCAGCCGATGCTCGACGCCGGAATCCCCGTGGTGGCGATGCGCGACACCCCGCGATTCACCAACCCCGCACCGGAGTGCGTTGACCGGTTCGGTGCGGACGCCTCAGCTTGCAGCAAGCCCGTGTCAAAGCTAATTGCCAAGGTCTCTCCGCTTGAGCCAATCGTCAAGAGCGGTGAATGGGGAGAGAACTTCTCCACCATGGACATGACCGACCAGCTCTGCCCGGAAGGGACCTGTAGCCCGATCGTAGGCAACGTACTGATCTACATGGACCAGTCCCACCTCACCAGCACCTACGTGCGCAGCACCGCCGAGGTGTTCGAGGAACGCTTCTTCACGGCTCTTGGCTGGGAGAAATAACCACCACCGTGCACACGCCGCAATCGTGATGGTGCCGTGCTTCCATCCTCCATTTCTGCCGGATAGCCTCGATTCACGCTCTGCTGGGGGGAAACACGAGCGATGGGAAACCAGTCATGTGGAGAATCCGGCATGGAGAAGAACCAAAAAGTCGCAGCCCAGTCCCGACCAGCGATGGAACAACGCTTTTCCCTGAACAGGCGTGAATTCCTGACTGCGACTGCGGTGGCAGTGAGCACCGCAGCGCTGATGCCATTGCTGGGTCCGCCTTCACCGGCTAATGCCGCGGCCGTGGCAGGGCGGGTTTATACGGTCGCTGGCAGAAACACCGGCGTCAACGCTCTCACCCCGCGCACCGAATTCCGCGGCATGTGGATCGCCAGTGTGCTCAACGTCGATTGGCCTTCCAAGGCCGGTTTGTCCGTGGCCGCGCAAAAGGCGGAACTTGTCTCATTGCTGGACCTTGCCGTGAAGCGCAAGCTCAACACGGTGATGCTGCAGGTACGTCCCGCAGCGGACAGGATGTGGATTTCCACCTTGGGGGAGCCTTGGTCGCAGTACCTGACGGGCACCCAGGGCAAGGACCCCGGCTATGACCCGCTGGCATATGCGGTCACCGAAGCGCACCGGCGGGCGTTGGCCCTGCATGCGTGGGTCAACCCCTTCCGGGTTTCCACCGGCGCATCGCTGAGCGCCCTGGTTGCAACCCATCCTGCCCGAAAGAACCTGACGTGGTCTTTCGCCTACGGTGGCAAGCGTTATTACGACCCGGGAATCCCGGCGGTGCGTAGCTACATTACTTCCGTCGTCAAGGACCTGGTCAGCCGATACGACATCGACGGCCTGCACTTCGATGACTACTTCTACCCTTATCCGGTCGCGGGGGCATCGATTCCCGACTCGGCGGCCTGGGCCGCGTACAAGGGAAGCTACACGTCGGTTGCTTCGTGGCGGCGGAACAATGTCAACGTGTTCATCCGGGATATGCAAAAAGCAATTCGAGCCGCCAAACCGCGGGTGGCTTTCGGGATCTCGCCATTCGGCATCTGGCGCAACAACACTTCATCGAGTCTCGGATCAGCGACGGCAGGCCTTGAGGCCTACTCGGCGTTGTATGCCGATTCCCGGGGATGGGTGAAGAATGGTTGGGTGGACTACGTCGTGCCGCAGTTGTACTGGTACCAGGGGTACAGCCCCGCAAACTACAACGTGCTGGTTGACTGGTGGGCCAAGCAGGTCTTGGGCAACTCGGTGAAGCTATGGATCGGGGAGGCCGCCTACAGGGTCGGCAGCGGTGGTGCCTGGAACGATAAAAACGAGTTGCGCGACCATACGGCCAAGACCAGGAGCGTGGGGGTAGTGACCGGGCAGTCGTTCTACAACGCGACCGCGGTAAGGGCGAACACGCTCAATTCAATGGGAATCCTTTCCGCTGTCTACTATTCGCGTCCCAGCCTGCCGGTACCTATGCCCCACATGGTCTCAACGCGTCCGTACACCCCGGTGATCACTTCAGTCTTGCGGACATCTGCCGGAATGAAGCTCAGTTGGAAGTCCTCGAATTCCGGGGAAAGGAAGACGCTCATTGCCATCTGGCGGTGGACCTCCACCGGTTCGGTGATTCCCTACATCCAATCCACGGGCACCTACTTGGTCAAGCTGGTGCCACGTACCCAGTACTACCAGGCCTGGACGGATTCCAGCGCTGTGCCCGGCCAACGGTACTGGTACATGATCCAGTCGATCAGCCAGACAGGCATAGACTCCCTGCGCGCCACGGCAATCTTCGTCAAGGCATAAAAAGACCTTGTCCGCACCAAGCGGGTACGTGCATCCGGTCTCCGTAGTCAGCAAATGCCATGTTCCGTGGGAGGGAACCGCGCTGCCCCCATGGTCATTGCGCTGTTTGCCGTCAAGCCAACCGCAGTGCGTGGATTGGTTAAAGTGGCGGATTCTTGCCGGGTAAAACCACCAATTACGTGCCGGGGGAAAACCGCCCAACCCACTGCATATGACCTCCACGGAGTTCCCGCGCGTTCAATCCCGTTTGTTGCCTACCAACCCATATTCTGATGCTTTGGCCATGAAAGCGGTGGCCTTAGGAAGCCACCGGGGAACGTCGAACGAGTAGGCATAGCGGGGATGTTGGCAAGCCCCATGTTGACAGTACACGGGGATTTGGTCTTGGCTCCATTGCCTTCGTGGCGGGGTGCCACGGATATCTGTTCGTACCTCCTGGGGGACATATTTTCCCGCGCGGGGGAGCGGCCCTGGCCGGCCGAGAGATCTCGGCGCTCGCTCGTCTGCTGTATTGCGGGGGCCGTCGTCCCGAGGATCGGTGCCGGTATCTCACTGCCGTGGGTTTTGGCGATCAGCGCGATGAGCCTCTTGCCTCCACGCAAGGCGTGGAAAGCGCCGTGCTTCTCGAGGAAGATTTATCCTCCTGCAACACCGATTCCTCTTTCCCGGCAGGAAACCCCGTCACCGTGGTCCAGGACCCGGAGAATGCCCAATGCTACTTGGTGCTCAGCCCCGGGCAAGATTGGAGGGAAACGAGCAGCGAAGATATCTGGATCGGTTTCATCCCCTGTTTGATATTTGCTAGTGCCACTTCTCCTGGTTGTGGCGCGCTGATGCTACATCCTCACCGAGACCCTCCTCGTTGGACGTCCAAGTTGCCGAACATGTGGAGTCCGCGACAGATTCTGCAGGGACAAAGTGGATTAATTTCGCCCAGGGGCATACGCGTTCCCGCGGCATAATCCTTGGGGACTTGGTCATCACACTAAACGCGACGTTTCTTATCCTGGGTTCCACCACCGGCCGGGAGTTGGCATATGCCCGGGGACCGGTGACGACCGAACCCGTGGTGGACACCGTGTTGCTCGACTTCGGCGGCAAAGACATGAGCCCCACGACGTGATTAGGCCCTAACGAAAACAAGCTTGCCTACGGGCTCCGCGGGAAATTCTTTCACGAGGTCGGGGAAGACATCCGGGTGGTAGAGGACCCCCGGTGGCCCGGACGTTCGATTCCGGTGGAGATCCCCGAGGCCAGGGCGCTCTGGGGTTTCTTTTCGGACAATGGCGGATTGAATATCGGATGGGCAGCAAGCACCGGATTCTTGGTGTTGCTGCTGGTTCCGCAGGAGCTTGATGCGTTGGGCAAACCCATCTGCGGTACTTGCCGTCGTGGCAGGAACACGGGACGTCACCGAACTTCTCAGGATCCCTAGCCAGACCAAAGGAAGGGCCCGGTACACCGCTGGTTTGACTGCTCCAATCCAAGGAGAAACGCCTTTGTGGGCCACGTTCCACCAAACGCGTCCCATGGTGGCTCCGTGCCTCAGCAGGCCAAACGTTGACGCTCCCACGCGGCCCCATCGCGGACATAGCGAAGACGGTGATGGTCACGGCCAGGATCACCCTGCCAGAATTCCACTGAGCTCGGCACCACGGTCCATACCGACCACAGCGGGGACACCAGAGTGTCATCGTTCTGCACGGCCGCCTCGGCGCGCGTGATGGCCGCAATCCGGTCTGCACCATCGGTAAGAATCGAGCTTTGCTGCCCGGTCAAGGCAATCGCCCGGGCCAGCGGGTGGCGCGCACGGAAATCCGCTGCCGACTCGGCCGCGGACGCTCGATGAGCGACACCGCGGACGCGGATCGAGCGGGCGACAGGACTCCAGAACAGGGTGAGTGCACAATTCGGGTTGCCCAGCAATTGTTGTGCCTTGGCCGATTCGTCACTCGTCGCGAACTTGAAGTTGCCCACGGCGCTCACGTCCTTGAGGATCACCATGCGTGCATCGGGGGCACCGCGCTCATCGACGGTTGAGAGCGTCGTTGCGTGTGCTTCGGGTACTCCTTGGGTCAATGCATGGCGGAACCATTCCATGAACAGTTCGTGCGGTGTCTGGGGCACCGATTCCCAATCGACGTCGGGAGCCTGTCCGGCAACGGAGGGAACTGCCCTGAGCTCTTCACGAAATGTCTGCATGCTCCCATTGTCCATGGGAAGAAAAAACGTGGAAGGCAGCAACACTCAGCACACGGTGGGCGGTCTCCCGCAAACCCGCCAGGAACACCCGGCAGTCGCACATCGGTTTCCCCGTGGCCTTGCGTCGGTCGCGCTCGCCGGAAGCCACGACTCCGTGGTCCACGCCGCCCAATGACGTCGCGTTGGACACAGATGGTAGGGGGGAATGTCGCTGGGCGGCGAAGCGTTCTAGGATGGAACCAATCCCCGCACCGTCGTGAAAGGTCTCCCGTGACTGAATTCAATCCCTTTGCCTTCGAAGGCCTCACCTACGATGATGTCTTGCTGCTCCCGGGTCCCACGGACGTGATCCCATCCGACGCCGACACGACCACCCGCCTGACCCGTCGGATCAACATCAACATCCCGCTGATTTCGGCCGCGATGGATACCGTCACCGAGGCACCGATGGCCATCGCGCTGGCCCGCCAGGGCGGTATCGGCATCATCCACCGCAACCTCTCGATCGATGACCAAGCCAACCAGGTTGACCAGGTCAAGCGCAGCGAATCGGGCATGATCACCAACCCGGTGACGGTGAACCCCGGGGCGACACTGGCCGACTGGGACGATTTGTGCGCACACTACCGCGTTTCGGGACTTCCGGTGGTTGACGAGAAGTCCAAGCTTCTGGGCATCATCACCAATCGCGACACCCGCTTTGTGCCGCGCGAGACCTTCATGACCACCAAGGTCTACGAGGTGATGACGCCGATGCCGCTGATCACCGCCAAGGTAGGGGTCTCCCGCGAAGAAGTCATCGCGCTGCTGGGCAAGCACCGCATCGAGAAGCTGCCGCTGGTCGATGACAACGGCATCCTCGAGGGCCTGATCACGGTCAAGGACTTCGACAAGGCGGAGCAATACCCGTTGGCCACCAAGGACGACGAGGGACGGCTGCGCGTGGGGGCGGCAGTGGGCTTCTTCGGCGAAGGCTACGACCGCGCCATGGCGCTGATCGAGACCGGCGTCGACGTATTGGTCGTCGACACCGCCAACGGCCACTCCCAGGGCGTGCTGGATATGATTGCGCGCCTGAAGAAGGACCCGGCTGCCGCACACGTGGATGTCATCGGCGGCCAGGCGGCAACCCGCGAGGGAGCACAGGCACTGATTGACGCCGGCGCGGACGCCATCAAGGTCGGCGTTGGCCCGGGCTCCATCTGCACCACCCGCATCGTCGCCGGCGTCGGTGTCCCGCAGGTCACTGCCATCTACGAATCGGCCAAGGCAGCCATCCCCGCCGGGGTCCCGCTGATCGCCGACGGAGGCCTGCAGCACTCGGGCGACATCGGCAAGGCACTGGTTGCCGGCGCTGACTCGGTCATGCTCGGTTCCCTGCTGGCCGGCACCGCCGAGTCCCCGGGTGACCTTGTATTCATGAACGGCAAGCAGTTCAAGGCCTATCGCGGCATGGGGTCCATCGGTGCGATGGAAACCCGCGGCAAGAACACCTCGTATTCCAAGGACCGCTACTTCCAGTCGGATGTGCCCTCCAACGAGAAGCTCATCCCCGAGGGCATCGAGGGCCAGGTCCCGTACCGCGGTCCGCTCTCGGCAGTGGCACACCAGCTGGTCGGCGGTCTGCGCCAGACGATGTTCTACGTCGGCGGGCGAACCATCCCGGATTTGAAGGAACGCGGCAAGTTCGTGCGCATCACCGCTGCGGGTCTGAAGGAATCACACCCGCACGACATCATGATGACCGTGGAGGCACCGAACTACCGTTCACGCTAAAAATAGACCGAATTCGGACTAGTTGCTTTCAAGGCATTGGTTGCTTCCCATTCCCGGGGGGAGAACCAATGCCTTGGATCGTTAACCCGGTATGTGCCTGGGGGGCTGTACCGGGTTCGAAGACGCTTTGACCTGACCCCAAGTAAACTTTGCGTGGCAGCTATCTTGGTTCTTTGACCTCATGGAATACAAGGAAATTTTCTGCTGTTCCAGACTCCGGAAGGGATAAATGTGGGCGAAGACCTCAACTGCTCAACGAATGACTGCAGTTTGCCTGTACCCAGGAGGGAACGTCACGGCATAGCTCGGGCGCTACGATACGGTGTGGCTTTGGTTGCAGGAACCAGCGTCATTGCCTTGTGCCTCATGACGCTCTTCATCTTGAATCCGGAACTGGATGATCCAACCACCACCCGGGCGGACGCATTGGTCGTGTTGGCCAGCGCGCCCGAGCGGTTTCAGGAGGCCGAAAGGATCATGGGCATGGGATTGATACCCACTGTCGTGTACTCCGTGGTTCCCCGCGCCAGGATAAATACCGCCAGTGAGTGCCAGCCTCGAAGTACTTACAGGGTTCTTTGCATTTCACCCGACCCCGTCACGACCCAAGGCGAAGCCATCGCCCTGGGAGATCTTGCCAGGCAAGAAGGATGGGACTCTGTAGCCGTTCTGACTTTTGATGCCCACGTGACTCGATCGAAAGTCCATGTAACCCGCTGCTTTCCCGGTGAGGTGAAGATGATGGCGATGGATAGGCCAGTGGCGCCAAGACTACGTTTCAGGGAAGTCACCCATGAATTGGCTGGCCTCATGAAGGCCTCTGCAGGCTGGGGTTGTTCGGACATGCTTCCCGATTGGACGCAACGTCCTATCGATATCCTGAAATCGACGCCGTAAGAAGAATCCCGGCAAAAGGCTGCTGAGTCGTTGTTAACAAGCTCTGGAGAACGTCTGCGCTCATGGCGTTGGTATATCACGTCCGCGTCTGAACATTCGCCGAAGCACTCGGTACCGTTCTCGGGCGTCCACAGGCGATTCTGATTGGCAATCCGGGCAATGTTGCCCTTGCCCTAATCTGGAATGCCACGAAGTCTGAAGCTTGCCACCCGGCACTGGAGCAGAAGTGTGTCCATGCTTGTTGCTACCACGGTGTTTTGTGTAAGCTCATTTGGGTCGTCCCTAGCCAATCGTTAGATTGAGGGGCGATCCCGCAGAAACCCGTCAGACCCCAAGCTGACGGTTTCTTTGATGGAGAAGGGAATATCCGCCCCCAAGCGATGTTCCCTTCAGGCGGGGCCCTGCCGTTCTGAGTGCGGGTCCCGCCCCTTTCATCCTTAGTGACCATATCCCGGGTCTTCCGCCCATGACAGCGAACCACTGCATCAAGGCATACCCTATTTTTACTCCCGGATACGCGAGAAAAATCCAGCAACTACTTGCTTGGCTCCTCGGTGTTCCACATAGCAGCAGGTGGGAAAGGCATGGAACGAATTTCGCCGAAGTCGGTACGCCACACGTTCTTTCGGAGATCCGATGTGCTTTGCTACCGTTTGCGCGGGTTGCAACTCTGCGCCCCAGCGCGGCACTGGCCTCGAGTACCGTGCCAATCAGGTACGACTGCCTCGGGGCGGTACACCGTTTGGTTGAAGGGCAAGGGACTGTGCCCACTTCCGCGAGCGGGTCATAGCGAAGATAGCGCCAGCTCCAGATCCCGAAGCATGGGCGGCCAAGCGCCGGAGTCGCTGCCTGCGGCGTCGCTGCCGGTGCCTGCGGCAATGATTCTCGTTGAACCAAAAGTATCCAGCTTCCCGCAGTAGCGTGCGCGGCAGCGGTAATATTTCAGCGTTATGCGCGCGAACGCAGCATCAGGGTGAAATCTGCTTCACCGACCGGACGATCGTATAAAAAACCCTGCCCATCGGTGAAACCGATCGCGAGGAGTTCCGCCGCCTGAGCGGTGGTTTCAATCCCCTCGACCACGCATTGAAGTTCACAGGCGTTGATCAATCCTGAGATTGCTGCGAGAAACCTTCGTTTTTTTGCATCGGAGGAAATGCCGTCAACTAACGACTTGTCGATCTTGACTCCGGCCACCGGCAATTGGGCAAGGTAGCCAATGGATGAGTATCCGATGCCAAAATCGTCAATATATACGTCAACACCCATGTTTTTCAGCGCGAGGAGTGCGTATTGATGCAGGCTGTCACCGGACATCAAGCGATTCTCGGTGATTTCCAGGGCAAGGACGGTGCCCGGAAGGTCGTGCTGGCGCAAAGCCTCGCGAATGAGATCCGGGAAACCCAGGCGATGCAATTCGCGTGAGGTGACGTTCAGATGGATCTTGAACTTTTCATCGACGAGTCCCAGCGAACGCCACCTGGCCAGATCATCGAGTGCGCGATACAACAAATGCTCCGTCAAATACCAGATCAAACCCGATTCTTCGGCCACTTCCAGGAACTCGCCCGGCCCGACCAGTCCATGTCCCTCGCGCTGCCACCTGACCAGGATCTCCGCTCCGTTGAGGGCTTCATCCTGCAATGAAACCAACGACTGGTAGTAGGGGATGAATTCGTTGTTTTTCAAGGCCGAATGGAGGTCGGTCACCATCGCAGCGCGTTGCATCCGCTCATGGAGCATATATGGCTCGAACTCGATAACACTCTCCGTGGCGGATCGCTTGGCAATGTACATGGCGGTGTCGGCTTCAAGAAGCACTTGCTGCTCCGTTGCATCGTCTATACGTAACCAGGTGAAGCCGAGGCTTGAGCTGGGGGAAAGGTGCACACCGTCGATTACCATGACCTCATTCATGGCCTGGACTATTCGCCGTGCCAAATCCATGGCCGTGTGTTTGTCGACATTGACCAACAAGGCAAATTCGTCGCCACCCAGTCGGGCAATGACATCAGCGGAGCGAACCGAGTCGCGGAGCCTTTCGGCAAGCCTTCGCAGGACCTGGTCACCCATGTCGTGGCCGTAGGTGTCATTGATGGACTTGAAGGAATCCAGATCCAGCAGCATCACCACGGGAGTTGTTTCATTGACCGCCATCGTGGAAATGGCGTTGTTGATCTCCCGGGTGAGGGCGGATCGGTTGGCCAGTTGGGTCAACGGGTCGGTGTAGGCGAGCGTCTCCATTTGGTCGCGGGCAAGTTCGAGCATGTGTGTTCGCTCCGCGACCCTGCGGTCCAACGTTTCATAGGTGTCCTGCAGCTCCGCGGCCATGGAGTTGATGCCCACCATGATCGCATCGATTTCGTCCCGTTGGGAGCTGGGCTTCAGGTCCGGGTTGAAATCCATGTCGGCAATGCGCAGTATGGCATCGACGATCTTCCCGAGCCGGGGGACATCCCCCGCAGATGGACCTGGTCGCATCATGGAAGGTAGAGGAAGTCCAGGGCTTGCTGGCGTTCCTCGACGTAGATACAGGAATTTTTCGAATCGAGCTTGCGCATGAAAAACCTTGCCAGTACGCGATCAGCCGGACCGAAGCCCAGCAACGCCACCCGCATGGTGGCGGTGATCTGGCCAAAGACCCGCGCCACATCGTTTTCCATGGAAGTAATCCCTGAAATGTCGATCAGTACGCGTCCGGCCCGGGTTTCGCATCGAGCGGAGAACTCATTGACGATGCCAAAGACCAAGGACGTGGAGAACCTCGTGTCCGGGTCCAGGACAATCTCCAGGATATCGTCGGTGAAATACGTCAATGCCGCATACGGGAGGGATGCGTTCCATTGCACGTGATGGGCAGAAGACGGGTGGGTGCCCGAAGGTGGTGCCGGTGCCGTGACGGGTATCGCCGGGTTTTCGAGGATCGCCATGGCGCTACTTCACCCCTACACGCTTGCGGCGGTCGTCCCCGCCGCGCAGGTCACGGTCCAAGCGTCGGTCGCCTTGGTACAACAAAGTTTGCCAGTCCGTGTTCCCGGGCGTGGCCACGGGGTACAGGGCGTGGACGGCCTTGGGTGCCTTGGGTGCGATGTAGAGCCAATTGAGCACACCGAGGAACATATCCACCACAGAGTTCTTGAACCCTATGTAGGCACGGATCGCATAAACCGCCAGGGTGGCATTCAAGGCCGCAAACGCCACGTTGCCCCAGTTTTTTTCCTGGTAGTCCCTCCACAGGGTCAGCAGGGAAAAGAGCACGATGGCGTAGGGGATGAAGACGTAAAGGCCAGGGGAAGCGGTCCTGTCACGTACCTTCGGGGTCCTGACAAAGGGGATCTTTTCCCCGGTGAACGCTTGTTCGATGGACTTCAGGACTCCGGCCATGTTCACCGGCAGCAAGATCAGGTTGAACCCGTAGATGCGGAAGATGTCGCTGAAGCGATGTCCGCAGGCGCGCAGGTCGTTTCCCATGGCGAGGAAGTACGGCAGCGCCGCGGCGAAGATCAGCGGGCTGAGCAGACGTCCGTCGTAGGGGTAGGCGAGCAGGAAGACCAACCCGATGCTTGCCCATGCGATTGATGCCATGTAATTGACCCGCAGCAGTACCTCGCGCAGCCCGATGCGATCGCGGCGGTGTTTCCGCTCACTGAGCTGGCGCCAGAATTTTGGAAGGATCAGCAAGCCGCCGTTTGCCCAACGACGCCGTTGGACCACCAAGGAACCGAAATCCGGGGGAGTGGCGCTGTAGCTGAGCCGTTCCGGGTAGTTGGACAAGCTCCAGCCGTGGGTGCCCAAGTCGATGCTGGACTCGGTATCCTCGATAACGGTCCGGTCCTGGATGTACGTGTGGATTTCGTATCCGCCGACGGTTTCGGTTTGGCGGATGTCCTCCAGCGCCTGCTTACGGATGATTGCATTCGCTCCGACCCAGAACGTGGCGTTGTAGTAGGTCATGCCTTGGTGCAAAATGTGCTGGATGTCGGTGGTCGCACCGGCAAGCCGCTCGATTCTCGTCGAGGCCCCCCGAAACGAGGAATACGGTGTCTGCGTGACCGCAACGCGTGAATTTTCCTCGGACTCCAGGTAATAGACCAAGCGCAGGCAATAATCGCGCAGCAGCAGCGAATCCGCGTCAAGGGTCAACAAATACTCCGAGTCGGGAACATCCAGGATCTCTGCACCTTCGGGGGCGGTGTCGCCGTCCAGGAACGGCCGCAATACCTGGGCCGCCCCGCGCTCATCAACAAGCCATTTCTGGCCCATCAGGGAAATGTAGGCGTTGAGGTTCATCGCCTTGTTCACCGCTTTGGAAAGATTTGCGTAGCGTTTGCGCTCAAAGGTCTTCATGTTCACACAGAAGATGCGTTGAAGGCGCAGAAGGAATTCCTCGAGACGCTCCAGATCGGGTGCTTGGTCCTGTGCTGCGGCTGCTGTGAGGCCAAGCAATGTCAGGCGCAGCTCCCGGGACAGGCCCATAAGCACCGAATCCACGAAGAACTCGTCGACGTGATCCTCGACGCGTTCGGCAGCAGCCATCTCTTCGATCCATTTCGGAGCAGCCTCGTAGGCGTCGATGACCAATGGCAGCAGTTGCGTCGAGGTGGCGCCACCGCTCCGCAGTCCCTCGAATGCTTCCAAGGCCGTGGTCGCCGCCTTCAGGGGAGCGGCCAGGGAATCCTGGATGTCGCTGGCCAACCTCCGGGTTCCGGCAAGCTGCTCCCGGACTTCGGGGTCCGTTGGATGGGGCTGGTCATCGACCAGCAGGACAACGGTCAGGTCATTGAATTCCTGGAGCGCAACGGACCACAGGGTTTTGCGGACCACGGCCGGCTCTTCGGCGTAGCTGGGCACCAGTGTGGTGATCGACTTGTCATAGGAGCGGAAATGCCGATCCAGCTCACCGCGGGGTACGCGGCTGTGTGCGGCAAACCGGTGGAGGGCGGCTTGCCGCGCAGTGAGGTACATCAAGGCGGAGAACGACAGGAACGTCACCACCGTGAGGTACATGACGGCCTCAAACTGGAAGCGGAAGCCTACATCCGGATTGTTGGCTAGTTGCCGCAGGATCGTCGATATCACGTACGAGATCCACGACAAGACCGTGAATACTATGCCGATGCGTCCCCACGCGATCTTTCGCCGCGATGGAGTCGGATGAACGATTGACAGTGGCTCCGAACGCTTCTCGGCCCCCCACTGTCTCTTTCGCGTGTCCGGGGCATGCCCCGGTGAACCACTGTCGTGCTTCTTCAAAATATTTGCCCCCCAGAGCAAAGAATGCCGCCGCTTTTGGCCGAGTTTGACTGATTTTGACTAGTCGCAGCCGGATTTCACGAGTATGCCTTGATCATAACGTATGATCCAATCAATAAGGACAGTGCGTCGCGGGGGCTCCTCGCGGTGCTGTCCTGCGGGAAACTGGGGCTTCCCGCACACGCGCATGGTCTCTTGGCTTCTGCCGGATTCGTTGAGCACGGAATATGTCCCGTCCACCGCGTTCTGTTACGAATCGAGATAATTTTGTCCAAGCTCACAACGGGTCGGCGCTTGTCGTGGATCCGCGTCCTGATTGTTGCCGTGGTTTTGGGGGCACTTCTCGTCGGTGGCCTGTATTTTTGGAATATCAAGAAAGATACGGCACGGGCGGCTGATTCAGGGGAGTGGTACGGGTCATATGTCGATGCCACGTCCACACCGTTTTATCCGTTTGCCGATGAGGTCGGGAAGAACGAAAGGGTCGTGCTGGCCTTTGTCGTCGCCGATCCGAAGAACCCCTGCTCTATTTCATGGGGCGGCTACTACACCCCGGAGACGGCCAACGAAACATTCGACCTTGACCGCAAGGTGGCCCGCGTACACGAACGCGGAGGGGAGATCGTCATTTCGGCCGGTGGCCTGAACAACGACGAGCTGGCCACGGCCTGCACCGATGAAGAAAAAATTGTTGCCGGATACGAGGGTCTTCTAGAGAGATACGACTCCACGACTCTTGACTTGGATGTGGAAGGCAACGATCTGGAGGATGCCGTTGCTTCGAAACGACGGGCCTCGGCCGTGGCCGCATTGCAGGAAAAGGCCTCGGCCGCCGGCAAGCCCCTTGAAGTATGGGTGACTCTCCCGGTGGATACGCGCGGACTGACAGAAAGCGGATTGGGCGAAGTTGACCGGCTCCTGGACGGTGGCGTAGGCCTTGCCGGGGTGAACCTGATGACGATGAACTTCGGTGAAACCCGCAAGGCCGATCAGAGCATGGCCGGTGCTGCTGAGCAGGCAGCCCGCAGCACACACCAACAACTGATTGAGCTGTACCGCAAGCACGGCCAAGAGGTAGGCGAGCGCACGATGTGGGCCAAGATCGGTTTGACGCCGATGATCGGGCAAAACGATCTGTTGGGTGAAGTCTTTACCCTCAAGGACGCAGCTGAGCTGAAGGGCTTTGCCACGGCCAACGGCATCGGACGCATTTCCATCTGGTCGGCCAACCGCGACATGGACTGCGGACCGAATGCTGCCGATATCGAGCGTGTTTCGAACAACTGCAGCGGAACCCCCCAGGAGTCCCGTGAATTTGCCCGCTTGCTTTCGACTGATATGGCCGAAGTGAGCGCCACCAAGAAACCCGTGGTTTCGCCCGAACCTGCACCCATGGAAACAGCGATCGTGGATGACCCGGCGAAAAGCCCCTACCCAGTATGGAACAGCCAGGCGGCCTATCCGAAGGCCGAACGCATTGTCTGGCGCGGAAATGTCTACGAAGCAAAGTGGTGGACGCAGGCAGAAGCGCCTGACTTGCCAGCCAGTGATGCAGGAAGCGCCCCGTGGTCACTGATCGGTCCGGTGCTGCCCGGGGACAAGCCCGAACCGGTGGCCACCGTTCCAGCCGGCCTGTACCCGGCATGGTCCGCCAAGAACGTCTACGAGAAAGGCGACCTGATCCTCTTCGAGAAGCAGTTGTTCGAGGCGAAGTGGTGGAACCAAGCCCAAAGCCCCGAGGCCGCGATCCAGGGAGCTGGTGATTCGGCGTGGATGCGCCTGAGCAATAGCCAGGTCAACGACATCGTGTCGAAGAATAAGAAGGCCTCTTCGTAGTCTTTTGAAGTGGCAGGGCCGGTATCTTGGCCCTGGCCTCGACCGGGTCCGGCCGGCAGGCGTATCAGAGGCCTTGGATGGTGCGGACTTGGGCCAGCAGCACGCGGGCCGTGGCGATGTCTAGCGCTTCATCCACTCCGGACTCCAGGATCGTCTTTTCCAGGATCTCAACGGCCTGTTCCAATTGCTCCGTTGCCAGAAGCCACCGGGCCTTGGTGGTGGCCAGGCCGGCTAGCTCCGTCGTGGTTCCACCGAGGATGGCGTAGGCGAGTTCGGCCCGTTCGATGCAATCATTGGTTTGGTTGTTGGCGACGCCGGCTTGCAATTGCACGTCGGCGCTTGCTTTGTTGAATCGTGCCCAAACATGGATCTTATTGACGAGTTTCAGGAAACCGGCCGCGCGCTCGTGGTAGTCGAGCCCGGCAGCGTTCTGTCCATGGGCAAAGGCCAGATTACCCAGGGTCCAGTAGCACTGGCCGGAGAATTCGTTGTCCGGGGTCTCTGCCAGGACCTCGACCAGCGGCTCGCGCAGCTCCCACGCCTTTTCGATCTGTCCGGCTTCGACCAAGCTGGCAATCAGCCCCTGGTAGGCCTCGGCACGAATACGCGAAGCCCCATGGACGGCCGCGAGCGTCTTGAGTGCTTGTCGTGATGTTTCGATTGCTGATTCATGGTGGGCCAGGTTGCGCCAAGCGGCTGCCCGCAGGATCTCGCTCTTGGCCTTGAGTACCGGGTCTGCTTGTACATAAAGGGCAGCGCAGAGAATGTCTGCGGTTTGCAGGGCGCCCTCGTAGTCATCTGAGAGTAGCTGGCTGCTACCGAGGATATGCAGGAATTTGTATTGATTCTCAGTGTCACCAAGTGCTTCATGGGACCGAACGCAATCAGCGGCCGCTGCTGCTATTTGCACGTGATCCCCTGTCTGGGTGGCTCTGCGAAAGCGGGCCGCGCAGTGGGCGGCGGATGACTGGTGTGAATGCATCGGCATTGTATAAGTATGCGCCATTGAGGCTTCGGTGTAGATGAAAGCAGCAGATGCCGCGGGCCTGCCGCGGCAATCGGTGGGCGTTCAAAGCAGGGACTACGGCACCCCACTTGCAACTTTGCCCGGCCCATGGAAATCTTCGAACCCGGCCGGGGCTAGAATCAAATTTTGGATGCGTGTCTGATTTCCAGTTTCACTTGCAGATACGTACTTCAATGCGGCCCTTCGGGGTCGATGTCGTTCGCATGAAAAAATCACTCATAACTAAAAACGGAGTCACCATGAAGAAAATATTTGGTTCGGCATTGGCCGCCATGTTGTTTGCCGGCGCAGTGTTCGTGGGTTCGGCTGTCGAAGCACCCCAAGGAAATGTGGACGCCGCGTCGCACAGTTTCAGCATCAGCAAGGCCGCCAGCAACAACTGGCCCTTCTAAGGCGTTCCTCAACAGGCGCCACGGGGTTGGCGATTCATGGACCATGAGCGCGGACTGAACGGTCAAGTTGTGGTCCGTTAGGCCCGCAAATCCCGTTTTGGGCCCAGCCCGCGCATCTTCCCAAAAAGAAGCGCGTGCTGGGTCCAAGCTGTGCATCACAGAGACGACATGGCACCTCGGGTAACGTGTTCACAAAAATGCGCCGGCGCGATAGCGCGCCTGGGATGAACCCGGCGGCCTGCCCTTCAGCGGGATCCGGCGGAATACCCGGCGCGTTGCGATTTGCGGTGAACGAGAAGGAAAAGCCCGGCGCCCAGTGTCGCCCCGAGGGTATTGGCCACGATGTCCCACATCGAGGAGTACCGTTCGGACAACAACAGCCCTTGGCCAAATTCGATCAGGCACGAGGCGGCGAAACCGATGGCCACCACGGCCCACCACCTGCGCACCCACGCGCCGGTGAGGTACCCGAACGGTACGAAGAGTGCGATGTTCGCGCTGAACTCGATCTGCTTGTAGCCGATGGACTCGCTGAGCCCGCGGGCATGGAACCAATCGATGGTCCTTGCCAACGCCGGACCCATCGAGGTGTCCACGGGCGTTGGCCAGAATGCGATCAGCAGCAGCGCGGCCCCGTAGGCAACGGCAAGGATCACTATGAAACGGGTGTGCGGTTTGGTCATCTGACCCTGTCGGTGTCACTGGTGCGGCGCTGCCGCTCGGATGGCTCACCAGCCAGTTTAGGACAAAGCGGGGGACCCGGGCACGGCCCGTGATGGCGGGGGACGGAATGCAGCCAACACCGGGCCCTGCACCGGCCCTCGGACCGGCTGCGTGTGACAAGCGGTGGCTCAGGACGCCGGCATTGGCCGAGATCCTGATGGCGGCGCGGTGCGTTCCCTAAGCGGGGACCCCGATGCGGATTTGCTGGCCGGCATGGATTTCCGGGAAACGCCAGATCGCTGGGAGTGAACCCTCCGGGTCAATCCCGGGGAACCCGTGCAGGTTGCTGTCCTGGACGGGGTAGCGGTGGGTTTTGGCCAGTTCGGGGTGCCGCGCGTTCCCTCGGGTCAGGACGCGGGGACCTCCCGTACCGGGGAAACTGCATGCGTTGAACGTGCTTCCCGAGCGGTGAGGATGCGCACTGGGATCCCGGCTGCTGGGCAAAGCCCACGAAGGGTTGGGCCGGCCGGGATGCCGCGGGAGGTAGCAGTGGGTTTCCGAGGGGAATCTGGGGGCCATCGACCTCTACACGAACGCCATGGCTGCCGTATCACCGTTAGGACAAAGAACGACCGGGCGGTTCACCGCGCGGTTGCTCGAACACCACTTGGTGATCGAGCTGGGCTGATCCCCTGCCGCTACAGTGCTCTCCACGTGCCCGGCAAACGCAAAAGCTCCCCGGCGCCGAGAGCACCAAGGAGCGTTTGGCGGGGACTAGACCAGGGTGGCCAGGGCTCCGAGCAGGTCCTTGGCGCGGCGGTCCTTGTCCTCGGAGAGCATCTCATTGGTCAGGAACGAGAAACCGATGTTCTTCTGTGGCCAGGCCCCGTGCAGTCCGCCGCCGGCACCGGAGTGCCCGAACGCCGGGGTGACCGGTCCGTAGGTGCCCAGCGGGTCGGCCAACTCGTAGCCGAGACCGAAGCGCAGCGGACGGTCGTTGATGGCATCGACGCCTTCGGAAAAGGTGGAGGTGGAAATCGCCAGGGTGGCTGCCGAAACCAGTGCCGGGGTGGGAGCCGCCAGGGACGAATACAGCGAGGCCATGGCATCGGCCGTTGCGAATGCGCCGCTGGCGGCCAGTTCGCTGCGGCGCTCTGCGGGCGAATTGAACGGGTCATCGTCTCCCAGCAGGGAACCGGCATACATCCTCTCGATGATCTTGCGTCGTTCGGGGTCCTTGAGCATGGTGCTGATCGCGTAGTTATCGGGGCGGAAGACCGTTGCAATGCGCGAATCCAGGGATTCGGGCAGCCCCAGGTGGATTTCCAGGTCCAACGGGTCGGCCACCAGTTCGCGGACCAGTTCCCCCGGGCCCTTGCCGGTGACCCGGAAAAAGAGCTCAGCGGCAAGGTACCCGTAGGTCAGGGCGTGGTAGGCGACCTTGGTCCCGGGAGTCCACAAGGGCTCCTGGGCGGCGAGGACCGCGGCCTGGGCCCTGTTGTCGTAACGGTCGGCCGGTTCCGGGTCCACATAGATGAGCCCGACGGTGTGGCTGAGCAGTTGGGCCACCGTGACATCGGATTTGCCCGCCGCGGCGAATTCCGGCCAATAGGATGCCACCGTGGATCCGGGATCCAGCAGGCCCCGGTCGATAAGGATCGCGGCGACGGTTGCCACGATCCCCTTGGTGCCGGAGAAGAGCATCGCCAAAGTGCCCTCGTTCCAGCCACCGGGGGCCGCCGCGCCCTGGGCGGGAGCCCCGCCGGATTTTACAGTGCCCCCGCCGTAGAAGCGGGCCAAGGCCTTGCCGTCGCGGTAGACGCAAAACGCCATCCCGCCCTTGGCGTTTTCCAGGTGGCGGGAGAAGATCCCGGCCAGTTCCCCGAAGCCCTCATCGGGCAGTCCGTGGTTGTGAGCCGAGGCGCCGGTTTGTGCTGCTGGAATCATGTTCACTGCCTCTAGAATGTCGGGACGTTGGCCAGGAGTTCCTGGGTGTAGTGGTGCTGCGGGTTTTCCAGCACCTCGTTGGTGGTCCCGATATCCACGATCTTGCCCTTTTGCAGCACCGCCAGGCGCTGGGAGATATGCCGGGCCAGTGCGATGTTGTGCGTCACGAACAGCATCGACATGCCGTGTTCGTTCTGCAGCGTGCGCAGCAGGTCAAGGATCGATGCCTGCACCGAGACGTCCAGTGCGCTGGTGATCTCGTCGCACACCAACAGCGAGGGGGCGTTGACCAAGGCACGGGCAATGGCGGCACGTTGGCGTTCGCCACCGCTGAGGTCCCCGGGACGGCGGTCGATGTAGCGCTCGCCGAGCCTTACCTGGTCCAGGGCTTCGCGGACCAGGGCACGGCGCTTGGCCTTGTCATGGACCCCCGACATCCGCAGCGGCACCTCCACCGATTCGGCGATGGTGCGCCGCGGGTTCAGCGAGGAGAAGGGGGACTGGAAGATGTACTGGATCTTGCGCCGGTCCTCCGCGGTGCGGGCGCGGGTGCCGTTGGCCAGGACCTGGCCCGAAAGCTCGACGGATCCGGTGTAGGCATGGTTGAGCCCGGCGACGCAACGTGAGAGCGTTGTCTTCCCGGAGCCCGATTCCCCCAGCAGCATCATTGATTCGCCCTGCGCCAGCTCGAAGTCGATGCCATCGAGCACACGGTGCTCACCGTAGGCCATTGCCACATCGGAAAGGCGCAGCAGGGGACCTGCCGCGGCGGGCGGCTCGGCATCCAATTCGGGGGCACGCGCCGGTGTGCCTTCCAAGATCTTGGCATCGTCGAGATCCCGGTGGCGCGCGGTGGTGTCGGGATTTCCCGCCGGACCCGGAATCACCAACGGTTGTTCGCCGGTGATCGCTTCGACGGTGCCGACCCGGCGCTTGCCGGCCAGGTCGGGGACCGAGCGCAGCAACTTGCGGGTGTAGCGGTGTTCGGGGGAGAAGAGGACTTGCTGCGTGGGCCCGAATTCCACGATGTCCCCCTCGAGCATCACGGCGACCTCGTCGGCGACCTCTGCCACCACCGCCAGGTCGTGGGTGATGTAGAGCCCGGCAACCTGGTGGCGTTCGGCCATTTCGTGGATGGTGGCCAGCACGACGGCCTGGGTGGTGACATCCAGCCCGGTGGTCGGCTCGTCGAGCACGATCACCTTGGGTCGGCAGGCGAAGGCCATGGCGATGCCCACGCGCTGCTGCTGGCCGCCGGAGAGCTGGTGCGGGAAACGGCGCTGGTAGGCGGCGTCGTTGGCCAACCCTACCTCCGCGAGCACTTCGGCGACCCGTGTGCGGCGTTCGGCCTCCGAGGAGCCAAAGCGGTGCACGCGCAAAGTCTCGGCGATCTGCTCGCCGATGCGGATGGCGGGGTTCAGCGAGAGCGCCGGGTCCTGGGGAACATAGGAGATCTCCTTGCCGCGCAGGGTGCGTACCTTATGCTCAGGCAACTCGAGGATGTTTCCCTCGGTGCCTGCGTGGAGCACCACCGACCCGGCAGTGAGCTTGAGTCCCTGGCGGAAGTGGCCCATGCAGGCCAGCCCTGCGGTGGTCTTTCCCGAGCCCGATTCCCCGACCAAGGCCAGAATCTTGCCCGGGTGCAGGGTGAAGCCGATCCCGTGAAGGATCTCCGTCCCGTCCAGGGTTGCCACGCGCAGGTCGGTGGCACAGAGCGCTTGGTCGAGAATTTCTTTTTCCATGGTGGTGGAGCCCATCAGTTCTTCCCCGCATTCAGGTTTGCCGAGGCCCGCGCGAGCGAGTCGGTCAACAGGTTGGTGCCCACGGTCAGCAGGGCGATGGCCAGGACCGGGAGCAGGACGCCCCACGGCTGGATGACCAGCGCGATCCGGTTCTCGTTGATCATCAATCCCCAGTCGGCCGTCGGCGGCTGCATGCCAAGTCCCAGGAAGGAGAGCGAGGCGACGAAGCCGATCGAGTAGGTCATGCGCAGGCCGAGTTCCACCATCAGGGGCCCGGTGATGTTCGGCAGCACCTCGGAGGCCAGGATCTTCCAGCGCGGCACCGCATACATCTCCGATGCACGGATGTAGTCCTCGGTGATCACCGAGGAGGTTGCCGAGCGGGTGACCCGTGCCACGCGTGGCGCGTGGGTCACCCCGATGACCACCACCAGGACCCAGCCCTTGGGACCGAGCACGGTGATGGCCAGCAGGGCGAAGACAAGTTGCGGCAAGGCAAGCAACACGTCGTTGGAGCGCATGATCAGCGAATCGACCTTGCTCCCGGAGTATGCGGCGGTCATGCCCACGGCAACCCCGATCACCATGCCCAGCAATGTGGCTAACGCCGAGTAGATGATCAGCCGCAACCCTCCGTCAAGGAAGCGGGAGAACACATCGCGGCCTAGGTTGTCGGTGCCGAAGACGCCCACGTCCTTGAAGGGCCGACCGGTGAACTCGGTGCTGGTGGAACCGGTGAGCCAGGGCAGCACCAGCGGCCCTGCCAATGCAACCAGAAGAACCAGAACGGTCAGCGCCATGCCGATCTTGGCCTGGCGCTGGCGCATCATGCGAGCGAAGATGCGCTTTGGCTTCACGGCTTCCCCTGCACCTTGCACGGGTGACTCGATGACGCTCATTTGACTGCCTCCGTGCGTAGTTTCGGATTGGTGAGGATGCCCACCAGGTCGGCCAGCAGGTTAACCACGATGTAGGCTGCGGCAATGATGATCGACAGTGCTTGGACGACCTGCACGTCGCGGTTGGTCACCGCGTCCACCAATGCCTGGCCGATGCCCGGGTAGCGGAAGAGGAACTCGATCACCACGACGCCGCCGGCCATCCAGGCCAGCTGGATCGCGATCACCTGGGCGACCGGTCCCAGCGCGTGGGGTACGGCGTGCTTGAGGATCACATCGCGTTCGGGCACGCCCTTGAGCCTGGCCATTTCAACGAATCCCGAGTCGAGCACCTCAAGCATGGTGGCACGCATCATCCGTACGATGTACGGGGTCACCACCAGCGCAAGGGTCAGGGTCGGCAGGATCAACTGCACCGGGAAGTTCCACACCGGTTCCCCGGGCGGGGCCATGGTGACCGAGGGCAGGATCTTGAACACCGAGGTGGAGAGCAGCGCGATCAGCCCGATGCCGATCACGAACTCGGGAAGCGATGCCAGTACCAGGGAGAAACCGGTGGATACGTTGTCAAATGCCCGCCCGCGCTTCAGCGCGGAGAAAGTACCGACAAGGATCCCGACGGGGATGGCAATCAGCGAGGCGAAGCCAAGGAGCACCAGGGATGCCTGGATGCGGTCTCCCAGCAGTTCGGAAACCGGTCCGTTGGTTGCCGCTGAGTAGCCAAGGTCCCCGGTGAAGAGCCCGCCGAGCCAGCTGAGGTAGCGCTGCCAGACGGGATCGTTAAGGTTCATCTGCTCCCGCAGGGCCTCGAGGCGTTCCGGGGTTGCTTGCTGTCCCAGCACGGCTTGGGCCGGGTCCCCGGGAAGCAACAGCGTAGCGACGAAGACCAGCAGCGAAACGGCGAAGAGGATCACCAGTGACACCAACAGGCGTTTGACGATGATTCGTGCAATCATTTGGAAACTCCAATCCATGCGCGGCGGAACTCGAAGCCCGAAAGAGCGAGGCCTGTTTTGCTGGGGATGAGCCCCGCGACGTAGCTCTGGAAGGCATCGGCCTGGTTGGGATAGCCCCAGATGATGTAGCCGCCGCGGTCGTATTCGATTTCCTGGGCCTGGGTGATCAGCGCGTTGCGCTTGGCCTCATCGACGGTGACGACCGCCTTCTTGACCAGCGCGTTGAACTCGGGATCGTCCCAGTGCGTCTCGTTGAACGGGGAGGACTTCAGCGAGGAGTTGCTGACCTGTGGAAGGAAGTTGCGGGTGTACCAGAAGTCCTGGGCGAAGGTCCAGGACAGGTAGTCATCGCCAAAGAACGTGGTGCTGTCAACCCGTCGGATCTTCACCCTGATCCCGGAGGCGGCTGCCTGCTGGGCGAAGACCTGGGCGGCTTCTACGGCGCCGGACTGGATGGGCGCGGTGACAAGTTCGATGTCCAGCCCGTCGGGGTAGCCGGCCTCGGCCAGCAGCTTCTTGGCCGCTGCGACGTCCTGGGTGCGTTGGGGCAGGTTCTTGGCGTAGCCCGGGTCAAAGGGGGAGTAGAGGTCGTTGCCCACCGTCCCGTTTCCGCTGAGCACCTGTTCGATCATCTGTTCGCGGTCCACCGCCAGCCGGAACGCCTGGCGAACCCTCACATCGTCGAAGGGCTTCTTGTCCACGCGCATGGTGAAGGGCAGCCAGGCCCCGGTTTCCGAATTCAGGATGGTGATGCGTGGATCGGCACCAATGACCTCAAGCAGCGCCAACGGGATCTGTCCGATGGCATCGACTTGGGTGGAGAGCAACGAGTTGATCAACGCATCGTCATCGGAGAAGTTCAGGATGACCAGCTCGTCCAGGAACGGTTCGCCCTCGCGCCAGTAGTATTCGTTGGCGCTGAAGACCGATTGGCGCCCCGGGTCGAAGCTGGAGACCTTGAAGGGCCCGGTGCCGATCGGCTTCTTGATGTCAAAGTCCGCAGGGACGATGCCCACCGAGTATTGGCCCAGCGAATCATCGAGTGTCGCTGAGGGGGTGTTGAGCCGGAACTCGAGAACGGTATCGGAGATCACCACGACCTCGTCCAGGATGCCCAGGTCCGCTGCGGCGGTCTTGGGGTCCTTGGGATTGGTGATCCTGGCAAACGAGGCAACGACATCCTTCGCGGTGACCGGGCGCCCGTCATGGAACTTCACGTCCGGGCGCAACTCAACGGTCCAGGTCTTTGCCTCGGCATCGGGTTCGGCGCTCAGCGCCAGCAGCGGGGTCAGCACGAAATCCTCGTTGCGGTAGAACAACGGTTCATACAGGTTGACCACTCGGGCGATGTCGGTGGTGCTGACTGGTGCATGCGGGTCAAGGGAGTCGGCGGCTCCGCCGCCGGCCAGGCCCACCCTCAGCTTGCCACCGCGCTGCGGTGGCCCGGAGGGTGCAGCGAGCACTGCGGTTTCGCCTTGGCCGCATGCGGTGAGCAGCACGCCCAGGCCCAGCGCCATGGACCCGCCCAACAGGGCACGGCGGCTCACTGCTGAGCCCAGGACGGCGTGACGGTGTTGCGGGGTTCTATCGGAGATCAAGACTGACTCGATTCATCGGAAGGGAGGTGGAGGGAACTCACGTGCTGATGGATCGGCCACTCCAATCCGGGATTCGGTGCTCGTGGCTCGTGATGGTGGCGTTGATGGCGGTCGGGAAGACGGAGGTGGAACCCGATTCGGTGTCCACGTGCAGCCCCAAGATCTCCTCGGTCGCCACCAGGGAGCCGTCAACGTGCATTTCGTGGGCCAGGTGCAGCTTCTTGGCGCCATGGCCGGCGATCACCGTGGTGATTTCAAGCGTGGCGCCGGGTGAGACCTCGTCCAGGTAGCGAACGTGGGCCTCGACGGTGTACAGGGATGCCGAGGCGGACTGTCGGTAGTCCTCATCAAGTCCCAGGGCGTCCATCACCGCGGTAGTCGCGAAGCCGAAGGCCAACACGTAAAAGGCCTCGGACATATGCCCGTTGTAGTCGATCCACTGCGGTTCAACAGCGCACGTGTAGGGTTTCAGGCTCACGGCGCAGGCACCGCCGCGGCTGCGGAGAGCCCGGCCATCGCCTGGCGGATGGCGATGATGCCGGCATCGCGCTGGGCAATGAGCTCGTTGATGGAGCGTCCGTGGGCTTCTTCGTTGCAGCCGTCGATGACGTCCTGGCTGAGTTTGGCCGTCAGCTCGGGTGCCTCAAGCCGGGTCCACGGGGACTTCAGCGAGGGGCCGAAGTGATCGAGCATGTGCTTCATGCCCCCCTGGCCGCCGGCCAAGTGGAAGGTGAGCATCGGGCCCTGCAGAGGCCAGCGAAGCCCGGGTCCCTCGGTGATGGCCGTGTCGATCTGCTCCACGGTGGCTTCACCGTTGTCCACCATGTGCAGCGCCTCGCGCCACAGGGCTTCCTGCAGGCGGTTGGCGATGAACCCGGGGATCTCGCGCTCCATGGTGATCACCGACTTGCCGATGTAGTCATACCAGCCCGAGGCCCACTCGGTGGCCTTCTTATCGGTGGCTTCGCCGCCGACGACCTCGACCAGCGGGATCAAGTAGGGGGGATTGAAGGGGTGCCCGACGACCAGCCGGGAAGGATCAGCTGCGGTGATGGCCATTTCGGTCATCCCGTAGCCGGAAGTGGAGGAACCGATGACCACATCTTCGGCGGTGGCCGCGGCCAGCCGGGCCAGCAGGTCCTGCTTGAGTTCCAGGACCTCCGGTGCGCTTTCCTGGACGAACCCGACCCCGGCAACGGCCTCGGCCAAGTCTGCGTGGACGGTGAAGTTGTCCTTATCGGCGCCCTGGGACAGGCCCAGCGCTGTCAGGGCCGGCCAGGCGGCGTCAATGAGTGCGCGCAGCTTGTCCTCGGCGTCAGGGGAAGGATCCCAGGCCTGCACGCGCAGCCCGCGGGAGAGGAAGTAGGCGGCCCAGCCGCCGCCGATGGTGCCAACGCCGACGCAGGCTACGGTGGTGACGTTCTTGAATTCGGGGTAATTTGCCATGGGGTCAGGCCACCTTGTCGAGCTTGAGGATTTCGCGGGCTTCGTCGGGGGTCGCCACGGAGGCGCCCATCGATTCAACGATGGTGATTGCGCGTTCGGTCAGTTGTGCGTTGGTGGCCAACACGCCCTTGGAGAGGTAGAGGTTATCTTCCAGGCCCACGCGGACGTGTCCGCCGAGCAGGATTGACTGGGCGACCCATGGCATTTGGTTGCGCCCGATGGCGAAGGAGGTCCATTGCGCGCCCTCGGGCAGCATGTTGACCATGGCCTGGAGCAGGCCGGCGTCCACGGGGGCACCGTAGGGGATGCCCATGCACAGCTGGTAGAGCGGCGGGGCGGCGATCAGGCCCTCGGCGACCATCTCGTTGGCGAACCAGAGGTTGCCGGTGTCGAAGATTTCCATTTCCGGCTTCACGCCCAGCTCGCGGATGCGGGCCGCACCCTCGCGCAGCATGTCCGGGGTGCTGACATAGAGGGAGGAGCCTTCGCCGAAGTTCAGCGAGCCGCAGTCGATGGTGCAGATCTCCGGACGCAGTTCCTCGATGTGGACCAGGCGCTCCAGGCCCGAGACCAGGTCGGTGCCTTCCAGGGCCACGGTGGGGTTGGCCGGGTCGATGACCAAGTCCCCGCCCATGCCGGCGGTGAGGTTGATGACCGGGTCCACATCCGAGGCCGCCACCTGGCGGACGACTTCGCGGTACAGGGCCGTATCGCGCGAGCCCTGGCCGGTTTCGACGTCGCGGACGTGGATGTGCACCACAGAGGCCCCGGCGCGCGCGGCGGCGATGGCGTCGGCGGCAATCTGATCCGGAGTGACCGGGACGTGCCCGGATTTGCCCGTGGTGTCTCCGGCCCCGGTCAGGGCGCAGGTGACGATGACTTTACGATTCATGGTGCTTGTCCTTCGTTGTGATGATGGTTCGATTGATGAACCCACGGATATTGGTGAACATTTGTTCCGAGGTCAGCAGCCCGGCGAGCACCTTGATGCCCATCCCGTCGATCAGTGAGGTGAGCTCCGCAGTGAGGATCCCGGGGTCCTCGTCAACGAAGCAACCTTCCTGCTGCCCGGAGGCGATGACGTCGCGGACGGTGGAGACCCAGCGCCCGTACCCGGGGGAGTGCGAGTCAAGCCCGCCATCATTGACCGCCAGCTTGGTCCAGGTCTGCAGCCAGATCGACCATTCGGCACGGCCCTCGGGCCCGGTGGGCAGCTGGAGCTCGATAAGCCGAATGAGCCGTTGGGCGGGATCGATGATTTGCGCCAGTTCGGCGATCTGCCTGTCGTAGGCGAGCTTCACCGAAAAGTGCAGGGTCTCGGCGAAGATGGCCTGCTTGTTCTCGAAGTAGTAGTGGACGGTGGGAGTGCTGATGCCCACCTCGGCGGCGATGTCGGCGATCCGCACCGCCTCGAAACCACGTTCGGCAAACAGCCACCATGCACGTTCGATGATGGCCCGGCGACGTTGGGCATGCTTGTCGTCCCCACGGTGGCGCTGGGGCAGGATGCCCTGGGGCGGAACCGTTGAGGCACCCGGTGCCGAGTCCGAACCGGTGATCAGCCAATTGGCGGTCACCCCGGTGACCATGGCTAGAAGCACGATCTCATCGGCGGTGATCTTCCGGAACCCCTTCAGGGACTTGGAAAGCTTTGACTCCTCGACCCCGATCCTGCGCGAGACTTCCCGCTGGGCAAGACCCGAATCGCGGATGGCGGCACGGGCGCGGCCAGGAAGTCCTGCCCGGCCCGTCTCGGAAGATTGCATGGGGCAACGCTAAACCCGGTTTTGCGATTTTGGCAAACATTTCAAACCAAGATCAGTGATTCGTTGCGATACTGTAACCGTTTCGTTATCTTCTCGGCGGGTCCGGCGTAGGCTGCTCGGGCACGCGTCACGGGCCGGCCTTGCCGGATGCTGCCCTCGGCTGACGGATCGTGCGCGCGGATAAAATCACCGCGATTCCGGGGGAATCGGTCCTTGACGGAGCGCGCTGTGGCCGTGCTGCGCCCTCGCATTGGCGCGGGAAGTGGTGCCCCAGTTGACGCGAAGCCGCCTGTTTGCGATGTGACCTGACCCGAAATCAGTTAAGCAGGGTGCTTGCCCGGTGACTCGACGGCCGGTGGGCGGGTTGGGGGTTTGTGATAATTAATGGGGGATTCACCCCGGCTAGGCGAGGTCTTTTCCCCAAGGCCGCACGGTGCCCGAGGTGCTTGGTCTTCCTGCCCGTGGCATGGTGTCCCGGCAGCGTGGGCGCAGCGAGATATGCCAGCGGGATCCCGCACGTAGAATGTTCATTTGGCGCTGCCCCCACCGGCGCGCGGGAAGACCCGCGCCCTGCGCGCACGCAACACCTCTAAGGAGCACACCGTGGCCCAGCCGAAGAACCTCAAGAAACTCACCCGTACCCGCATGGAGCGCACGGGCGAGAGCTACACCACCGCCCGCAAATCGATCCTGGCAGCCAAGCCCGAACGCCCGGCCAGCGCCGCCGATGCCCAGGCGGCAGCGGACGCCGCAGAAGAGGCGGAGCTTCCCGAGTACCCGGGCCCCGAAAACGTCGTGCAATACGATGCAGGGCTCTGGCACCGGGTCCTCACCCAGGCCGGGGTCCTGCACCCGCTCACCGGGCAACCGCTCAGCGAGGCGTTGCTGGCCGGGCTCGCAGGAGGCATCGGCTTCATGGTCTTCACCTTCGAATACGAGTCCGTGACCACCGCCACCGTGATCACCCGCGCCCACCCCGAGCCATACACCGCAAACCTTCTGGCCCGCTGCGGGGCCAAGGTCAACGAACGCACCACCGGCAGCCCCCGGCTCGCCGCCGAATACCTGGACGCCGGACTGGATGCGGGCCGCGCGGTGGTGGTGCGCGCCTCGGTCGCCGCCTTGCCATGGATCGACGCCGAAGCCGTGGAGGACTCGGACTCCATCGATCTGGCCGTGGTCGGCGAGCACGGCGATGACTTGCTGCTCGATGACGGATCGGGCCAGCTCACCCCGATCTCCCCGGCGGACCTGGCCACCGCGCGCTCAGGGCGCAAGCGGGACAAGAACTGGCAGGCGTGGATCCCCGCATCCACCGGGCCCGACGCCCAGACCCTGGCCGCCAACGTGCTCACCGCCATCGAGGCCACCACAGCACGGTTGCTGGGCACCAGCGAACTCGAAGGGGTCCCGGCGCACTTTGGTCGGAACTTCGGCATCGCCGGCATGGATTCGTGGGTGGATCGGTTGCGCGACACCACCACGGCCAAGGGCTGGAGCCAGGTCTTTGCCGAGCCTCAGCGCCTGGCCTCCGGGCTCGAGCAGGTCCTGGGTTTCCTCACCGACACCCGATTCGGCGGGCTCGGGGCGCTGCGCGGGCAATACGCCGACTTCCTCACCGAAGCCTCCAAGCTGCCGGGACTGGAATCCCTGGGCGAACACGCACAGGGCTATGCCCACCTGGCCCAGGACTGGATCGGTTTCACCGAAGCCATCGACCCGTCGATCGATCCCGGTCAAAGGGCCGAGCACTTCGCTGCGCTCGCCGACCACCTGGCAGCCATCGCCCGCGCCGAGGAACTCGCCGCCACCGCCCTGGCCCGGAACGCCAAATCGCTGCTGGCCTGAGCCTGGGGCAGGTACCGACGTACCCGCCGGCGTTCATCGACGCGCGGCGGCACCGGGGCGCAGATAAGCCGCGTGTGGGTAACGGTGGACCCGATGGGCGCGGCGGCGCCTCGGGCCCGCTACTGCCCCGGACTGATAGGGTAGTTCGGTGACTTACGAGATTGAAATCGGCCGCTTCAAGCGCGCAGCCCAGGCGTACTCCCTCGATGACGTGGCGATTGTTCCAGACCGTCGCACCCGTGACCCGCACGATGTCTCGGTGGCATGGCAGATCGACGCCTACCAGTTCGAGACCCCGATCCTGGGGGCGCCGATGGACTCGGTGATGTCCCCGGGGACCGCGATCGCCCTGGGGAAGCTCGGCGGCCTGGGCGTGCTGAACCTCGAGGGCCTGTGGACCCGCTACGCGGACCCCACCCAGGTGCTGGGCGAAATCGCCGCCCTTGAATCGGCCAACGGCGGGCACTTCGACCCGGTGATCACCGCACGGCTGCAGGAAATCTACGCCGCCCCGATCCAACCCGAGCTGATCACCGCACGGCTGGCCGAGATCCGTGAATCCGGCGTCACTGTTGCCGGTTCGCTGACCCCGCAGCGCCTGCAGGAGCACTACAAAACGGTGCTGGCCGCCGGGGTCGACGTGTTCGTGATCCGCGGAACCACCGTCTCGGCCGAGCACGTCTCAAAGAACCACAAACCGCTGAACCTCAAGGCGTTCATCTACGAACTCGACGTCCCGGTGATCGTCGGGGGAGCGGCGGGCTACACCCCGGCGCTGCACCTGATGCGCACCGGCGCCGCCGGCGTGCTCGTCGGCTTCGGCGGCGGCGCCTCGGGCACCACCCGCCGGGCACTGGGCATCCACGCACCGATGGCCTCTGCCATCTCCAACGTCGCCGCCGCACGCCGGGACTACCTGGACGAATCCGGCGGACGCTACGTGCACGTGATCGCCGACGGCGGACTGGGCACCAGCGGGGACATCGTCAAGGCCATCGCCATGGGCGCCGACGCCGTGATGCTCGGCACCGCACTGGCCCGCGCCACCGAAGCCCCGGGCGCCGGATGGCACTGGGGCATGGAAGCGGCCCATGAGAACAACCCGCGCGGGGACAGGGTCAGGGTCGGCACCGTCGCCCCGCTCGAGCAGCTGCTCTTCGGGCCCTCGCACCACACCAACGGCACCTCGAACCTCATCGGTGCACTGCGCCGTTCGATGGCCACCACCGGATACTCGGACCTCAAGGAATTCCAGCGCGTCGACGTTGTGGTTTCCCCCTACGAAGCGGACTAGCGACGGCTGGTTCCCCGAATTCGGCACCCATTTGTGCCCCACCGCGTCGATGGCGACCGGGTTTGATCCACCTTCCCCGCACGGGCAAGGAACGGGACGCACCCGGTCGTTTCGCGTATCCACCGGATTCGCCACCGCAAACAAACACTTGGGGACATCCCTTCGTGCCAAACCCCGATGCGCCGGGGCGCCGGCGCACGGTACGCTACGAACCAGGCGCCCACCCACGGGCACCGATGCCCCCACTGCCCCCCAGTTCGACACCTCCTTCGAATCGATGCGATGAATCCCCCACAGCCCCGCCCGGCCGGCGACGAAGCACCAGAGATCACCATCGGGGAGATGGTGGCCCTGGAACTGGCGACCCCCAGCCGCGAGGAGACCATCGCGGTGCTGGCCGCCAAGCTCGTGGGAGCCGGACGGATCACCGACTTGCCGGCTTTCCTCTCCGAGGTCCACCGCCACGAGCACCAACTGGCCACCGGGCTGCCCGGCGGAATCGGGTTGGCCCATGCCCGCAGCGACTACGTCCGGTCCCCGAGCATCGCCGTGGGCGTGATGGCCTACGGCCGCCAGCTGGACTTCGGCGCGGCCGACGGCGTTCCCGCCCAGGTAGTGCTGCTGCTGGCAACTCCGGCAACCAGCTACTCCGGGCACCTGATGATGCTCGCCGCCCTGGCCCGCTCCCTGGCCAAGGAACCCTTCCGCGAATCGCTGCGCCGCGCCAACGATCCCGGGGTCATCGCCGAACTAATCAACTCCACCGTTGACTTCTCCATCCTCTGAGCCCTTGCGCGCCGGCGCCAACACCCCCGGCTGTCCAATCCGCGCCGGGGGATCGATCACCCCACGGGTAATGCCTGCCACATCGGCTCCCGGCGGATCCCCGCGCCCGGCACCCCGAACCCCCGGCAAACCGGTGGGCACCATGCTGTTTTGCTGCCTCTGCGCCGGCGGTGAACGTCCCGGGGCGGCTTCGCGTTCCATTGGCTCTTCCACACACAATCGACGTACGGTTGGGGTGTGCTGAAAACTGCCCTTAAACCCCGTTGGATCCTGGCCTTGGTTGGCGCCCTCGTTGTTGCCGCCGGTTTCGTCCTGCTGAGCCAGTGGCAGTTCAACCGCTCGCAGACCGACGCCCCGCCCCCGGTGACCACCACCGAACGTGCCGTCCCGCTGACCAGCCACCTTCAGCCGGCCACCGACCTGATGGCCCGCGACGCCGACCAGATGGTTACCGCCTCCGGCACTTTCCTGCCGGGCAAGCAGGTCCTGGTCAAGGACCGCATCGAAGACGGGCGGACCGGTTACTGGGTAGTGGCCGCATTCGAGGTGTCCGGCGCACCAGGCAAGAACACCATCCCGGTGGTCCGCGGTTGGCAGCCCGATGACGCCACCGCCGCCGACGCACCCGCCGGCGTCTTAAAAATCACCGGACGGCTGCTGCCCACCGAGGCCCCGATCTCCCAGGACGCCGGCCAAAGCGCCTACGCCTCCCTCTCGGTGGCCGAGCTCATCAACGTGTGGGACGTCCCCGCCTACAGCGGATTCGTCGTGGCCGGCCCGGTCACCGCCGCCGACGGCGCGGAACGCTCCGCCGCGGCAACCGGGCTCATCCCGGTCGATGTCGGACCCCAGCCCCAGGAACGGCAGATCAACTGGCTGAACATCTTCTACGGCATCGAATGGGTCGTCTTCGCCGGCTTCGCGGTGTTCCTCTGGTACCGCTTGGTGGCAGATGATGTTCGCAGGCAGCGCGAAGACATCGCCGACGCCGCCGCGCTGGCCGCCGGCTATGACCCGGCCGTGGTGTACCAGCGCCAGATCAACCACGAGAACCCCACCCTCGATCCCCAACCCAAGGACCAGTTGTGACCGAAGAAAATCCCGCCCCGAAGGTACGCCGCTTCGCAGGCACTCCCGCCCAGATCCGCACCGCCGCCACCTTCTACAAGGTCTTGGCCTACGCCACCGGCGTGATGCTGCTGCTGCTCTGCGCCGAAATGCTCATCAAGTACGTCTGGCAGCTGGAGCTGTTCATCGGCGGCACCCTGCTCGATGGAAGCTCCAACGCCGTGGGCTTCGCTAACCGGGCCGACGTCACCGAAGGCATCAACGTCTCGCTGGCCATCCTGATCATCCACGGCTGGATGTACGTCATCTACCTGCTGGCCGACTTCCGCCTGTGGTCCCTGATGCGCTGGCCCTTCAGCCGGTTCATCACCATCGCGCTGGGCGGCGTGGTTCCGCTGCTCTCCTTCTTCATGGAGACCAAGGTGCACGGCGAGGTCGAGACCGAGCTGGCCTCCCACCCGCAGGCAGCCAAACGCTACTAGCCAATCATCGGCTCGGTGCCCAGCTCCACTCCAAGCCCACCGCCACGGGCGGCCTGCACGATGCGCATCCGCGCGTGATTGCAGGTCGCCCGTTTCGCATTTCTGATCCCAGCGGAAAACCGCGATCCCCACGATCAACGCCATCGGGGCCGCAAATTACCCGCAACCACGACTTCCCCGCACGGGATCGCTGGCGCGCACCCGGGGAGTTCTGCACGGGTTGGGCACCTACCCCAGGGCGACGTCCTTGAGGTGGTTCACACTTGCAGGCATGAACACCTTCAAGGCACCAAGCACCCCAAG
>NZ_BAABLK010000090.1:0-59152 GCF_039544305.1 Paeniglutamicibacter antarcticus
TAGAAAACCCTGCTCATTGTCAGGTTAGATTCTATGAGCTCGACCAAACTCTGTCCATTAATAAGAATACGAACCCTAATATGACATCATTTAATATGCCAGTCTTACGTCTAGTTGGGGTATACCCCAGAACGACACGCTTAATCCTGAGATCTTGCTTTTCAGAATCTGAAACTGCCATAATGCGGTCATGGAGAACATCACGATTCGTTGGGTCGGTGAAACGCCGACCGATTCATGGGGACAACTCGCGGCCTTTACCGACGACGGAGCGGTTATCGGCGAGGCTACCTATAAGCGCTGGGAGCATGCTCCCGAACTCACCTACCTCAGTGGCTTCTACGTCGATGCCGCTTATCGGAAGCACGGCATCGCCAGCGACATGATGCATAAGGTCTTCGACCAGCTCGGCCGCGACCGACCATACTTGGTGAAAAAGATGACTGGAAACCTGGATCGTCTCTTCATGGAATCCATCGCCGGCGAAGAAAATGCACCCAAACTCTTCGAGCTACAGGGAGACCATTCATACCAGCCGATGAACTGAACACCCCTGCGGCGGTCATGCCAGCGTCCGGCCAAGCAGAATTGCGCTCACCTTAGCCGCCGGTCCTCCGCATGAAGGATGAGTATTCGTGATCCTGTCGTGAGTGTCGTTCCAAAGGTCCCGCGACAGTTTGTTGAGAACGTTTGGTTATCTTTCGCGCAGGTTATTGCTGCTTCGAGCGCGAATCGTCAGGTCTCAGCAGAGGATCCTTTGATAAGAAGCCTCGATTTCCGCGAACCCTCTCATCTGTCGTTGAGCCTCACGCATAGAACACGTGGTGCTCTCTTGATTCCGTTACGACTGTTCTCGCCATCATGGGGCTTTCTGGATTCCGGTCCAGCTTGGCGGAGGCATTAAGCCGTAATCGCCGGCCCTTCTAATGCTTAGATTCCGGCGACGGGGATCTTGGTTAGCCGGATGTGGCGAAGGCTCCTTGGTTGGGGCATTGGTTGGTGATGGTGGCGTGGATTGCGTCGTGTTCGGCCCGGGTCATCCAGAGCCCGTGCTTGGCCTTGACCGCGGTTTGCCGGGCGACGTAGTCGCACCTGAACTCCTTGTTCGGTGGCAGCCAGGTCGCGGCGTCACCGTCACCCTTTGAGGCGTTGGTGGGTCCGTCAACGGCCAGGAGGTTCAGCGGGTCATTGGCGAACTCCAGGCGATCCCCGGCGTCCAGTTGTTGGGCACCCTTCTGCCAGGCATCCGAAAGCGCGACTACGTGGTCGATCTGGACCTTCGTGCTTGTCCCTTGTCCCCGGATAAAGTGGATCGTCTTGCCGGTGAACGGGTCGTAGAGGGTGCCCGTGGTGATGACGCAGCCGTGCGTCCCGGGTTTCGCCGTCGTGTTCAGCAGGTCCCGGCCCAGGACGTCGTTGCGGGCATCACACCCGTTGCGGTCCGGGTCCTTCCACCCGGCCCCGAAGAGGTCGCGGTCATACCCGGTCTTTGGCGCCCTGCCCTTGATCTCGATGGAAGCCAATTGAGCCAGCACGGTCCCGCTCCCGGGTGCGGCTTTCGGCGGCTCGGCTTTCGCTGGCGCGCTCCGGGGTGCTGGTGAAGGTTCGGCAGCCGACGTGGGGGCGGCCACCGGTGTCGGAGCTTCCGACCGGATGGTGATCGGTGCGGGGGTGGCCGCCTCCGAATGGATGGTTAGCGGCTCGGCCGCCGGGGCTGCGGCGCTTGGCGCACCGCAGCCCGACAGGAGCCACGCGAGGGAAGTTCCAAGGACGAAAAGTCCCTGCCCCCGGGTCCGGATCAGTTTTCGCAACCCACGCCGTCGCCATCGCGGTCCAGCTTGCTGCTGTACCCCGGATCGCCCGAATAGATCGGGGCGGCGCCGGCCGCCCGGACCGCAGAGCAGTTTTCGTAGTAGGCCGAGGACCCCGCGGAGTCCTCCACCATCGACTCCGCCTCGGCCAGCCGCTCGGCTTCCCGCTCGGCCTCGGCGGCCGCTGCCGCCCGCTCGGCGTCAGCCTCCGCAGCGGCCTTGCGTTCGGCTTCCTTCTTCGCCTTCGCCTTGGCTTCCGCAGCGGATTTTTCCTCGGCTGCCTTCTTCGCCGCAGCCTTCTGCTGGGCTTCTTTTTTCGCCTTGGCCTCGGCGGCAGCCTTTTCCTGTGCTGCCTTTTCCTGGGCAGCTTTCTTGTCGGCCTGCTCCTTCGCCTGCGCAGTGGCCTGGTCGTGGTTCGCCTGGTCCACCCAGACAAAGGCCCCGGTGGTGTCCTTGTTGCAGTAGTTGCTCTCGTTTCCCTGGGTCATCACCAGGTGGTCGGCCTCGCAGGCCTGGCCTACGAAACTGGCCAGGGTCGCCTGCTCGGCGGCAGCGGGGGCAACAATCCCCGCGACCGGCGGGTTCTCGGTGGTTTCCGTTGGCAGGCTCAGCCCGAAGACCACAAACGAGACCAGCAGCAGGCCGAAAGATCCGCCGGCGACGCCGCCGGCGAATCGGCGGTTGGGAATGCGCGCCCAGCGTATGCGCCCGGTCACCAGAGCAAGCAGGCCCACGACTAGCACCGCGAGGCTCAGCAACAACACCAGAAGCGGGGCGAACACCAGCAGAAGGACGAGCAGGACCACAAGCGCCGCTACAACGATCCAGAACTTGGGTGGACGTGGACTCTTTTGGACAGGCAGGTGCACCGAAGCGTTATTCATGAGACGTTCCCCCAACGAAACTAAAACAAATGGAAAGGCTCATCCTAGCTCCTAGAATCAGGAACAGAAGTTTGCTGTCACTCGGTTACACATGCTGACTTCTCACCGTGAAGCGGCGAGTGGCGAACATCTGCCGTCCGTTCTCATTCGGGTCCCGTCACGGCGCTTTTTGCGCATCCAGGAAAGATGCTCCGCACACCGGCAATCGCGCGACGGCCACTTCAGCTCGATACCTGCTCATCCCGGCAGACCTGAAACGCTTCTGCCCTTGTTATTCCGGGTTTGGGGCCGGCGATAAACTGGTCCTCATGTCCACAAACGGTTCCCTCGTCCCCGAGGGCTACGCCCAATTCCTCACCGACCTAAAGGCCCACGTCCTCTCCGCCCGGGTGCAGGCCCAGCGGGTCGTGAACACCGCCCTCATCGACCTGTACTGGAACATCGGAACCCGGATCCTGACAGAGCAGGAACGCCAGGGCTGGGGAAGCGCCGTCATCACCCGGCTGGCGGCTGACCTGCGCCGAGAGTTCCCAGAAATGACAGGCCTGTCCCGCAGCAATCTGCACTACATGCGCGCCTTCGCTGCGGCGTGGGAGGACTGGGATCTAAATGTCCCACAGCCTGTGGGACATTTGCCGTGGGGCCACATCCGGGTCCTGCTGGACAAGGACCTGGGACCGGAATCCCGGGCTTGGTATGCCGCCGCTGCCGTGGAACACGGCTGGTCCAGGAACGTCCTGATGAACATGATCATGAACAAGACCCTGGAACGCACCGGCGCCGCCCCCTCCAACTTCGACAGGCACCTGGCGGCCCCTGAGTCTGAACTGGTGCAGCAAATGGCCAAGGACCCCTACGCCCTCGAGTTCTTGGGCCTCACCGGAGAGATCGCCGAACGCGACCTCGAACAGGCCCTCATGGACCGGATCGTCGAAACCCTGCGTGAGCTCGGTCCCGGCTTCGCGTTCGTCGGCAGGCAGGTCCACTTCGACGTGGACGGCGACGATTTCTACCTCGACCTTCTCTTTTTCCATGTCGAGCAGCTGCGCTACGTTGTCGTGGAACTGAAGACCGGGAAGTTCCAGCCGGAGTACGCCGGCAAGCTCCAGTTCTACATCGCCCTGGTCGATGACAAGCTCCGCCGCCCGGCTCACTCCCCCACCGTGGGCATCCTGATCTGCGGAAGCCGCGACGACCACACCGTGAGGTACGCGTTGAACCAGTCCAACACGCCCATGGCCGTGTCCACCTACACCTACGAGAACCTGCCCCCCGCGGAACAGCAGGCACTTCCCGACGCCGACGAAATCGCCGTAGCACTGGACTGGGCGGAACCGGACGAATCCTAGCCGGCGGACAGTAAGTTGTCAGTCGAAGCAAAGCTCGATCCCATCCAAGCGTCGCCTCGAACTGCCGATAACAGCACATCCGAAAAGTTGTCTCCCTCGAGGCGAACCCATCCAGGGCAAGGGAACCTCGCATCGTGGCTATGTGTCGTTCGATGGTGTCGGGCCGATGCGTCACGCCTCCGGTTCACTCCCCGGATCGTACTGCCGGGCTTCCGTACTGGCATCCGGGGACGACACGACGGCCTTCTCCTCGACCGGAAGTGCCTCGTAGGTGTATGAAGCCACGGCCAGGGGCCGGGCGGAAGATGCCCCGCCGGCTTGGAGGCCGACCTCGTCCGTGCGGCGGAGCCACACTTTTCATGAGTCAACACGAACCATTCCCATAACCTGCTGGGGAGAGGATCATCATTACGTAACCGCAAATAGATGTTGGCTCGTGGGCCACGTACCCGGATTGGATTGCACGAATGTTGGCATCCCTGCCCCTGTGGATTCTCATTCTCATATTCATTGCCGCTGCCGTAGTCATCTGGTTCGCGGGGATTCAACTGTCCAATAAAACCAACATCCTGGACCAGCGGTTCCATCTGGGCTCGGCGTTGGGCGGATTGATCCTCCTGGCTATAGCAACGAACCTCCCCGAGCTTGCTATCACCGTCAGCGCTGCAATCTCGGGAAACCTGGAAGTAGCTGTGGGCAACATTCTTGGTGGCATCGCCTTGCAAACGGTCGTTCTGGTGGTGCTGGACGTCTTTGGAGTTAAAGGAAAACATCCCCTCACGTACAAAGCCGCTTCCCTGACCCTCGTCATCGAAGCACTGACCGTTGTCGCGGTCCTCGGAATCGTTATCGCCGGCAGCCAGATGCCCACCGGCCTGATCTTTGCCGGCCTGACACCGGCAGGTGTCTTGATCGCGGCCACCTGGGTCATTGGACTGATGCTCGTCCACCGCGCACAAAAACATTTGCCATGGCAGGAGCAGGGCGAAGCTCCCCAGAGCCAAACCGAACCCAAGGGCCACAGCAAAACCAAAGCCCAACCCAACGACAATAAAAAACACGGCACCGGTGCCTCCGTCGCTATTTTCGCCATCGCGGCCATCGCTACCCTGGTAGCCGGAGTCGCACTTGAGGAAAGCGGCAGCGCAGCAGCGGAACAAATCGGTCTCTCCGGGGTGCTCTTCGGAGCAACCGTCCTAGCCCTGGCGACCTCCCTACCCGAAATCTCCACTGGCCTGGCCTCGGTACGCCATGGCGACTACAAACTTGCCGTGAGTGACATCTTCGGCGGCAACGCCTTCCTACCCGTCTTATTCCTGCTCGCCGCGCTCATATCCGGCAAACCAGTCCTCCCGCAGGCCCAAGCCACGGATATTTACCTCACAGCCCTGGCTATCCTACTCACCGTCGTCTATATAGTGGGGCTACTCTTTCGTCCCCAACGACGGATAGCACAGATGGGAGTCGACTCCCTCATCGTTCTTGTGCTCTACGCCGTCGGCATCGCCGGACTCTTCGCCATCGCCACAGGCTAGGAGCGAGTTCGAAATCATCTTCTGAACCTCCAACGCCCGCAAGGGGTGGACAGCTGTCCTTGCAGTGCAGAGGAACACCGTCGTCCAGGCATGGGAACGGCTGACACTCGATCCTCTGGCCAGCGACTCCACCTGCCACGGCATGAAGGGTGACCTGGAATTCGCTGCCCACCACGGCACCACCCACAGGCGCCGTCAATATGAGCTCTCCAACGGGGCCAGGATCTGGTTCTACGTCGAGGGAAAAACGGTAGCTCTGTTCGACGTCCACACGCACCACCCAAACTCCACGAAGTAGGCCTCTCACTGCCCATTCGCCGATAACCGCACATACGTTTCTGAGTATTTATCCTATTGCAGAATCCGCTGACTAGGACACGGTATTAAAGCATCAACGCGCAGGCACATGGACGCATGGTTCTGCGTCGATGCCAGGACCGCGGCCAGCCGGGTATAAGTTATGCTTATTCTTCTTCGGGTGCAGGGTAGGTGATGTCCCCACAGTGCACCTTGATGAATTCGGTCATGTTCGCTGGTCGGGTTGAAGAGGACGACATGATGTCGAAGACCTCAACACCGGCAACTAGCAACGCATCGGTGATCAGTCGCCGGTGGCACCGCCACGGCACCGCCTCGCTACACATGATCGCCGGTACGGATTGTTTTGCGACTTCCAGCAGTTCAGCGAACCCGGAACCGAACTGCGCACTTGACATGTAATCGGCGTAATCCCTGAAGGCCTTAACCCTCCATCCCTCGTTCGGGCTGGAGACGCCGGCGGGTGTGTGTCTGCGGCCACCCAGATCCCGGATCCACCGGTACCTGATATCAGGAGGTAGGGCGGTTTCGATGGCCGCTTGGTTCCACTGCGGGAACTTTCGTGAAGACGGATATGAACGCACGTCCACCAACGCCGTGACAGCATTAGCCCGCAACATTTCCAGTACCTCGTCGAACTCACGGGTGGAATGACCGATCGTGAAGACACGAAGCTGCGTCTGTTCAGTTGATTGTTCCTTCATCGGCGTACTCCATATCCTTTGTGTCTGTGCAGTCAGTATCCACCGGGTAACTTCTCCTGTCCCCTGCCGACGCTGCCCTTCCAGTCTGGCAGCACACCAGATCACTCCTCGGGGCAGAACGTTGGATCCGGGCATCGAGAAAAAGTTGGAGAATGTCCTGAAACTCCGGTGCCACGCTGTGGACCCGTTGGTTCGACAAATAACTTCTCAACCCCCGCAGCTCCGTGCAAGACTGGTTCTTTGGTCCCCACAGCACAGGAAACGGGTACGAACATGATTGAAAAAATCCATGACCTCGGAGTAAAAAGCGACTACGCCTACATCGGTGGTTTCGCCTCGATCGCGTTGTCCTTCACCTCATGGCTGATCAGCCGCGGGAAACCAGCACACAGTCGTGCACAGTCCGACCGATGGGGAATCTTCGTCGGCCACTGGGCGCCGACCTTCTTCGCCATCGGCATCGCACTGCGCCTCGAAGAAAAAAAGAAGTAACCTCAACCCCGTCAAGCAATATCACCGGCTCAACCACCACGATCCCCCGGTACACCGCTGCCCGGGGTCAGTGAACGGCATGCATTTTTGATGCGTAACCCGCCCGGTTGTGGTTATGCTGGCTTCGTCAGTACATCGGTCAAAGGAAAGGCAGAAAAGTATGGGACTCGGAGATAAGATCAGCAACAAGGCTCAGGAAGCCACCGGCAAGGCCAAGGAAGGCCTCGGCGATGCTACCGATAACAAGAAGCTGCAGGCCGAAGGCGTAAAAGACCAGGCTGCCGGCAAGACGAAGCAGGCCGGCGAAGACATCAAGGACTCCTTCAAAAAGTAAGCTTCCCCGATGGCACTGCTTCAACACAGTGCTTCAATTTCAACACTGTGCTTCAACACAGTGCTTCAATTTCAACACTGTGCTTCAACACCGAAGAAGGACGGAACCGTGATCACGGTTCCGTCCTTCTCAGTTTCTACTCGTTGCCTCTTGCGAGTGTTAGGTGCGGGGAAGTGCACCAGGAAGCGGCGGCACCACCGGTGGCAGCTGACGCTCAGGGCCCGACTTACGACGCTGCTCACCGGAATCATCGAGCTTGTAGGTGAACGGCTGCTCATCCCCAACGCAGAGCTTTCCACTGGCCGGCAGCCGCTTGGTCAACAAGTAGCGGTCCATGGAATCGGTAACGCACTTCGAGGTGCCATAGGCGGTATGGCCCCAACTGTTGCTGCTCAGAAGCCTACTGTTGGGCATCAACTTCGCAACCTTCTTGGCCCCGGCATAGTTGGTGGCTGGATCCCAGTAGTTTCCCACCACCAACAACGGGTTCTTGGTCCGACGGGTGAACGGCCCCTTGTAGGAATCTTCGTCCTTGGCCTTCCACGTGGTGCTGGCGCACGGGGCCGAAGCCCAGGTCCAGAGCTGACCGAAGCCCGGCGCGGTCTTACTCGCGGTTGCTGCGTAACGGGACCAGTTATCGGCCTTGGCGGGGTTACGTGAATCGGTGCACAGCACCGATTGGAACGCTTCGGATGAATTGTTGTAGGGGAAGGCGAACCCGGTGGCGGCCGCCATGCGCGCTGTTTCCTTAGCAGCAGCCTTCTGTTCGACTTCGACCGCACGCATGCTCTTCACAAGGGCCTTGTGCGCAATATTCAGCTGCGTCTTGGTCGGCGCCTTAGCAGGGGCCTTGGTCTTGGTCGAGGTTTTCGGGAACGTCGTGCCTTTCTGGGCTGCCCTATCCTGCAACATCTGCAGAACATACGTCAGATCCCAATCCACGACGGAGGACCCTTGGGGGTCATACATGTAACTGAGCAAGCCCGCAGTCTGGATTGCTGCGGTCAACGAGTAATCAAATTGGGGATAATCAGGATCCGAGAACACCAGTGGCTCACGCTTCAGCTCCGCTATGATCGCACGATACAGTTTCTCCGGATCCCCCTGAGAGGCCAGCATGCAATAGTCCTTGCCGGCCTTCTTGCAACGACTCAAGATCCCGCGCATGGCCTTCTCGGCTCCCTCGCCCGATTTGATGCGTTGGGTCTGCGGAGTGCCAGTGGTGGAGGCGGTTCCCGCCCAAGCCTTGGGATCCAAGACCCCGTCAATGGCCACGGCACGAACCCGGTCAGGGAACATGTTGGCATAGACGGTGCCCAGGTAACTGCCGTAGGAGAACCCCAGGTAGGTCAGCTGCTTATCCCCCACCATGCGGCGCAGCACATCCATGTCACGGGCGACCTCGGCGGTGGACATCGAGGCGGAGAGCGGTTTACCGGCGGTGGAGCAGGCCTTACCGAAAGCCTTGGCTGATTTCACGAAGGCGCGCGTTTCCCTAGGTGTATCCGGATAGGGAACATTCATTCCGGCCAAGGCGGTGTCCTGGACCCCCAGGTTCTTCCAGCAGCGTACGTTGTCACTGAAGTTGGTGCCCCGAGGATCTACGCCCACGATGTCGAAGCGCTCCAGGACACTGGGGCTCATGAAGTAGGTGGCCATCGCGGCCATCTCGATGCCTGACCCGCCAGGTCCCCCGGGGTTCACGAAGAGGGTTCCGATGCGTTTTTTCTGGTTTTTGGCCTTGATCCGCAGCATCGCGACTTCGGTCTTGGCTCCACGTGGGTTGTCGTAATCCAGCGGCAGTTTCACGGTCGAGCACTGGGCACCGGCCGCAAGGGGTGAGCAGTTGAACCACTTGGCTTTGGGGGTCTTGACCCCATCGACGCGCTTGCGTTCGGCCTTGCTCGTCGTGTCATGCGTGGGCTTCTTGGCCATCTGCACCGTGGGTGCACTCACCGCGGGGGTGTCCTTGGTCAATGGTGGTGCTGCGTTGGCCGGGGCGATGAAGACGGTTCCAGCCAGCAGTCCCACCGCCGTCGCCATGCCCAAGGCGCCACCGAATCTTTTATGTGCCATGTCAGTTTCCTTCACAAGTAGGTGCTCGGCATGGCGTCTTGGACGGTTCATTGATGGTGCGGTCACTTGGCCATGATTGAAGTATCGGTGATCTGATGGAAAAAACAAGGCTTGGAAGCACATCGTTATGGACACAAAAATGACGTACCGATGATGGCTTGTATCTCTAACACCCAGTGATGCTCTAGATGATTGAAAAATTCTGCCGATTCAAAGCAAGTCACCGGAGGGTGCCCCATGATTTTCTTAAAGATTCTTAGCGGGGACTCACGATAGATGAAGCAAATGCGACGCCGTTGCCCGGCTTCGCCACAGTGCTCCTGCATCACTGTTCCAGATCTCAGTGGGCACGGACCAAAGATTGTTACTCCGCCGGTATTCCCTGGCATACCTCTTCATGGTTCGATTCGACTCCACACCCTAGCCACTGCCGGTGCAGAGCGGCCCTTTGAAGGAGTTCGCTTTGAAACGTCTTCCGTCATTATCCGCCGGCGCCTTGGCTTTGGCCTTGGTGTTCGCAGCACTCCCCACCACGGCTCAGGCAACTGTTCCAGATGCTCCCAGTGTCTCCACCTCATCAGTCAATGCCCCCACCTACACCGGGGACAAGACCCCGGCTTCCGGCGCCCGGCTCTCTCCTTCGAAGATTGACGCAGCCGGTGGGGATCCGGCGGTCTTGAAGTACTGCAGTGATGATCGCATCTCCAAGGCCATCCCGTTGAAGAGCCCTGAAGTCACCAAGGCCCAGCTGGCCAAGGTCGAAGCTTCAACCCGTTCCTTGGCAAAGTCCAGCCAGGAAACCGTGGCTGTACTGGGCTGCTTCGGACTTTTCGGACAGCGGATTAGTGGTTTCTCTACGCTGCCGTGGCCGGCTGCTGATAACTATAATGGACTTCATTCGGCCGCCGGTAATCGAGTGCCGAATGGCGCCTGCGACTGTTATAGAAACCCTCGATGTAGCGGATGACGTCACTACGGGCACGCCCCTTTGTGGCGTACGTCGTACGGCAAACGCGCTCGTTTTTCAGGGCTGAGAAAAACGTCTCGGCTTGGCTGTTGTCCCAGCAAATACCGGTTTTCCCCATGGACGACCGCATCCCTAGGCTGATGACCAAGGCCCTAAACGAGGCCGAGGTGTAAACGCTCCCACGGTCTGAATGGAAAATTGCGTCAGGCTCGATCCGCATCGTGTCCGAAGCATTGCGCAGTGCCCTTTCCACGAGTTCAACGCGCATGTGATCCTCGATCGCCCAGCCGACGACTTTCTTGGCAATAGCAGTCGATAACCGTGGCTAGGTAGATGAAGCCCTGCCACGTGTGGATATAGGTTATGTCCTATGCCGACCTTCGGATTATGCCGATCTTTCCCGCTCCGTGCAGGGCTGGCGGGCTACTGAGCTCTAGAAGGTCGGCATAGTTAGAGGGATGTGAGCCAGGCCAGGATGTCGGGTTCAGGCTGGTAGGTACCGGCAGTTATTCCTGGTGGTCGGGTTCGGTCTATCGCGGCTTGCTTCATGGCCAGGTCGGCGTGGAGGTAGGCGTCGGTGCTGTGGGTGTCGGAATGTCCGAGCCAGAGCGCTATGACAGCGACGTCAACGCCGGCGATGAGTAAATTCATCGCTGTTGTGTGTCGCAGGGTATGCATGGTGACGTGTTTGGCGGAGAAGCTGGGACAGGTGCTTTCCGCGGCAATGAGGTGTTTTGCCAGGCGATGTTCGAGCGCGTCACGTGAGAGCGGAAGCCCGTGTGGTCCGCAGAATAGTGCAGTTCCAGGGTGGTTGGCGCGTTCTGTGAGGTAGCGCTTCATCGTGGTCACGGTGCTCTTTGTTAGAGGGGTGATGCGTTGTCGCCGTCCTTTGCCGGTGCAGGCGATGTGTGCTCCAGTACCGAGGTTGATGTCCTCAAACGTCAGCGAACAGATCTCACTGATACGAAGTCCGGTTTGGATCGTGATGGCTAGGAGTGCGTGGTCGCGGCGGCCGGTCCATGTCTGCTGATCGGGTGCTGCCAGTAGCGCATCGGTTTCAACGGGAGTGAGGAACTCGATGAGGGGTCTGGTCGTGCGGCGGGGTGGGATCGCGAGGACTTGAACGATGGTTGCGGCATGTTCGGGATGCTCTGGAAGTGCTCGGCCGAGCACGGCGCGGATCGCTGTCAAGCGAGTATTACGAGTCTTGGCGCTGTTGCCCCGATCGTGTTCGAGGTGATCGAGAAAGCCGGTGACGTTGAGTGCGGTCACGACGTCGAAATCGAGTGCGTCGGCGCGAATTCTGAGTGTCTCGCTCAGGTATTTCAGCAGCATCCGCCAGGTATCACGGTAAGAAGCGATGGTGTTCACGGAAAGATCGCGCTGGGTGTGGGCGAAGGTTGTGAAATAGATTTGCAGGCTGGTGGCGAGGGCATTCATGATGACTCTCTTTCGGCCTCAGTCTCGAGCATTCCTGCGGCTAGGGACATCAGTTCTCCGGTCGCGGTCAGGTAATAGTAGGTATGGGCGGCATCAGCGTGTCCCAGCCACGTTGCCAACAGGGACAAAACCCGGTCGGGGTCCTTGTGATGGGCGTAAGCGACGGTCATGTGCGCGGTCGTGAAGGTGTGCCTCAGGTCGTGCAGTCTCGGGCGTGCCCGGCCTCGTGGGGTGAGCCCGGCAGCTTCCCGTGCTCGTTTGAACAAGGAGAAGAAGGACACGTATCCATATCCGGTTCCGTTGGCGGTGACGAAGATCGGGCCGCGTGGGTCCGGATGTGTGTCCATCCTCGCGGGCAGAGTGAGGTAGTTAGTGAGCGCTGCGGTGGTTGAAGCATGGATGGGCACGAGCCGTTCATCAGACTTCGCTGCTTTGATCACCAGCACCTCGTTGTCAAAATCAATGTCTTCGACCCTCAAGTTGAGTGCTTCACTGATCCGCAGGCCGGTAGATATGAGAAGACCAATGACAGTGCGTACGGTCGCAGCGACACGTGGGTCCGCGAACGTTGAACCGCAAGCGGTGAGAAGCGCATCGATATCGTCCTGGCTGTAAATGAACGGCACCGCTCGTGGTTTCTTGGCTGCCAGCAGACCCTTGGGGATGATCGGGACATCAATACCGATGGCGTTGAGATATGCGGCGAAACGGCGAACCAGGGACAACCGTGTCGCCCACCACGAAGGGTGCGCATCGGGATTGAGTCGAGCCCACGTGACCGCGTCGTCGATGGTGAAGGTTTGTAGCTGTCCCCGTCCTTCTAACCAAGTACAGAACAGTCCCACCTGCCGTTCGACTTCATTGAGCTGGAACCCGAGCAACCTACGCATCCTCAAGTACTCCTTCAAGCGGTCGCGCAGCGTGATCATCTCGGCACCTGCCCAAACGGAACGACCAACTCACGCAGCGAGGCGAGGTCGACTTTCGCATAGGCCATCGTGGTGACCGTGTAGCGGTGGCCCAGGAGTTCTTTCGCTTCAGTTAAGGAGCCTCCCGCAGCCAAAACGTCCATCGCGGCAGTATGTCGGAGCCGATGAGCGTAAATTGTTTCCAGCCCGGCCAAGTGCGAGAGCTTGGCAATGATTGCAGAAATTGCAGCGGGCGTCAGCGTATGGCGTGGCGCCTTCATTCGCACGAACACTGCCCGGTCCAAGGCGACCGGTCGTAGCTTCAACCAACCCGTCAACGCCTGCCCCACGTCCACGGGTATCGGCAGTATGAGTTCCCGGCCTTTCCCTGTGACCCTGAGTTGTCCGTGCGCCCAGTCGATATCGTCAAGGCTCAAACGGGCAGCCTCACCCGCACGCAAACCCAGCCGGACCAAAACCACAAGCACGGCAAAGTCTCTGGCTCCAATTACTGTCGCTGGATCACACGCGGCCAACAAAGCCGCAACTTGTTCGGAATTCACCCCACGCGGCAGAGCGCGCGAGGTCCCTTTTGGTTTGAGGATCCCCGCGCTCAGATCACGCTCGAGACGTCCGGTACTCAAAGCCCACCGCAGCAGGCAACGGATCGCATCAACGATGTGAGCACGCGTCACCACACCATAAGGGCGGCCACGCTCAGCGATGTATTCGTTGAGGGCTTGCGCGTCCAGCCGCGCCCATTGCACACTCCCGTCTGCCGCGATCAGATCCAAAACCCCGGCAGCGTAATAGCAACAAGCCGCTATAGATTTCTCGGTCAAACCACGATTCTCACGCATCCATAAACACCACTGCACAATCTCAACCTGTGCTGGGGTGACCGGGTCACCAACGACCGAAGTCGCGCTCAGATAACCGGCATCAGTCAAGAATCTGCGCATCGCGCTCATCGATTCTTTCACCGTCACGCATACGAACTCGCGCGAACGTTCCGCAGCAACGAACCGAGCCAGCAGTTCCGCATCAATGGCGTGGACCTCGATGCCCACCCCCTGCATCCATAGGCTCAGGCGTGCCGCCAAATTCACTATCCCAGCCGCCGACTGTTGTGAATACCCTTGCCCTAATAACCATGTCCGACACTCATCCAGCACCACCGGCACCAATGGGCCTACCGGTCTCCGTGGAATCGGTTCCGCATGTGGTCGGGCCGTCAACGATCTCTTCGTCACGAACCTCACCTCCAAACATCTAGTGTTTGAAGCATGGTCCGAACTATGCCGACCTTCTAGAGCCCAGTAGCCCGCCAGCCCTGCACGGAGCGGGAAAGATCGGCATAATCCGAAGGTCGGCATAGGACATATAATGCCGACGTCGGCATTAGATATCGCCAACAAATTTGATGCCTGGACGGTCGGCGGTGAAGTCCCGCTGGACCAGATCCGGCATGGCAGCTGCCGCTTCGGCGTCAGCGACCGTGGTGGTCCTGAAAGGTCGGGGCTGGCACGGAACCAAGCCTTCTTGACGCATGATTTGGCGCACCAGCTCTGGGGAGCATTCGATTTCCTCAGCTTGAAGGTCCGCGTGGATCCTGCGGTATCCGTACGTCCCCTCGGCTTCCTCGAAGAAGTGCTGCACGCGGTCAGCCAAGGCCGTCCTGCGGGCCGCGGTGGCCGAGACTGGCCGTGAGCGCCAGTGGTAGAAACCCGAGCGGGAGACCTCCAACCAGCGGCACATCTTCAGCACCGCCGGCGGCCTCTCGACCTCGGAAGCGTAGGAGTCGATGAATTCATACTTCGCCACTATCGTGGCTCCCTTGCGAAGTATGCGGCCGCTTTTTTTAGGAACGCAGCCTCAGCTTTCAGCTCCTGGTTTTCGCGTTCCAGTTCCTTGAGCCGGGCACGGTCAGAGACATTTAACTCCGGCTCAGACTCGGCGGTCCCGTTCGCTTCCTTGTACTTTTTTAGCCAGTTGCGCAGCGTCTCGGTGCCCACACCGTAGTCGGTGGCGACGGTCTTGATGGGCTTGGACGAGTCGATGACTTCGCGGCACAGTTCATCCTTGAATTCTTGGCTGAACCTGCGTCGTGTTGATGACATTTCGGTGATTCCTCATTCCGGTAGTCCCCATCATTTCATGGGGTCCACTGTCCGAAATATCCAGAGCAGCCCAGCTCTGAGAGTCTCCCGTGCCTCCATTTACAGCCACCTGCCCCTCAGCAACACCTGAACCACGTCGTCCAAACAGATTCCTTAGCGCCAACCACTGTTCCCCGGCAGATCGGGCCCAGCCCACACCGTCATTGCAGAGCATCGCACCGCCATCGGCCCGCCCTGAACCTGAGCCGGGAGCCGGGAGCCTATCGCTCAATTTACCGCGGTTACCACCAAGACCCCTATCCACGGCGGTCGACATCGCGTAAAGGGCCGCGTTTGGCAGGTGCATGGTTCTGGAAGGGACCTGGGTGCTGGTCTGGCTCACACACTTCAGTGTGCCGGCGGTGACTGAACGGCTTCCGGGCTCCTGAACGGCGTCATCAACCCGGCAGGTAGTGGGCAATCATGGAACACTGGCGGGCAATGCATGTGATGCATGTAGCCTAGAAATTTGAGAGAGCATCGACCCATGTCACGTCCCGCCAAGTACTGGTTCCCTGCGGCACTGAGCTTGATGATGGTCGGCTGGGGTGCCAACCAATACGTTTCGCTGCTGGTCCACTACCGGGAGGAACACGGCTTCTCCGAAGTCCTGGTGACCTCGCTGCTGGGTGTGTACGTGCTCAGCCTGGTTCCGGCGCTGCTGCTGGGCGGGCGGTATTCGGATCGCACCGGACGCAAGCGGCTGGCGATCCTGGCCGTGGTGCTATCCATGGCGGCCAGCATTGCGCTGATGGGCTTGGCCTTTGGTCCGGTGCCGCTAGTCATCGGCAGGCTGCTGGCCGGTACCGCCACAGGCCTGGCTATGGCCGCGGCGACCAGCTGGGTGAAGGAACTCTCCCAGCTGCCCTGGGACGCTTCCTCGGTACCCGGCTCCGGGGCACGGCGCGCCTCGTTGCTGACCTCGGCGGGCTTCTGGCTTGGTCCAGTCACTGGTGGGATGCTGGTGGCCTGGGCACCGGTCCCCGACATCCTTCCGTACGCGGTGCACATCCTGCTGTGCGTACCGCTGCTCTTCGTGCTTGTGCGGCTGCCCGAAACCCGAACGCGGCAACCGCGTCCGGGTCCGCACAGGGCCAAGCAGCTGGCAATTGGCGTTACCCCCGCCCCGAGCGACTCCGGACAGGTCACTGCCGGGGGACACAAACGTTTCTGGGTCGTCATCGCACCTGCTGCACCCTGGGTCTTCGCGGCCGCCACCATGGGGTTTGTCGTCATCCCCGAAATGGTCCCGGCGATGCGTGAGGCGCGCCTGGCCTATACCACGGTGGCGGTGGCGATCACCATGGGCTGCGGCGTGCTCATCCAGCCGCTGGCCCGCCGCCTAGACACCACCAGCAACGCCCGTTCCCTGCTGACCGGCGTCGCGGTGGTGCTGCTGGGCATGGGCACAGCGTTGTCGGCGATCCTGCTGAACAGTCCCGTGCTGGGGCTGGTTGCAGCGGCCCTGCTGGGCTGCGGCAACGGGTTGCTGATGGTCGGCGGGCTGCTCGAGCTGCAGCGCGCCGCGGGCCCCGACGAGCTCGGCACACTGACCGGGTTCTTTTACACGCTGGCCTACGCCGGGTTCCTCGCGCCGACCGTGGTGGCGTTCATCGCCCAGTGGGTCGGGAACACGTCGATCATCACCGGCACCATCGCTTTGTGTGCGATCTCGCTGGGCGTCGTCGCGTTGAACTCGCGCAAGCACCTGCCCCAGGCTCTGGAGCGCATCGAGACCAGCCAGGTCGTGTAGACCCAGCTACCCACGACCCCGAGGCGGGTGGCCGGAGGGGATCTCACCCTCCCGGATCCTACAGATCCCGGCGTGACAGTCTCGCGTCACCGGGTTCTTTTCAACCTCAACACCACGCGGTGCTCACCCACTGCCAATGAGGGGTTCGAGGACCAAAGCTCGCGTTAGTCACGCTAAGCATCTTGTCGAGAGACGATCGTCTGCCAATACACGGCAGCAAGGAACAAAACCCTGTGAAATCCCCGTCGACAAGCAGTGACGGTAAACAACTGAGGAAAACCCCGGTCACAACAGAATCGACATATTCAAGAACAAAATTGCCGCCAGATCAAAGAAGATCAGTCACTAAAGTGACTTTCCTGAGCATTATTCCTCAACCCCTGACACACACTAGGAGGACACGATCCCACGCTAGAGCACCGGCTAACAAGACCGCAGCTGGAAGGCAGCTATCGAGTCTGACCAAGGGGCTGATGTAGCCACTCCCCCACCGGAGCCTTCACCGGCTCTTCACGAGCACCCGGAAATTCTGGAAGGGTTGGCTTGTGGAAAAGGAAAATATCCGACGATACCGTCAGATAAGTAGTTCGTATAGCCCCGGAGCGCAGTTGATCCTGGAAAGCTGGTTAGACTCGTCCGCCGGGGAACCCTACGCGGAAGCTTCAGCGGGCGACTGAGGGATACCCGCCAAGATCCCAGGGTGATTTATTATGGATAGCGTCAACTCCGATTCCTGCCATAGAGGTACGCAGCTCGTGGTCGACGCAAACTTTAGCAAGAACGTCAAAGGGCGGGTTAGTGATGAATACAGATTCATCACTAACCCGCCCCATAAGGGTGTTGCTTTACTGCTGTGGCCGTCTCAAGCTGTCCTACGGCCCGGTACTGCAGGTACTACCGGTGTTGCTGGTACTGCTGTGGTCGTCGCAAGCTGTCTGACGACCACGCCCTCCGGGTACTGCTCTACTGATTTACTGCTGGTACTGAATTACTGCCGGGGTTGCTGGTTCTGCTGTCCTGCTGCGGTCGTCGCAAACTATCTGACGACCACGCCCTCCGGCTACTGCTGTACTGCTGGTACTTCTTTACTGCGGTGGCCGCTTCAAACTGTCCGACGACCGGGTACTGCTGTACTGCTTTACTGCCGGGGTTACTGGTCCTACTGAACTGCTGCGGCCGCCTCAAACTGCCCGACGACCACGCCCTCCGGCTACTGCTGTACTGCTGGTACTGCTTTACTACCGGGGTTACTGGTCCTACTGAACTGCTGCGACCGTCTCAAACTGTCCGACGACCACGCCCTCCGGCTACTGCTTTAGTACTGGTACTTCCTTACTGCGGTGGCCGCCTAAAACTGTCCGACGGCCGGGTACTGCCATGCGGTATTCCCCCGCATGCAAAAAATATAGTACTGCTCCGAGAGAAAATCAAATCCCCAAGTTTCCGGGGACTTTGGGAGGGTTTGCGCACCAAGCCAAGCCGAGCCGCTAACTTACGGCTACGTCTCCCCGGGATGCCCGGGGCGACCTAGCCGTAGTGGCCTCACCGGCGTTCAGATCCTGTTGGCCAGCCGGTGATGGCCCCCCAGGGACGAGAAGCTGTCGATCGCGATCATCGGATCGCCACAAGCAAAGGCGTTACCTCATGGGGCAACCAATGCATAGTCGAAGTCTAGGTAGCCGATGCTTGCGGTCCGCTCCGTGGTGCGGTTTTGGTCCTGGCAACGCAGCGAATAGGTCATCTGGGGCACGAAAGCCTCCGCAGAAATGCTTAGTGCGGCTGAGGGCTCACCTACGGCGCTTGATTCACAGGGTTCCTTGCCTGTTCCGCTGAAGAAGCTGGTGTTCTCGGGTGCTTGGGCTTTGACCTGCAAGTTCCTGCCCGTGGGGTCATCGACAATTTTGTTGGCCAGGACCTCGATGCAGTCCACTGAAAAGGTTGGTTCGGCGCGCGACCGGACACCTGAGCATTTTGGTCCGGAGTGAGGGTTGGTCCGCTCCTGGATGTCTGGGATCACTGCTCCCTGTGTTCTGCCATGGAATGACTGGCGGGAATCGATTTGACAGGCCACGGAACCCATTATTAGCATATTTGTAATTGCATCCGTTGATGGCTTTGACCGGCCAAGAGGGGAGGGACACGTCGCCGTTAAATTAAACCTAAACCGAGTCAAACCACCCCATTCGTTGAGGGCCCCTCTGGCATAGAGGGGCCTTCCGTTTACTTGGAACAAGTCCCTCGCCCGCCGTCGAGGTGCGGGCATCTTGTCGCCTGTGCCTCGGTCCGGGAAAACAGTGAAGACGTTTATCCCCCAAGCCGTGAAAACACCACGCGCCCGGCCGTGGAATCCCCGTCCTGGCGCTTGAGGCGATTTCGTGGTGGTCGGCTACAGTCTGCTGGGCAGATGTTTGTCGCCTTGCAGATCTTCCCTGCACGGTGCCAACGGGCTGCCGTGCTTCCCCTTTTTGAGTGGGGGCGGTACTCGTCCGCCATCGGGCATTCGAACGGGTCGCGAGCGGAGAGCCCGACCTTGTCAATGTGGCTGATCACTGGGGCGTAGGCCTGCGCCAACCTCGCCACCGTGGACGGGACCTGGAGTTCTTCACAGTACTCGCGGACGATTCGTGCGACAGCCGGCAGGTTGGTGCCCGGCATCGAGGGGAAGAGATTATGCTCGGATAATCCCACTCCCCGGTCTTACCAAGCGTTAGATTTGATCTTATTTGAGAAAAAGGACACGAGACACCACATTGAGAATTTTGGTTGCCCCGAAATTCTGCGGTTCACTGCGTTTAGATTTCGGCGTGGGGACAAGTGGTGCGGCATCCCATCAAAAGATGGTTTGTTGAGACAGTCGTCGGCTCGCGGTGGATCAAATTCTTATGATTCGTCCCTATCGAGTCCACCTACGTGCATTACCGCGTTAAGCACATGAGGGCGATTCAATGGTGAAGCTACACGCGACTCACGATCTTTCCGAACGCTGGCCCCAAACAGGAAAAACTCCCTCGATATGAGAACTAGCGGATCAGCCGGTTCCCCCGGGCCCGGTCGATCGCCGCGGTGCGGTTGTCCACCCCGAGCTTGTCGTAGATGTGGATCAGGTGCGTCTTGACGGTGGACTGGGAGATGAACAGTGCGGCGGCGATTTCCTTGTTGGTTTTTCCGCGGGCCAGCAATTGCAACAGTTCCAGTTCCCGCGGGCTCACATCCGTGCTGTTGGCCCGCGCCTCGGGTGCGAAGCGCGCGGCGATGTCGGCCGAAAGCACCTGCTCGCCCTTTGCCGCGGCCTCGACGGCGGCGAGTACCTCGGGAAGCGGTGCGTCCTTGAGCAGGTAGCCCACCGCCCCGGCATCCAATGCGGCGCGGATGTCTGCGTCCGAATCGTAGGTGGTCAGGATCAGTACCGGCGCGCCGCCCAGGGCCCGTATCTGGCGGGTGGCACTCACTCCGTCCATCCCGTCCATCTGCAGGTCCATCAGCACCACGTCGACGCGTTGGCCCAGGGTGCCCAGCCGTTCCAGCTGGGCCAGGGCGGCGGCCCCGTCCCCCGCCTCTGCCAGCACCTCTAGCCCGCCTTGTTCGGTGAGCACCGCGCGCAGTCCGGCGCGCACCACGGGGTGGTCATCGACGAGCATGATCTTCAGGTTTCTCATCGTCCGTGGCTTTCTTCGCCGGTGTACGGGATGCGGACGGCAAGTACCGTCCCCTCGCCGGGTGCCGATTCGATATCCAGAGCTCCGCCCAGCAGCCCCAGGCGCTCACGCAGTCCGGCAAGCCCGTAACCGGTGCCGTCGGGCCGCGGTCTGATGGGGATGGTGGCGGTGTCCATGCCGTCCCCGTCGTCGAAGACGTCAAGGGTGATCGCATCGGGCAGGTACCCCAGGCTGATCACCGCCTGGCTGGCGTGTGCGTGGGCCGCGACGTTGGCCAGCCCCGACTGCGCCGCGCGCCAGAGCGCGGAGGAGATCTCCGCCGGCAAGGCCGTGGCGGCCCCATCCTGGCGGAAGGCCACGTCGAAGCCCTGCCCGGCGGCGGTCGCCGTACGTTCGGTGGAGGCACACAGTCGGCGCAACCTCCCGGCGAGGGTCCCGGCACCGTCTCCCGAGGACGATAAATCAGCCACGAAGTCCCTGGCCTCGGCCAGGTTCTCGGCGGCGGTGTCCCCGATGGTAGTGAGGCGTTCGGCCGCGGATTCGGTATCCCCCGCGGCAAGGGCCGCAGAGGCAGCGCGGGAGACCAGCACAATGCTGGACAGGCCCTGGGCCAGGGTGTCATGGATTTCGCGGGCCAGCCGGGTGCGTTCGGCCAGGGTCCCGGCGCGGTGCTGTTCCTCGGCGAGCGCAGCGCGGGTGGCACGCAGTTCATCCAGGGCGGCTCGCTGGTTCACGCCCTCGGTGTACAGCGCCCGGTAGGCCATGCCCATGATCACCGCGAAGATCGCCCCGACCACCGGTCCCACGATTGCCGCCAGCGCCAGCGATCCGGAGTGGTACCAGCCAGCGGCGATGACCGCTGCGGTGAGCAGCGCAACGGCGAGGAGTGCATGGCGGGGGCCCAGTATATGCAGGTGCAAAAAGAACAGCGGGAACGCCAGCCAGGAGTAGTCGGGGTGCAGGAAGAGCAGCATCAGCCACAGCACCACCACTCCCCCAAGCCACCATTTGGCCCAGGGCACCGTGCTCGGCGCCCGGCCCGTGGCGTGACGCTTCTCGGCCACGGTCCCTGCCAGGTAGAGGACAGCAAGCAGGAAAGACAGTATGGCGGCGGTGATCCCCACGGCCATGCCGGGACCGGAGAGCAACACCCGCATGAGTCCCACCGCCAGCAGGGCGGCAAAGCCTACGTGCAACCCCACGCGCAATACGCGCAGCACCGTTTCCCCGGCCGAGGGTCCCGGGGCCAGTACGGGGTCATCCAAACCGCCGGGGTTGGGGTGCTGGGCATCAACGATCACCCACCCAGCGTAGCGCCGCACAGCTGCCGCCCGGCTCCACCAAAGGGTTGAGTCCACCGGATGTAGGCTGGCCTCAACGGAGCCCGAACTCGTGGCGCAGGGCGCTTTGCGCTGCGAGGTAGCCATTCATCCCGTGTACCGCCGGGCCCGGCGGGGTGGAACTGGAGGCCAGGTAGAGGCCCTTGGCCGGGGTACGCCACGGGTCCGGCGAGAGCACCGGGCGGGCGAGCATGCCGCGGATGTCGGTTACTCCCCCGGAGATGTCTCCGCCGACCAGGTTGGGGTTTTGGGCTACCAGGCCCGGCGCGTTGGTTCTTTGCGCGTACTCGATGGTGTCCCTGAACCCGGGTGCCACGGCCTCGATCTGGCGGTCCATCGCCTCACGCATGTCCCCGGGGTGTCCGTTGGGCACGTGGCAGTAGGCCCACAGCACGTGCTTTCCCTCAGGGGCCCGCGAGGGATCGAAATTACTTGGCTGGGACACGATCGCGTAGGGGGCAGAAGATACGTTGGTGCGGATCCGACGCTCCTCGCGTCCGATCATCGCGGCGGTTCCGCCCAGGTGGATGGTCCCGGCGCCGGCAAGTTCGGCGTTGCGCCACGGCACCGGTGAATTGAGCACGTAGTGGATGAGGCAGGATCCCGGGCCACGGCGGGTCGACGCCAAGCGCTTGCGGTATTTTGCCGGTAGCGCATCCCCGGCGATCCGTGCCATCGCCTCCGGGGAGGTGTCAAAGAGAACCGTTGATTCTTCGAGCTGGGCCAGGTCGGTAACCTCGGTGTCCGTTTCGATCCTGCCCCCGGCGGCCAGGAACATCGAGGCCAGCGCATCGGAGATCGTCTGGGAACCACCGACGGGGATCGGCCAGCCGGCGCCGTGGGCGGAGGCCGCAAGGAAGAGCCCGGCCCCTGTGGAGGCGGGGCCGCGTCCCCCGCCGGCGGTATGCGCCGAGCAACCTGCGAGCATCGCGGTGCCGATCTCCCCGGTGCTCAGCCCGGGGACCATCATCGCTGCGGCGCGCACCGCAAAGGTTGCTAGTGCTACCGGATGCTTAGGGACCCGTATCAGTGGGTGCATCAGGATCTCGGCGGTTTCCTCGATGCCCCGCACCACGGGTCCCAGCATGCGTGCGTATCCCGGCCCCTCGGCACCAAGGCTCTGAACGGTGCGCGCCAGGTCCCGGTAGCCCAGGCCCACCCGGCCATCTGCCATCGGGTGCGCAAAGGAAATCTCCGGCACCCGGAAGTCAACGTGGTCGTTTAACCCGATGTCCATGAAGAACGGGGAAACCAAGGCCATCGGGTGCACGGCGGATCCCAAGTCGTGGATCGCCCCTCGGTAGCCCAGCTCCCGGGTGCGGGCAGCGCCGCCAACGGTGGGGTTGGCTTCGATCAGCCGCACCGAGAGGCCGGCACGAGCCAGTTGAAGGGCCGCGGCCAGGCCGTTTGGCCCGGCGCCGATCACTGCGGCGTCATGCGCCATGGGTAGTCCTAAGCACGAACTTGTCGCTCGCCCCGGCGAACGCACCGGCCTGCGGGTCGACCTGCCCCACCCGGCGCACCGGGTCCAGCTCGGTATCGAACATCGATTGGCTCACCTTGTACATCAGGTAGCCGGTGGCAATCATGTGTCCCAGCACGGCGAAGACGTAGAAAGACGTAGGGAACGTGTTTGAGGCCTTGATGTCGGCGTTGGTGGCGTAGAGGTACATCCAGATCGCCCAGAAGTGCAGCACCTCAAAGAGCTGCCAGACCAGGAAAGCCTTCCATTTGGGCCAGGCCAGGGCCGCCAGCGGGATCAGCCACAACACGAATTGGGGTGAGTAAACCTTGTTGAACAGGATGAAGGAGGCGACGATCAAAAAGACCAGCTGGCTCAGCCGCGGGGCCACCGGGGCGCGCAAGCCAAGGTAGGCGATTCCCGCGCAGCTGGCGGCGAAGAGCCCGAAGGCCAGTGCATTGATCATCGAGGCGTCCAGCGTGGCCATTGCCGGAATGACCCCGGCGGTGACGTTCCAGATGTGCCAGAAGGAGGACAGGCCGGCACTGCGGTCCTCGGTGAAGGTGAAGAAGTGCTTCCAGGCATCGAAGTTCACGATCGCCAGAGGCAGGTTCACCGCCAGCCAGGACAGTGCCGCACCGCTCAGCGAGACCCACAGCGGCTTGTAGCGCCCGGAGCGGATGGCCAGGACGATCACGGCGCCGAAGAAAAGCAGCGGGAAGACCTTCATCGCCGTGCCCAGTCCGATGAGCACCCCGGCCAGGAACGTTTTTTCCCGTGACCAGGCCAGCATGGCCAGGGCCAGGAACGCCACGGCCCACATGTCCCAGTTGATGGAGACCGCCAGGATGATCCCGGGGGCCACCGCCACCATTGCTGCGTCCCAGGGCCGGCGCCCGGCGGTGCGGGAGGTGGCGATGACCACCAGGATCCACAGCGCGATCACCAGGAGGAAGTTCAGGTCGTAGAAGGCCAGGACCCTGTTGAATTCACCGTGCGGAATCACCGCGGCACTGAGCGAAGAGACCACAGACATCAGCACCGGGTACTCGAACTGCGCACCGGCGGCGAAAGGAGCGAAGGCGTTCTCCGCGAATCCGCGGGCGTTGAAGAGCGCACTCCAGTCCGAGTAACAGGCCCACGCGTAGGAGTTGGTTCCTCCCCAGCCGTTGAGCCGGCAGGCGTTCTTGGATGCCACCGCGAGCAACGCCGCAATGACCGTGAGCAGAACCAGCACGCGTTCGATGGTGAAGAAGCCGGGGCTGATCCGCCCCGGGCTGCTGTGCCTTCCCAACGGTCCGCCGATGACCTCGGTGAACTTGCGTAAAAACGCGTCGCTGCGGCTCGGCACGGTGATCCGCGTCGGGGCACGCCTCGATTTCGGCGGTCCGGGGGCAGGTCGATGGCTCATGGGTTTCAGCCTAGTTGCTCAACCACTGCCTCTCGGTGACCCGCGCTGCCTTACGGTGGTTTGTCCCATTGAAATGCGGTGGGGAACGCCCGAGCACAGTCCTTTGGCTGGCGAGCCATCCAGTGTCGTTTGTTCGCCGGCGACGGCGAGGCCAAGAGGTGGAACCCGGCTGGGGCGTGGCCCTATTCCGTGGGGAACTGCGCGGCAAGCCGTTCGAGCGTGCGTTCCATGTTCGGCCCGGTGCTCCGCGTGAAGCCCAGTAGCCGAAGTAGCCATTTGTGCCGCAGGCGGCTGGCATCCCAGGTTTCGCTGACCATCGTCCCGGTCCCCACGGCCTCAAGCTCGTAGCGCCAGCGGTGTCCGCTGAAGTGCCGCCAGGCAATGCGCGAATCTTCCTCGAACTCGACCACGGTGTTGCTGATCCGATAGGGCAGCCCCAGGCGCATCTGCATGCCGAATTGGCTGCCCTGAGAGAGTTTGTCGCCGTGGCTGCTTGAGGCCTTCACCGTTCCGGAACCGTCGATGACCGGGTGCATGTCCGGGTCCCTCAGCAGCTCAAAGATCTCGTGGGGCGCAGCGGCGACAAGGCGACGGCGGGTTTGGAAGTATGGGGATGTGCTCACCACCACACTCTATGTGCTGGATGGGTAACGTGCTCGCCGTGACCCCGTCATTCAGTAGACCCGTGCCTCGGCAAAGCGCATGGGTGGGAGCCCGGCACGGCGTTCGATCAGATCCAGCGCATGGGCATCGAGACGAAAGTCCTCCTGACTGCGAAGCACCGCCTGCGGGACCGCCGAGGCACGTCCGGTGGCGTCCCGGGAGACGAAGACGCTCATGCATTGGGTGGTCTCGCGCCACACGGATTCCCTCGGGTCCTTGGCCATCACGCGCACGGCGATGTGCATGGAGTGCGGTCCGGTGTGGATCAGGCGTGCCGCAAGTTCCACGATGTCCCCGATGTGGATCGGGGCCAGGAAATGGATTCCCCCGGAATAGACGGCCACCGCATCTTTGCCGCACCAGGCCATGGCGCAGGCCCGGGCCACCTCGTCAATCCAGCGCATCACGATCCCGCCGTGTGCGTTGCCGCCCCAGTTCACGTCCGAGGGGGCGGCCAGGAACCTGAAGGTCTCGCGTTGCAGGGTTCCGACGTCCGTATATTCCTGCGCGCGCATGGCGTCGCGGATCTCGGCTCGGCCGCCGATGCGGTCGGCTGCGCCTTGGGCCAGCTGTGCCGTTTCGTCGTCCGCGGGCTCGAAATGCGGAACCGTCTTGGGCCGGCGCTCCTCGTCCATTGCGACGAAGACCAGGATGCAGTCCATGGCCGGGCGGAAGATGCGTTCGCGCACGTCGGCGGCGTCCACGGTGACCACCACCTGCATGCTGCTGCGCCCGGTGTGGACCACGCGGGCGGTGACCTCGATGAGGTCGCCGTTTTCAATGGGCCTGGTGAAGTGCACGTTGCCGACGTAAGCGGTGACGCAGTATCCGCCGCTGTAGCCCACGGCGCAGGCGTACCCGGCCTTGTCGATCCACTCCAGCACCCGGCCGGCCTGGACCGTGACCCCGTCTTCGGAGACATCTGTCGGTGCTGCCAGGAAACGCAGCTTCATGATGTCGTTCATGGCTTCATCCTAGATAAGGACCCGCACCGGGACCCGTAGATGACTACGGCGCGACGCACAAAGAAAAACACTCCGCTCCGCGCAGGCTCCCGCGCATAATTACAGCCCTCAGCAAAAGCACCGGTGGAGCCAGGTATCGACAGGGCCGACCAACCTCCTTGGGGAAAGAACCCGTCAGGAAAGAGGCGGCAGATAGGGACGGGTACCGAATCCCGGAGGTGGTGTGAAGCGATGCGCAGCCACGAGAAATCGGTCGAGTTCAGAGGGATCCTTTCCCTTGAGAAAGACGCCGAGCAAGCTCATGAGGCCGTCAACCATTTGCTCCTTGTCTGCGGAAGAATCCATCAGTTGCTTCGCGGCTGGCTGGTTCCCGCCGCGGATCGTCTGAAACAAGACGATCGCTTCTATCCATGGTCCGGCCTCGGACATGCTGCACCTCTTTTCGTATCCTTCCAGAATATATACGTTATAACGTAGTTATAACTTCGTCACAACGTAGACTAGTGGAATGGCCGGATGCTACTACTGGGTGGAGCATCTTGACTGCCGTGCCAAAACCGCGCGCCGCACCGGAGGTGGCCAATTCCGGTCCCTCGGGCGCAATGCACGCTTGAAAGGAAACCATTGGCCAAGAACATCAGCATCCTGGTGGGAAGCCTGCGCAGGGAATCCTACGCACGCAAGATCGCGCTCAACGCGATCGATCTTTTTCCCGCCGATTACCGCGTTGGGATCGTGGAGATCCGCGACCTGCCGCTTTACGATTTCGACTACGACGATCCCGAGGTCACCGACAAGGCAACGCCTGCCCGATACACCGACTTCCGCGAGACCATCAAGGGCTCAGACGGTGTCCTGTTCGTCACACCGGAAAACAACCGGACGATTCCGGCCTGCCTGAAGAACGCCGTTGACATCGGATCCAAGCCCAACAGCGACGTGGCATGGAAGAACCGCCCGGCTGGCATCATCAGCCACTCCGTCGGGCGCATGGGCGGGTACAGCTCCCAAAAAAATCTCCGCCTTGCACTGTCCTACTTCGACATGCCAACCCTGGGACAGCCGGAAGTGTTTCTTTCCCAGTCACCCAGCCTCGTCGGCGCCTCGGGCAAGATCGCCCATGAGTCCACGGTGCGGTTCCTGCAGGACTACATCACCCGCTTTACCCAACTCGTGGAAGCGCGCGCAGGAGAACGTCTTGGTTCCCTAAAGGCCGTCCCCCTACATCCCCGCTAATCGCCAGGGTGCAGGATCGCGCATGGATGCGGTGCTGCACACCGGCGATCATCGCACCAGCGCACGGGCGTCCTTGCCCTAGACCCCGCGGGTGGAATAGCGTCATTCGACCTCTGCGGGGGTGCCTGGGTTTCGGGGCCGAAGCGGATGCTTGGAAGCAAAAAAACGGGGGGCGTTGACCGGGAGGTATCCCGGTCAACGCCTCCGCCCTTATGCGACCGGCTACTTCACCTTTTCGGCAAAGGACCCATCAACGTACTGGTCCTGCGGAATCGCAGTCTTGTATTCGAGGGCTCCTGCATCCATCCACACGGACTCCATGTCAGCAAGCTGCTCCGGCAACGGCGCCAGGTTGGGCAACCAGGTGTAGAGCGGCACCGACTTGAGCTTGTCGACTTCCTGGTCCGTGGCCTCGGCAATCATTTTCAGGTTTTCGTCCGAGTAGCGGGCCTCTCCCTGCAGGTCCTTTGCTGCCTTGGAGACGGCATTGAAGAACTTCTGTGCGGACTCCGTATCAGCAAACTCATCGCCGAAGATAACACCGGTTCCCGAGGTGCCGGCAGGCGGGACACCCAAGGAAACCCCTGTGCCGTCTCCAAGTGCGATCGTCGAGAACGGAGCCGAGATCAGCCCGGCGTCAAGGCTGCCGTTCTTGATTGCCGTCGGCATGTCGGGGTTGCCCAGGTTAACGATTTCCACGTCGTTGATGCCAAGTCCCGCTTCCTTCAGCGCAAGGGAGGTCAGGAAGGCTCCCGTTCCGCCCACGCCGCCGGCGGCACCGACCTTCTTGCCCTTGAGATCGGCCACCTTGGTGATGGTTCCGTCATCGAACAACGCCTTTGATACGACCAGGTCCGTGGGGCTCTTCTCGGTGTTTCCGTCGGAGACTCCCATGGAGCCGACGATCTTGATATCAAGGCCGGTCTCGATGGCCGAGAACATGCCGGCAGAGAACCCGGCGGCCACGACATCGAGCTTCCCGCTGGAGGCCAGCGGAATCGCATCCGAACCCGACTTCACGGTCTGCAGATTGACGGTGAGGCCTTCATCCTCGAAGTAGCCCTTGGCCTGGGCCACGTAAATAGGTGCAAAGATCGGCAGCTGAACGATGCCAACTTCCACTGTCGCCGCCTTGTCACCGGTCTTGGCGGATTCCGTTGCCGAGCATGCCGTCAAGGCCAGGCCCGAGATCGCCAGTGCGGCGACCAGCTTGAGTTTCTTGTTCATTTGCTTGCCTTCTTTGTGCGTTTGTTTGAATATTTCCAGGGGATGAGCGCCCGCTCCAAGACGATGATCAGGCCGGTGACGATCGCGCCCAGCACCGAAACGACGATGAGGCCGACATACATCTTGGAAGGCTGGAAAAGCTGCCAGGAGTTCCAGATGAGGTAGCCAAGGCCATCGTTGGAGGCCACGAATTCCACTGCCGTGACCACGATGACCGACATACCCGCCGCGACGCGCAAGCCGGTCATGACCGAGGGCATGGCTCCTGGCAGCAGGACATGGCGGAAGAGCTTGGTGCCGGTCGCTTTGTAGGCACGGGCCGCTTCAAGGATCCGGTCATCGATCTGCACGATACCGGCCAGTGTGTTGATCTGAATCACGAAAAACACGGAGATTGCAACGGAGAGGATCTTCGGGGTTTCAGTGAGTCCGAATATCAGCAGCAGGAGGGGAAGGATAGCAATCTTCGGCAGCGCATACAGCGCCGTGAAGGTGGGACCGAGCGCGGCGCGCAAAGGCCTGGACACACCCATGAGCAGACCGACGAGGATACCCGCGGCCGCACCGCAGGAGAATCCGATCAGCAGCCGGGTGCCGGTTGCCGCGATGTGTTTCCAGAGCTCACCGCTTACCGTCATCTTCCAGCCCTGGGCAGCAATCTGGCTCGGAGGAGTGAACAACCTGGCATCGATGAGTCCGGTTCGCGCTGCCACTTCCCACAACAGCAGAAGAATCACTGGTGTGAGGACAGCCAGAGACAGGTCGCGCGCACGCAATCCCTTCTCCTTGCGACGGTTCTTCTCGATGGCCCGGTCAAGGTCGGGATTCTCCGCCGTGGCGGCTGCTCCCGGAACGGAAGCTTGGGTCATTTGTGTCATTTCAGGCCAACCTCAACGATGCTTGTACCTCGTCGCGCAGGGAATCCCAGATATCCTGTTTCATCCGCGCGAATTCGGGGGTTGCTTCGACTTCCATGCTCCGGGGACGGCCAAAGGGCACGTCAATGATTTCCTTGATGCGACCGGGACGCGCGGACATCATGACGATTCGGTCGCCCAGCAGCAACGCTTCCTCGATGGAGTGCGTGACCAGGACGACCGTCTTGCGTTCCAACTCCCACAGCTTGACCAGCTGTTCCTGCATCAGCATGCGTGTCTGGGCATCCAATGCGCCGAGCGGCTCGTCCATGAGAAGCGACGGGGACCCCGTGGCAAAGGCTCGGGCAATGGCGATTCGTTGCCTCATGCCTCCGGAAAGCTGGTGCGGATATGAGGACTCGAAACCCGATAGCCCGGCCTCGGCGATCCAGTGTCTGGCCCGTTCCTCGCGTTCACGCTTGCCGACGCCGGCCATGTGCTCGCCGAATGCGACGTTCTGCAGGACGTTGAACCAGGGGAAGACGCCATGCTCCTGAAAGACGAAGGCAGCTGTCGGCACTTTCTTCGCGCTCAGGTTGTTGATTATTTCACCCGATGTGGCGTCTTCGAGGTCTCCCAGGATCCTGAGCAGGGTCGATTTCCCGCAGCCCGATGGACCAACGATGCATGTGAATGAACCCTCCGGCAGCTTCAGGTTGATATCTGTCAGCGCGTGAACGGTGTTCGCCCCGGTAAAGACCTTGTTGACGTTGCGCGTTTCGAACGCGTACCTGGGCTCCGTTCCGGTTTGGGAGGTAGTCATTTATTGGATCCCTCAGTTTGGTGTGGCTCTTGATTGTCTATTGAATATGGCTGTAAGGGTGGCTCGTCAGAGGAGAACACCCCGCCGAGATATTTGCGGTCCCACTGTGACTCGGCTGCCAACGGGTTGCTTTCCGCTTCCTCGGATATCTGCTCAGCAAACACCTCGGCGTCGTCGAGGGCATGAAAGCCGATGGCTTCTCCCGCCTCCGCTGACAGATACCCCCGGGCATTCCGCGATACGCCCCAAATGGTCCTGAATCCAGTGGCCTGAGGACCAAGTGCCGCAATGAAAAGGCGACCTGCATCCTCAGGAGAAAGCCAGGTGCTGAGCATCCGCACGTTCTGGGGCTCGCTAAACCTCGAGGCGATACGCAGACAGATGACGTTCATGGCATAGCGATCGTGGTAGTAGCTGCCGAGCGCTTCCAGCGCGGCTTTCGAAACCCCATAGAAGGTATTCGGACGTACCCGCACATCCGCCGGAACCGCTTCATCCGCGGGTATTCCGACGAAACCCGTGGCGTGGATCGAACTGGCCAGCACCACCTTATTGATTCCGGCATGCAGTGCGGTATCCAAGACCGCTTGGGTTCCATCGATGTTGTTTTCGAGAATACGCTCCCACTCATCTTCCAGCGGGATACCGGCCAGGTGTACAACAGCGTCGCAGCCGACAAAAGCTGCCTTGAGTGCATCACGGTCATTGATGGAGCATATGTGCCATTCCAGACCGAGATCCTTCGCGGGCTTGGTTCGATCCACGCAGACAAGCTCCACGCACGCTTCCAGAAGCGCCGGAATAATGTCTGCGGCGAGGCTTCCGGCAGCTCCAGTGATTGCTACCCGCATGTCGCTGACAGCGGATCCGGCAATGTCGAATTCGGAGGTTTTGTTCATACCAGTGCACCCTGCTCATTAAGTGCTGCCCTTAATTTGGCGATGTCCACGCATCCGTTTTCGGCATGGGCTGCTGCGGCCAGCCCCGCGCCATGACCGGTGGCGAAAGCCGTTCCCATCACCCGTAGCGAAGCGAAGGCGCGGTTGTCAGCACTCACGAGTCGGCCACCGGCCCAAAGGTTGTCGATATTGCGCGAGGTTATTGCTCCGTAGGGTATGTGGTACCACTTGTGCTCTTTGATTTGGCTGTACGAGGTCTCACCGGGGACTGCATGATCTTCCATCGGCCAACCGCATCGGGCGATGGCGTCGTCGGGCCGCTGCCGTGCCTCAACGACATCACCGGCAGACACTGCTTCCATACCAATCATCCGCCGTGATTCGCGGATGCCGATCTGTGGTCCTGTCGAAGCAAGGAAAGCTCCATCCCAACCAGCAATAGTCCCCTTGAAGGCTTCAAGGTAGTGTCGCGAAAGCACTCTGCCGTCGAGCTCGGCCCGGGTCAGCTCTCGCACATCAAGGGCATCGACATGCTGATCCACCAGCAAAAGCATGATCTCTCGGGAAATTGGCATCCGCACACAGGTCCCATTGCTTCGCTGCAGCCGGGTTCCGGTCTTCTCCCTATAGGAGTCCAATGCCCCATCCATGGATTCAACGCTGGTATCTGCTCCTTCCGCGACACCGCCGACGCGCATGACCAAGGTGCTCGCCTGACGTTCACCAACATCTGAGACGTGCGTTTCGGCCTTCGCCGCCCGCAGAAGTGCGCCGTCGCCACTGCAATCGACGAACGCCTTACCCTTGACTCTCACAATGCCCCCGCGATGAATGAGGTCGACGCTCGCTATGGATCCTTCGTGTACCTCAGCAGAAAAGACGGTGCTGTGGAGCAGCAGATCCACTCCCGCGCCCCTGGCCATTTCATCCAACGTCGACTTGGTAGTTTCCATGTCCAAGACAACCACGGTGTTTCCGGAGTTCTCGAATGTTTCCAGTCGATAAAGATCTTGGCGGCTCAATTCGTCCAGGAAGTCCTGCCCGATACCTTTGACCACTTGCTCTTTTGTTTGGTCAAAGAACCCGCAATAGGCCAACACCGAGCTATTCGTGGCAGCGCCACCCAAGAAGCCGTATTGCTCTATCAAACACACGCTGGCCCCTGTGCGGGCCGCACTGACGGCCGCGGCAACACCGGCTGCGCCCCCGCCAACGACCACCACGTCAACCTCTGTAACTGATACCTCAGAGACCATAACGGTAAACTTTCCTCTCCCCTGCGAATAAAGGATCTGTTAGATCGATCACTATTCCTTGTTTACATCCTTGTGTGACACGTGACATAACACAAATGCCAAAAAATCATGTCTGCCATACCGAATATGCATACGATGTGAGTATGGAAATGCGCCATCTAGAAACCCTGATTAGCGTCGCTGCGGCCGGATCGATCAGCGCTGCAGCGATTGACCTGCGCACTTCCCAACCGGCTCTCAGCCGCCATATCGCAGAACTCGAACGCAGGGCCGGCGTCCCCCTGTTGTTGAGAACCGCTCGGGGCGTCGAGCTAACACCCCCCGGACGAGCCTTGCGAGATCACGCCCTAGGCATCCTCGGGCAGATTGATAAAATCCCAGAACTGGTCCGCAAAGCGAACACTCAGCCTCAACTCCTGCGTGTCGGCATGCCTCCGGGAATGCCCCATTCATGGTTTCGGTCTTCGGTTAAGATCTTTAGGGGTGAGCAGCCAAGCATCAATTTCGCACTCACCGAAGCAAACAGCAACGAGCAGTGGGCCTTGCTCCAAGCGGATTTCATCGATCTTGCCCTGCTCCACAACGAGCCACGGGAACACGAATCCAGGCTGGTACTTCGCCAGGAAATCGGGGTAGCGCTGGCTCCAGACTCGGAGCTTCAGGCCGAGACTACAATCAGTCTCTCCCAACTGGATGGGAAGGTGGTCATGGCGCATGAATCCGGTGAAGTTCGCCGACAAGAGGCGCGCCTGCGGATAGCCTCCGAATCAGCTGGAATCCACGTCCACTGGGTTTTCAGGAAATTCGCCCAACACAGTGTCCTGATCGCCGGCTTGGCGGATGCCGATGCCGTACTGACCACTGCGCCGTCGGCCCGCATCAACTTCCCCGGCTGGACTTGGCGCCCGATGGAGAATACGAAAACGCCGGGACAAGACCTGACGGTCCAAACCTGGGCGTCTTGGAAGCCAAGCACTCCTCCCGTCACGGCAGGATTCGTCAAAATCCTTGCTGAAACCGGTTCGCCGTGGCTGGTACACGGGGCTGATCCGCACGTTGATGATCAATAGTGGCTTGACGGTGCAACCGGCCAGCGTAGCTTCCTGAATGAGTGGCCTTGCTCTGGTGCGATCATACTGTCAGTGCACTCCACGGGCTATATAGCGTTTTGGGTCCTTGCCAGCTGGAGCACCACAGGCCTTGAAGCCTGTCGGGCTTGCTAACTGCCACAAACTCTCAGTTTGCGCTCGACAGGAAACCATCACCAAAAGTTTAGTCTCCGAAAAACCCGAGGTCGCCAGCAAGGAAGCGCGTGCCAAGTACACCGAGTTCCGCGAGATCTTCAAGGTCTCAGGTGACGTCCTGTTCCTGGCCCCGGGATGCAGCAAACCATTCCAGCCTGCCCAACGAACGCCGTTGACATCGGACCCTAGCCCGATAGCAACTCAGCATGAAATCACCAACTAGTAGGCACCATCAGCCACTTCATCGATCGCATGAGCGGGTGCAGCTCCCAAACACACCCTCTCCTCGCGCTGTCCCACTTCGCTACGCCAAGCCAGAGAGGGATCGTGGCTTCCTGAGAAACACCACTTCGTGCTTGCTCTTGCGAAGCCCAAGGGCCTAGGGGATGGTCAAACCCAGCACAGCTGGCTCCGGAGTCGACGATGGACAGTGGATTTAGTTCATCAGCTCCACTCCTGAGCAGCCAACAACGATCTTTGAGTCCATGCACCGTACTACAGCGGCACCATCATTTCCTGGTGCCACTGACGAAAAAGACGTGGGATCCAAGCAATGCTTGCATCCCACGTCCTTGGTGAACAACCCCGCCACTCAAGGGTGGGATTGAACGTAACTGCTAGGAGGAGAAGTCCTAGATCGCTGAGGCGATCCAGATAACTAGGGCTACGGCAACAAGAACGCCGACGATGGTCCATACAAGGCTGCTTCCACGCATGTGGCTAACTTCCGTTCTCTTCGTTGTTACTTCTTCTTTCGTTTTCAGAAGAAGATACTTTCCCTACCGTCAAGTAGCCGCGAGTGGCCCTTACTGCGGGGAATTATTGACCGGCGCGTCGGATCGCATTATTCCAGGGCATTGAGGCACCGCCGGACCCGAGCCAAGATGGTGCGAACAGCCGAACTGCGCGTTCGTTAAGGGTGCCCATAGTTTGCGGGCCGTCTGTTTCTCGACAGCAGCTCCCTTTTCCTGCCCTGTAAGCCTCGCCGGCACACTCGGCGCGGACATGACGGACGTTTACCCTTGCCGCTGGTGGCGAACAAGGAACCATTGGAGACGGGGCAGGGAATATTTTGTTGACTACGTCGTTAACTTGAGTCAAAGACACTCAAGTATCCACAGGAGGAAACATGCCTGCACTCTTTGGCTCATCCGGTTCCGGTAACGGTTCTTTCGAAGATTTCCTGGCCCGCTACCTTCAAGGCCAGCGCAGCAGTCGATTTGGACGGCCCGTCGACATCACCCGGTTGCTGAGCCGCCAAACCCATGAGGTACTGGCTCGTGCCGCACAATTCGCCGTCGAACACGGCCACACCGATATTGATGCGCTTCACCTTTTGCGGGTGATGCTCGAGACCGAGCCTACCAACGGTGCCTTGCGCCGCTCCGGAGCCGACGCCGACGCCATTGCCCGCGACGCCGAGCAACGCCTTCCCGAAACCGGGCCACAACGCACCGATTCGGCCCCTGCATTGACACAATCAACCCAACGCGCACTGCTGGATGCCTACCAAGTCGCCCGCGCCTTCGGCTCCACCTATATCGATCCCGAACACCTGTTCCTGGCGTTCGTGCTGAACACCGAAGCACCCGCCGGCCAGGTCCTGGGCGCTGCCGGAGTCACTCCGCAGTCCCTGCAGTCCGCGGTCGAGGGTGCCCAGGAAGCTGCGAAGAGCCGCCCCGCCGGCGCCCCGGCACCGTCGTCGAATACCGGAACCCAATCCATCAAGGGCGAGACCCCCATGCTGGACAAGTTCGGCATGGACCTGACCGCCCGGGCCGCGGAGGACAAACTGGACCCGGTGATCGGCCGCACCAAAGAGATCGAACAGACCATCGAGATCCTGGCACGACGCACCAAGAACAATCCGGTATTGATCGGAGAGGCAGGGGTCGGCAAGACAGCCGTCGTGGAAGGCCTGGCGCGCGCCATCGTCGCCGGGGAGATCCCCGAACAACTGCGCGGCAAACGCGTTATTGGGCTTGATCTGGCGGCCATGGTCGCCGGGACCCGCTACCGCGGCGACTTCGAGGAACGGCTCACCCAGATCATGGACGAGATTGCCGCCCAGGACGGAAACGTGATCGTCTTCATCGACGAGCTGCACACCGTTGTCGGCGCCGGAGGCGGAGGGGACGGCTCCATGGACGCAAGCAACATCCTCAAGCCCCGGCTCGCCCGCGGTGAACTGCACCTGGTCGGTGCCACCACGCTGGCCGAATACCGCAAGGTGGAGAAGGACCCCGCCCTTGAGCGCAGGTTCCAGCCGGTGACCATCGGTGAACCGTCGATCCAGGACGCCGTCGCGATCCTGCATGGGCTCAAGGACCGCTACGCCCAGCACCACCAGGTGAGCTACACCGATGCTGCCATCCGAGCCGCGGTAGAGATGTCCGCGCGATACGTGACGGACCGGTTCCTGCCGGACAAGGCCATCGACCTGATCGATACGGCCGGTGCCCGCCTGAGCCTCAAGCACGGACCCGGTGCAGACACCGAATCCCTGGTGACCCGCATTGCGGAACTGGGTGTTTCAAAGGACCAAGCAGTGGCCGAGGAACGCTACGAGGATGCCTCGAAGTTGCGTGATGAGGCCGAGGAGGTTTCCGCCCGCTTGGCGGAGATCGAAGACGGCACGGCACAAAGCGCCCCGGCGATAGTCGACGAAACCGAGATCGCCGAGGTCATTGCCCGAGCCACCGGCATCCCCGCAGTCCGGCTTACCGAGGATGACAAGGAACGCCTGGCACGACTCGAGGAGGAACTGCACGAGCGGGTCATTGGCCAGCACGACGCGGTTTCCGCCGTTGCCAAGGCGGTGCGCCGCTCAAGGACGGGACTGGGCGACGAGAACCGCCCGGTCGGCAGCTTCCTCTTCTTGGGTCCCACCGGCGTGGGCAAGACCGAACTGGCCAAGGCCCTGGCCGCATCACTCTTCGGCAACCAGTCCGCGATGGTCCGGTTCGACATGAGCGAGTTCGGCGAGCGCCACACGGTCTCGCGCCTAATCGGAGCCCCTCCGGGCTACGTCGGCTACGACGAGGCCGGGCAACTGACAGAGGCTGTGCGCCGGCGGCCCTACTCGGTGGTGCTGCTGGACGAAGTGGAGAAGGCACACCCTGATGTGTTCAACCTGCTTTTGCAGGTGCTCGATGACGGCCGCCTCACCGACGGACAAGGACGCACCGTCGATTTCCGAAACACCGTCATCATCATGACCTCCAACCTCGGTTCGGAGTTCCTGGCCAGCCGCGGCGCCCCGTTGGGCTTCTCCGGAGAGTCCGGTACCGGTACCGAGCGCGAACTACGTGCCAAGGTAATGGGCCGGTTGCGCGAGACAATGCGCCCCGAATTCCTGAACCGGATCGACGAGACGGTGCTCTTCCGCAAGCTTGGACAGGAACAGTTGCGCGAGATCGTGCGGCTGCAGCTGCAGCGTACCGAAGCCCGACTCACCGCCCACGGGCTGGCCTTGGAAGTCGATGGGTTGGCGGTGGACTGGATCGCGGCCGAAGGCCACGAACCCGAGTTCGGCGCCCGCCCTTTGCGCCGGGTGATCCAGCGCGAGCTCGATGACAAAGTCGCCGATCTCCTAGTAGCCGACGAGCTGCCGGCGGGCGGCACCGTTGTGGTCACCATGGATGAGTCGGGCCTGCGGGTTGCGGCTCGACGCGCAGAACTTCTGGCGGCCTAGCAAACACCGTGTAGGGACGGACGGCTGAGTCCGACGTCCCCACACGGTTCTCGCTGCTTTTCCTGTTCCCGCCACCGCTCTGCTTAGGTGCCCCGGGCTGGCGCACCCTTGGTCAGGCTGCGTGCGATTCACGCCGGGATTCCCACCGGCGAAGCATCAGGGCAAGCAACACCGCTGCGGCAACCCCGATGACGGTGAAAAGGACGCGTTCGATCGTCAGCTCGAATCCGCGGTCGATATCTCCAAGGGAGGCAAAAATCAGCAGCATTGGAGTCAGGGCCAGCGCCTGCATCAGATAGGCACCGCCCATGGTGTACCAAACCAACGAGAACAGGCAGAACACGGCAACGACAACCGCTGCCCACAAGGGCAGCAATAGCACAGCCAACAGTGCGATGATCGCACCCAGAAACGTGCCAATATGTCGACCGTTCAACGTCTCGCGCCGCTGGTTGGGCAGGGGGCGCAGTGCCATCAGAACTGTGACCGCGATCCAGTATCCATGGGGGATGTTGTTGGCCAGGGACCAGAACATCACTGCTGCACACAAGACACCCACGGCGATGCCGTGTTCCCAGGATGTACGTTTTTCCACGGGCATGACAGGCGCCTGAAATTTCAGCAATTTGGTGATGAAGGCCCCCACCACACCGCCGCCAAGAATCCACAACCCCGCCACCCACCATTGAAGGGTGATCGGTCCGGGGCCAAACAGGATCACCATGATCGGTGCCAAGGTGAGCAATCCAGCGGAACGCTGGTTGGTTAGTGCCGAGAGGACCGCGGAAACGAACATCAGGAGCGCAATGGCCCACGGTGTAGATCCGGCCAGGGAGGCCAATGCCCCGAGTGCGGCGCCGATGACCACCAGCAGGGCCGCCAGAGGGGGCTTGCTTACCGGGGTGACGGCCATTCCCAGACCAATGGCGAGACCGAATCCCATGCTGGCCGAGGTTCCGGCCAGCACGCTGACGATCGCCGACGGGATCAGGATCGCAACCAGAAGCTTAAGGGTGATGGGCAGTGTCCCCGGTTGGGGTCGACTGAAAAGCGCCATGGGGTTGTTTACCTTTTCGCGGACCGGAGGCCGCAGGGATTCTAGCCCCTGCGAAAGCAGGGCCTGAAGGATTTCTCGGCTGGATCACTAACGTTACCAACCCCATGGAAGTCACCCGACAACAAGTACTGTCTAGACGACATGTTTTATCTCATGACAGGCAGCTAGCCAAACCACTTGACTGCAATCTCCATACGGCAGTAAGACCCCCGGTGAGGCAGGTCAAAGAATCCAACCAGTATGTTGTCTACAGGCCGGGGTTCACTTGCTCCCGGACCTGCTTGCGCAGGATCTTGCCAAGCATCGATCGCGGCAGGTCATCAACGGCCACGATTCGCTTAGGAATCTTGTAGCCGGCGAGTTGGGTCCGGCAATGCTCTCGCAGCTTGGACTCGTCAAGGGACACCCCGGGTTCGAGCTCCACGGCCGCGACCACCATTTCCCCGCCTCGCTCCAGTGCCCTGCCAAACACGGCGGCATCCTTGACATCGGGGTGCGCGCGCAACGCTGTCTCCACTTCAGTGGGTGCGACGTTGAAACCTCCGGTGATGATCAGCTCCTTGGCCCGATCCACGATAGTGGCGAATCCGTCGGGATCCACTCTGACCACGTCTCCGGTGTGCAACCACCCGTCGGCGGTCAGCGTCTTCGCTGTTTCCTCCGGGTTGTTCCAGTAGCCGGCGAATACCTGTGGCCCCTTGATCAGCAGCTCTCCGGGTTCTCCCTGCTCCACTTCGGTGTCCGGGTCATCCAGATCCACGACCTTCATCAGTGTCGAGGGGAACGGCACCCCGATGGTTCCGGTGCGGCGGGTGGGGTGGAACGGGTTGCCCATGGCCACCGGGGAAGACTCCGTCATCCCGTAGCCTTCCACCAGCAGCCCGCCGGAGACCGACTCCCACAGCTCGACCACGTGGGCAGGCAGGTTCATGGCGCCGGAAATGCAGTACTTGGCCGAGCGCAGCGAGACACCTTTTTCCTTGGCCGCCATGGCCGTGCGCTCATAGATCGGCGGGACGGCACAGTACACGGTCGCCGGGGACTTCTTCATCGCATCGAGGATCAGATCCGGGTCGAACTTCGGGAAGAGCACCAGCAACCCCTGCTTTTTCACCCCGAAGGTGAGGTACAGCGTCATGCCGAACGCGTGGAACATCGGCAGGATTGCATAGAGGATCTCCTCGCGTTCCTTGGCCCCGGCCATCCATGCTTCCCCCTGCAGCGCATTGGAATACAGGTTGAAGTGGGTGAGCATGGCGCCCTTGGGAAGTCCCGTGGTTCCGGAGGTGTACTGGATGACCGCCAGGTCGTTGACTTTAGGACGCGGATGCGAGGTGGAGAGGCGATCGGCCTTAAGCAGTTGCTTCCACGGCATGGTTCCCGGCGCCGGGGCGCTGAGCGCCGCCTTGGATTCGCGCAGCTTCTTCACCGGTAGGTTCAGCGCCAAGGCCTTGAAGGTGGGGAACGCCTCGAGCAGGTTCACCGAGATCACGGTGTCGATCTGCACATCCTTGGGAAATCCCAACACGGATCCGGCAACCTTGTCCCAGGCAATGACGATGCGTGCCTGATGGTCCTCGAACTGGTGTCGCAGCTCCTTGGAAGTGTAGAGCGGGTTGTGTTCCACCACGACGGCACCCAGGCGCAGCACGGCATAGAACGCAATGACATGTTGTGGGCAGTTGGGCAGGATCAGTGCCACCGTGTCCTCGGCCCGGACCCCGAGCAACCGCAGTCCCTCCGCGGCGCGCTCAACGGCTTCGCCCAGGTCGCGGTAGCTGGTGCGCCTGCCGAAGAATTCGGTGGCGGGGTGCTCCCCCGCTTCGGCGACCGAGCGTTCAAACATCTCGCTCAGTGATTCGGTGGGAAGTTCGATCTCGGCCGGGACACCCGGCTGGTAGTTCTTGGTCCAGGGGTGGGCCGCAGTGTTGTCCATGGTTCCATCATGCCGCGTATCCGCGACGTGAACGAGCCGGCTAAAACCTCAGGCGTCGGCGAAAATGGCGAACGGCGGTGTTTCCAGGCCGTCTGCCAGCGCTTCGGCAGGGTTGCTGCCCAGTGCGCGGATGGCATTGGTGTCATCGACATGCACCACGGAGGGCTTGAAGGACTTGGCCTCCGCGTTGGTCATCGAGGCGTAGGTGATGATGATGACCAGGTCACCCACATTGACCAGGTGGGCGGCGGCGCCGTTGATGCCGATGACGCCCGAGCCGCGCTCTCCGGCGATCGTGTAGGTCTCCAGCCGTGCCCCGTTGGTGACATCGACGATCGAAACCAGTTCCCCGGGCAGGATGTCGGCGGCATCGAGCAGGTCTGCGTCAATGGTGATCGATCCGACGTAGTGCAGGTCGGCATGGGTGACCGTGGCACGGTGGATCTTGGACTTGAACATTGTTCGCTGCATGGGCAATCTCCTGAAAGGGGTGGTGCAGGCCGTGGCGCTCTTCCGTGGACGCCGGCCGTGGTGCCCCGGTTTCTTTAACTGGCCATCCCGGGCCTAAGTCATTCTAGGCGGGCACGCTGCCGATTGTCTGTGACGCACCCAGGGTTCACAGAGACTTCCTCCACCCATCCGAAAAAGGCACCGCCAACGGCTTGGGTCGACCCAGCCGCCCAGGAATGACTGGCCTGCATGGCATGATGACGTCATGGAACCGGACCGGAACAAAGCATCAGTCATTGATGAACTGCGAATCCTTGAGGCCATGCTGCAGGCCATTAACGAGCGCGAGAAGGTGTTTGCTGCGATTGAAACATCGGAAACGCACGAGGAGGCACTAGCCGCCCTCGGACAGGTCCTGGGTATCGGAGAGATCCGGGCTCGTGCCGTCCTTGACATGCAGGCACGGCGTTGGACCCACGGTGAGGCACGGAAGCTCGAGGCGCAAATTGCAGTGCGGCGCTCCGAGCCGGAATTACTCTAGGCCAGCGCCCGGATCCCCCATCTCCAGCCAGGCATCGATCCCGCCTTCGAGGTGCACCACGTCGTCATACCCGGCTGCGGCCAGTGCTTCCAGTGCTTGGGCCGAACGCACGCCGGACTTGCAGTGCAGCACCAGCGGGGTCCCGCGCGGGATCTTTCCCAACGCCGTCGAGTCCTTGATCCCTGCAAGCGGGACCAATACAGAGCCGGGGATGCGCGCAATCTCGAATTCCACCGGTTCGCGCACATCGACGAGCATGAAGTCGCGCTCCCCCGTATTGCGCCCGCGCAGCCTTGCCTGCAGGTCCTCCACGCTCACCGAGGACTCATCGCGGCCACCTTGATCGCTTTCGGCACCGAGGCCGCAAAGAACCTCGTAGTCCACCAGCTCGGTGATCGCCGGGGCTTCGGGATCCTTGGTGATGCGCAGCTCTCGCCAGCGTGACGCCAGCGCATCGAAAACCAGGAGCCTGCCCAGCAGGGTCTCGCCGACACCGGTGATCAGCTTGACGGCCTCGGTGACCATCATTGCCCCGATCGAGGCGCACAGCATGCCAAAAACCCCGCCCTCCGCACACGAGGGAACGGTTCCGGCGGCCGGCGGTTCCGGATAAAGATCCCGGTAGTTCGGGCCGTGCTTGTCCCAAAAGACGCTCACTTGTCCGTCAAAGCGCAAGATCGAGCCCCATACATAGGGCTTGCCCAACAGCGTGGCGGCGTCGTTGACCAGGTAACGCGTGGCGAAGTTGTCGGCACCGTCGAGGATCACGTCGTAGCCCGCGAAGATTTCCAACGCGTTGGTGGAATCAAGGCGCACCGGGTGCAGCACGATACCCACGCCCGGGTTGAGTTCCGCGATCGAGTCGCGCGCGGATTCGAGCTTGGTGCGACCGATGTCACCGACGCCGTGGATCACCTGGCGTTGGAGATTGCTCAGTTCAACCGAGTCATCGTCGATGATGCCCAAGGTTCCCACGCCGGCAGCCGCAAGGTAGAGCAAAGCGGGCGAGCCGAGCCCGCCGGCCCCGATGACCAGCACCTTGGCATTTCGCAGCCGGCGCTGTCCCTCAAGCCCGATCTCGGGCATGAGGGCATGGCGGGAATACCTCTCCAGTTCCCCTGCGTCCAGTGCCGGTCCCGGTTCAACCAGGGGAGGCAACGAGGCAATGCTGTTTTCGGCGAGCGTCTGGCTCAAATCGACCTTCTTTTCGGGGTGGGTGGGCATGGCAGCGGTGCTTTGCGACCCATGGCGGTTGGTGGCTAGCGGGCGTCCCGGTCCTTTTCGGTGCAGATGCACAGCCTGTTTCCCTGCACGTCGGTGGCCACCGTCCAACTCGGTGAGACCGATGGGTCAAGAACGGCGCCGCTGGCACCCAGTGCCTCGAGCACCGGGGAGCTTTCGCTGAAGGGCACGGTGATATCGAGGTGGAGGCGGTTCTGATTGGGGGTGGCGGTCTTCTGGAACCAGATGGCCGGACCGCGGCCGTTGGGATCTGCGAGGCTGCCGTCGTCCTGCTGCTTGTACCCCAGCGCCGTGCGCCAGGTTTCCGAGATCGCTTCCACGTCATCGGTGTCAATGGCGATCTCCACGGTGCGCAAGAGTTCGGACTTCGCTTCGGCACCGGACTCCTGGGCCACGGCTGAGATCGAACGGGCCAGCGCAGTGTCGCGCACACTCACCCTGCTTCCCACGTCGTGCGATGTCAGCGTGATGAACAACGTGTCGTAGCGCCAGTCGATGTCCGGGTGGTGGTTGGCTTCCTGGGCCCTGGCCCCGATAGTGGCGAACAACGCCAGCGCCGCGGCGGAGGACTCGCACTTCAACGCGGTGCGCAACGCGCCCAGGCCATAGCGCCATTGCGGCAGCGCCGCGAGGTTGGCATGGACCTGCTCCGTGGTCAGAACATCTTTTGCTGGCATGACGTGCTCCTTCGGGTTCCGGTTCTAGAAGTCCGGGCGGCCCTCCATGGCGGAGGAAGCCAGGGCATGGGCGCGTTTGGGGATGCGTCCGGCTTGTGCCGCCAGTCTTCCACCAATGACCGCATGTCTAAAGGCCCCGGCCATGCGCACCGGATCCTGTGCACGGGTCACGGCCGAGGCCAGCAACACCGCGTCGCAGCCCAATTCCATGGCCAGGGCGGCATCGGAGGCCGTACCGATCCCGGCATCGAGAATGATCGGAACCGAGGCACGGGCGACGATCAACTCGATGTTGTGCGGGTTCAAGATCCCCAGTCCGGTGCCGATCGGCGCCCCCAGCGGCATGACCGCCGCGGCGCCGAGATGTTCGAGGCGCAGCGCAAGGACGGGGTCGTCGTTGGTGTAGGCGAAGACCTTGAAACCCCGGTCCACCAACGCCTCGGTGGCCTCCACCAGCTCGACGGCGTCGGGCAGCAGCGTGTGCTCGTCGGCGATCACCTCAAGCTTGACCCAGTCGGTTTCCAGGGCCTCGCGGCCGAGCTCCGCGGTCATCAACGCCTCGCGGGCGGTGAAGCATCCGGCGGTGTTGGGCAGCACCCGGATGTTGTTCTCCAGAAGCAGGTCAAAGAGGTTGGTTCCCCCGGTGGATCCGGCGCCCGGGGTGCTGTATCTGCGCATGGCCACGGTGGTCAGCTCGGTCCCGGATGCCACCAGGGCGGCGCCGAGCCCGTCCAGGCTGGGGGCGCCGCCGGTGCCCATGATGAGCCGGGAGCCCAATTCCACGCCGTCGATGACCAGCGGGTCGGTGTGTACAAGTGTTTGGGTCATGGTGCTTCGCTTCCTGGGGATAAGTGGCGGGGGCGTGCTTGCTAGCCGCCTTGGACGGCGGTGACGATCTCGATGTCGTCGCTGCCTTCCAGTACGGTCTTGGACCATTGGCTGCGCGGGATGATTCCGGAGTTCCGGGCCACGGCGACGCCGAGCCGGCCTCCATCGCTGGGCTGGCCGCTGGGAAGCAGCTCACGGCCGGTGACCTCGGCAACAAGCTGCGCCAATGTCATGCCGGATGCCAACGGGTGGGTGGCTCCGTTGAGTTCGATGGTGCTCATGGTCTCTCCTGTGGGTGGACTGCGGGTGAGAAGCGGTCGGGACGGAAACCAGCATGGGCCGGGTCGCTACGTCCTTGCAGCAATCCGGTAATGACGTGGGCTGCAATGGGGGTCAGCAGCACTCCGTGACGGAAGAACCCGGTGGCGATCAACAGCCCCGGAATGTCGCGGCCCCCGGCCCCTGCCACCCGGCCGAGCAACGGCGCATTGTCCGGGGTTGCCGGGCGTGCGCGGGCGGTGGTTTCAAGAAGTTCGAGTTCGGCGACCGCGGGCAGCAGCACCTGCGCGTCGCGCAGCAGCTGGTGAACTCCCCCGGCACTGACCCCGGGGTTCGAGTCCTCGCGCGAGGTGGCTCCGATGACCACCGTTCCATCGCTGCGCGGGACGATATAGACCGGAATCCCGCGGACCATGCCGCGCAATGTTGCCGTGGTCAACGGCCGGAGGTGTTCGGGCACGCGCAAGCGGAGCACGTCCCCGTACACCGGGCGCAGGGGAAGCACCAGGTGCGCCGGCAACCCGCCCAGGGAAGCGGCGCCCAGTCCGTTCGCGACCACGACCTCGTCGGCACGGATCGATCGCCCGTCGGCCAGCATCACCCCGGTGACCGGGGAGTCGTGGTCCTCGGGGTCGCGGTGCAGCAAGGCGGCGGCGTTGGTGCGGATGATGGTGTCCCCGGCAGTCTTGGCGCTGTCACCGGCCCCGGCCAGAAGTCTGGCCTCGATGGCGGCGGCAACGGCACGGGGATCGACCTGGTGGTCCCCGGAAATCATATGGGCGGCGGTGATATGTGGGGAAAGCAGCGGTTCCAGACGGCGGGCTTCACGTATCGAGAGCCGGGAGACGTCCAGTCCCTCCCGCGTCTGCGCCTCACGCATGTCGGCGAGGGCACTGCGGTCCGCGGCGTCGGCCCCCAGGGCCAGGGTGGGCGTGGATTGAAACCCGATGTCCGGGTACCCGTCCGCGGCAAGCGCCTGCATGAAACCGGGCCATCGTTTGGCCGAGGCCAAGGTCAGCCCGAGAAGCCCCTCTTCCTGGTAGTGCAGTTCACTGACCGGGGCCAGCATTCCGGCCGCCGCATATGTAGCGCCGCTGGCAGGGGCCGGATCGATGAGCCTTATGCGGTATCCGGCCCGTTGCGCCTCCAGGGCGATGCCCAGGCCGATGATTCCGCCACCGATCACGACGACATCGGTGCTTGTGGGCTCCGGTTCGGTGCACGACATCAGGGTCTCCTTCCCTACGCCGGTATGAGCCGGATCAGGTTCCACGCCTCCCTTGGTTCCGGGACGGCGTCTTTCGGTCGGCGCGTTCGGCGCCCTCTCAGCCAGCGTTCCTGGCTCCCGCGGTACGGAAGCTAGTCTATGAGACATGAGCCAAATCACCGATAACGATGACAAGACCACCGTCTCATCCGCCCCCGATATTGCTTCCGCACGGCTTTACCTGTGCACCGATGCCCGCAAGGAGCGTGGGGACTTCGCTGATTTCCTGCGCGCCGCCTATGCCGGAGGGGTGGACATCATCCAGCTGCGCGACAAGAACATCGATGCCGCCGAGGAACTGGAATTACTCGGCGTGCTGCGCTCGGTTGCCGAGGAATTCGGCAAGCCCTGGTCGGTGAACGACCGTGCGGACCTCGCCCTGCTCACCGGTGCCCCGGTGTTCCATGTTGGCCAGCGTGACCTGCCGCTTCCCGGCGCCCGGTCCTTGCTGGACCCCTCGGTCGCCATCGGTCTTTCCAGCCACGACCCCGCCCAGGTTTCCGCCGCCGCGGCGGATCCGGACGCGGATTACTTTTGCGTCGGTCCGCTCTGGGCAACACCCACCAAGCCTGGGCGGGCGGCGGTGGGCCTGGAGATGCTCACCCATGCGGCAACCCTGGAAACATCCAAGCCGTGGTTCGCCATTGGCGGGATCGATCTGGGCAATGTGGAACAGGTCGTGGAGGCCGGTGCCTCACGCATCGTGGTGGTCCGCGCAATCACCGACGCCGATGACCCAAGCGCCGCCGCGCAGGCATTCCTCTCACTGCTGCCCGAACTGCAGTAGTCGATACCTGATCAGCCGCCAGGACCAGCCCCTGCCGTTGGCTCCGGGGTTGCCACCAACACTTTCACGTCGGTGATTCCCTGTCGGTAGGCATCGGTCGGCAGATAGAAGCCGTGGCCGGCGACGGTGAATTGGTAGGCATCACGGATGAACTCCTCCGCCGGCCTGTCCCGCATGGGGTTATTGTCCTGCCGGGGCCAGGCGCCTATGTAGTGCAGGCCAAATCCCAGAGGGTCGTTGGGCCGGTATAGATTGATCCACCGTTCTTCCAGGATCCTGGACAGCGGCCATGGGCCTCCTGCCCGGTCCCGTGCAATGGCCGCGGCCATATCCTCCTCGCTGACCTCCGGTTGGTCTCCCGGGCGTCGGGGCCAGGCATCGATCGGCCACGGGTTTCGGGAATCACTTCCCGTTTCGGGTGGGCCTGCGGGGACAACGGAGAGCAGTTCCGGGCCAAGGATCGACGGGAAAAAACGCGCGAAGTAGCGCCTCAGCTGCACCCCGTAACTGAGCACGGCGATGCGCTTGAATTCTTCCTCGCCCAGGTTGCCATCGGCCCGAGCGTGGAAGAGCATGCACACGGTAAGCACCATGCCCATGGAATGGGCGGAGATCACCACCCGCCGCCGCGGGTTGGCGGTCAGCGGATAGGCCGGGCGCTGGGGCTGCCGACCGTCTTTCCCGGGGCGGGTGTATTGGTCGTCCGCACCCGCCAACCAGTCCCCCACACGGTCAGCAAGTTCCGGGGCAACCCTGGTCGAATAGCACGGCGGGCCGAACGGGTGTCCCTGCACCGGCAGGAAACACATCAGGTCCCAGAGCAGCCCAATCGGCCGGGCCTCGGTCTTGGAGGACATCAGCACCAACCCCAGCAGCGCAACCAATGCAACCCATAGCCCGAATCCGCCACCGAAGCGTACCCACGTTTCCGTGTTTTCAAGTTTCGTTCCGAACTCTCCGAGGCTGCTTGCATCATGCAGCTCCCACGCCAGCGACAGCAGGGCGAACACCGCGGTGCTCAAAACCAGGAGTCTTGCCGTTGCGCCGGCGATCGGTTCGGCTCGTCGCATCAGCGAGGTGAACCGACGCGACTTTCATACTCGTTCCCGGGCTCGCTGCTTCATCCACCCATCGACGCCTTGCCAGGAGCTGATCCGCAGCGACGTGTCGACAGCGTCCATTTCATCTCCGCGCGGGCCTCCCCGGGTGGGCCATCGGACCACGATGCATGCCAAGCCCGTACCCACCAACAAAACGAAACCGAGACTGCTGAGCACGTAAACCATGGGAGGGGGCGGGCCTCCGGGAACCAGGGCTGCAAGCTGGACTGCGGCAAAGGAGAGCAGCAGGGCAAACCCGGTGGCCAGCGCGGCAAAGACAAACGGTCCGCGTCCGCCCCAACCCGTCTGCTCCAGCTCCCTATCGCCGGAGGATCCTGCGGAACCCCTCGCCCGGACCATCCCCAGGGCGATCACCAATGCCAAGACCAAGGCGGCAGCAACGAGCGGGGTGCCGTTGTCCTCCATGGGCAAGCTCGGTCCCCACGCCGACAGGGCCACTGCGGTGGCAAGAACCGCAGAACCTGCGACCAGCACGGACAGATCAAGATAGCTGGAATGCTCGTACTTGACGCTGCGCACCAAGCTGAACAGGAACAGGGTCGTTGCGACCGCGGCAAGAACAATCCACCAGCCGATGCCCGCATCCCGTTCCGCTTCGGGACGGGCCGCCGCCGCGAGGTAGGAGCCTGCAACGAGACCCGCCAACAGGGCGAACGAGGCTGTCAGGTGATTCACGGCCAGTCCGGCCGTGCCCGAACCGATCTTCCAGAAGTGTCGATGGGCGACCAGTGGCCGCGAGGCATCCGCCGGTGCCGGCGCCGCAGCGTCCTGAGCCTTCGAGGGGGACGCTGTGGGCCCAGGCAGGTGGGGAACGGGCATAAAGGAGATATTGGCCAGTTTCGGGAGCGCCCAGATCACCACCACCCCGGCCGCACACACCAGTCCCGCCAAAGCGAGGTCCTGGCCCGGCGTCCAGTTGCGCAAGGGGGTGAACGTCTTGAATAGCACGTCGGTGTCGAAACGCATCGTGATCGAAGCAGCCGTCACCACCAACATCAAAGTCAACAGCAACCCCACGAAACGGATCGTACCCGTTCCGGGGCCCGCGTTCACCGCCGAACCCAGCCGCGCAATCTGTTCGTGGCCATCAGTTGGCCTCTCCTGCCCGTCGGCCTCAAGCGGGTGGTCCAACACCCGGGCACGGGACCAGAACGCCGTATTCACCAAGCCAAAGGGAGCCAAGGCAAACCAGATGACCCGCACCGCCGCATCACCCACACGGCCAAGTTGCGGCAGCCCGGTGCTTCGGGCAAGTTGTCCCCATGAGTAGGCTTCAAGGCGGTGATTAGCCTCGGGCTCTCCCGGGGCGGGATCAGCAACCGTCGAAAATCCGGCCGCAGCATCGCCGCGCCCCATGAGCAGCTTGGCGCCCGGCACCTGAAGCATCCGGTGGGCCGGTGTGTTGCGCACTCCGTGAATCCGGATTTCCAGTAGATCCGGGTCTTTCATGGCTCTCTCCCGCCGCTGATTGTGACGGTGCCGCCCTCGGCTGAAAATGGTCTTCTCCCTGACGGGGCACCGTTTCCGGGGCCGAAGCCCGGTCACTCATTGTCGGTCTCTGACTAGGAGAAATTCAAGGGTAGGGGTGTGATCCCGTGTCAATGGACCTGGAGGGGCCCATTGGGGAGGAGGCTTGGGCCGTTAGGTCACGGATCCGGCCGCAAATTCACGAACGAGATCCGCCACTGCTTCGACCTGCAAGAGGGTGAGTGACTGTGGAAGCTCATGCACGGCACCCGGTGCCACCATGAGCTGCTTGCCATTTGCAGCATTAGGTGCCACGTTCATGGGCTCGACCGATTCCCACGGCGTCAGCACAGGGTCCTCACCCAGATCCCGTGAACGCACCGCACGGGAAGTGAGGATCAGTCCGTACACACCCAAGAAGGTGGCGTCGGTGAAGGTGGCAAGAGTCTTTTCGTTGTCTTCAAGCTGGATCTTCTTGGCAAGTTTTGCGAAGTGCTTGCGTTGCTTTGGATCCTCCGGATACTTCACCATTGCGCTCAGCCCGAGTTCGGCGATCCTGCCTCGCAGGTCGCCGGCCACCTTCGGCTCGTGGCCGAGGGGCGCACCAAGCTCGTGGAGGATCTTGAGCACCGCAGCCACTGACGTTCCGACCCGACCGGCTAGGGCGCTCGACATACCCTCGTTCACGAGCCCTTTGGCAAACGTCCACGAATAGGAATCACTTGCCTTGGCGCTGATGACGGCGGCTGTTTCCCGGGGACCGTCCGTGCCCAGGTACAGCGGATAGGAGCGGGCCGTCGCCTTGCCGAAGACTCCATCGCAGTCGTCCTTCACGATCAGCCTGCGTCCGTCAGCAGGATTCCCTGCGCCTCCCGCTTGCCGGAGAACCGGCTCTGGACGTGGTAACCGAACCAGACCACGGGTAACTCCCCGGCCTATGGGGCATCAACAAACATGAGCTGCTCCAGCGCAAGCCACAACACCTCCTCGCTATCGCTGCATACCGGATGTTGCTGACCGGGCACAAAGGCGAGTTCATCGACGTCCGAAACGTTTTTGACGTGTTCGGCAATGGTCCCGACAAGGGTTGCATGGGTGCTGCGGCGCTCATCGAGGAGTGCCTGCCGATAGTGAGAGAGATTTTCGCTCATCGGGTGTGCCTTTCGGTGTCAGGACAACGTCGGCGGCCTGCACCAGTGCTATTCCTCCACACGGGTTACCGGCCGACCGGAGGAAACGCGATGTCACCGGAGCTGCTTGGGACATGGCTCTGCGAAAGACAGTACCTTTTCGGGAATCCGGATGGGGGTCTGGTTCGGTGCCGTGCCCTGTCAAGACCTGAATCGAAGGTCCCGGCCGATCCCCGGTACGACGTTGATAGGAGGGTGTCTGCACGCACCTAATATCGTCAATGACGGATCGTGGCAAAGGACCCACTGGCGTCTTGGATGTCATGGGCTAATGCATCTTCACTCATGAGCATGCCGACATTGAAAGGGTTGGCCCGGGCATCTCCTGGGCCGGCCACGATGCCGGAGATGCCAACACGCAAGAAGTCCGGATTCGCCCTCGGTTTCGAGGTCTCGCCGCACACTCCCCGGCCCCCTTGGCGACAAACCCCTACCTCCAGGGGAGGCACTAATTGTCAGAGGCTAATCCACAATGAGTAATGACACTTGTCTCGATTCCAACAAAAATCACACAGGCTGCCCATTCATCGCTGAGCAACGCGTGTTCTCCGTCGGGCTGCACCTAGGGCCCGTCATCGACGGGAAGCGCGAACTGTGCGTTGTAGAGCTCGAAGTAGGCGCCACCCGCGGCTAGCAGCTCGTCGTGGGTCCCCTGTTCAACGATGTGCCCCGCGTCCATCACCAGGATCAGGTCGGCGTCGCGGATCGTGGAGAGCCGATGGGCAATCACGAAGCTGGTGCGGTCGCTGCGCAGCGCTGCCATGGCCTGTTGCACCAAGACTTCGGTCCGGGTGTCAACCGAGCTGGTGGCCTCATCGAGGATCAGCACGTTGGGCTTGGCCAGGAAGGCACGGGCGATGGTGATCAATTGCCGTTCCCCGGCGCTGACGTTCTCCGCTTCGTCGGTGAGCACCGTGTCGTACCCCTCGGGCAGGGAGCGCACAAACCTATCCACATAGGTCGCTGTGGCCGCGTCGATGATTTCTTCCTCGGTGGCCTCGGGCCGCCCGTAGGCGATGTTTTCGCGGATCGTGCCGCCGAAAAGCCACGCGTCCTGCAGCACCATCCCCATGCGTTGGCGCAGGTCATCACGGGTCATGGCCGCGATGTCGACCCCGTCCAGAGTGATGCGCCCGGAATCCAGCTCGTAGAAGCGCATGATCAGGTTCACCAACGTTGTTTTGCCTGCCCCCGTGGGCCTCACGATGGCGATGGTGTGGCCGGGCTCGGCGGTCAGGGACACATTCTCGATCAGCGGCTTCTCGGGGGAATAGCTGAAGCTGACATTCTCGAAGACCAACTCGCCGCTGCCCCCGCGCGGACTTTGGGCGGCAATCGGATCGGCGGACTGCTCTTCGGCTTCAAGCAGTTCAAAGACGCGTTCGGCCGAGGCAATGCCCGACTGGACCAGGTTGGCCATGCTTCCCAGCTGGGTCAGCGGCTGCGTGACCTGGCGCGAATACTGCAGGAACGCCTGCACATCCCCCAGACGCATGGAGCCTCCAGCCACGAACATCCCACCGACCACGGCAATGGCAACATAGGTGAGGTTTCCAACGAACATCATCGAGGGCTGGATGATCCCCGAGACGAATTGCGCCCCGAAACTTGCCTGGTAGAGCTCCTGGTTCTTCGAATCAAGGACCGCGTTGGTCTCGGCCTGACGGCCGAAGACCTTGACCAGCGAATGCCCCGTGTAGTTCTCCTCGATGTGCGCGTTGAGCTCACCGGTGTGTTTCCACTGGGCGACGAACAGCTTTTGCGAGCGCTTGGCCACCAGGGTGGTGATCACGATGGTCAACGGAATCGCCACGACGGCAATCAACGTCAGCATCGGGGAGACCACCAACATCATCACCAGCACACCGATCACGGTCAGCAGCGAGGTCACCATCTGGCTGAAGGTCTGCTGCAGCGACTGGGCCACGTTGTCGATGTCGTTGGTGACCCGCGAGAGCAGCTCCCCGCGCTGCATCTTGTCGTAGTAGCCCAGCGGCAGCCTGTTGATCTTGTGTTCGACACCTTGGCGCAGGCTATACATGCTCTTCTGGACCACCTCGTTGAGCACATAGGCCTGAAGCCACCCAAAGACTGAGGAGAACACATAGATCGCCAGCACACCCAGCAGCACCATCCCCAGTGCGTCCAGGTCAACCCCGATCCCCGGGGTCAGGTGCATGCCCGAGAGCAGGTCCGCCTGGGCACCCTGCCCGGAGGCGCGCAGGCCCGAAATCACTTGGTCCTGGGTGAGGCCCGGCGGGAGCTTCTTGGAAATGACGCCCTCAAAGATCAGGTTGGTTCCCTGGCCCAAGAGCTTTGGTCCCAGCACGCTGAGCCCCACGCTGAGTATTCCCAGCAGCAGCACCGCGGCCAGGCCAATGCGGTGCGGAGCCAACCGGCGCAGCAACTTCTTGGCGGAGGGCCCAAAGTTCAAGGCCTTCTCCGCCGGCATCGAGGCACCGGCACCAGGGCCGTGCCTGCGGACCGGCGGACCGGCGACACGCGTGCTGGTTGTCTCCTTCCGACTGGACTCGCTCATGCCGTCGCCTCCGCAGTGAGCTGGGACTCAAGGATTTCCACATAGGTCTCGGAGGCCTCGAGAAGTTCCTCGTGCGTCCCATGGCCCACGATGCGTCCACCCTCCAACACGATGATGGCTTCGGCATCCTTGATGGTCGCCACGCGTTGGGCGACGATCAGCATCGTCGCCGAACTGCGGTGCCTTTTCAGCGCGAGGCGCAGCCGGGCATCGGTGGCCGAGTCCAGTGCGGAGAACGAGTCGTCGAAGATGTAGATCTCCGGGTCCTTGACCAGTGCCCGGGCGATGGCCAGGCGTTGGCGCTGCCCGCCGGAGACATTGGTGCCACCCTGGGCAATCTTTGCTTCCAATCCGCCATCCATGGAAGCGACGAAGTCACGCGCCTGCGCTATCTCCAGGGCTTCCCACAATTGATCCTCGGTGGCATCGGGCTTGCCGTAGCGCAGGTTGGAGGCGACCGTCCCGGAAAACAAGTACGGTTTTTGCGGGATGATCCCGATCCGGCTCCACAACAAATCCGGCTCCAACTCCCGGACATCGACTCCGTCCACCAGAACCGTCCCGTCGGTGGCATCAAATAGCCGCGGCACCAGGTTCACCAGGGTGCTCTTCCCGGAGCCCGTGGATCCGATGACGGCAGTGGTTTGGCCCTGGTGCAACGAAAAATCAAGGTGGTGCAACACCGGCTGCTCGGCTCCGGGATAGGAGAACGATACGTCGGAAAATTCCACGGTGCCGGTTTCGCGTACCCGGCCCACCGCCGGGTTCGCGGCCTTGACCGTGGACTCGGTGTGCAGCACCTCCCCGATGCGGTCGGCGCTGACGGTGGCCCGAGGCAGCATCATGCCCATGAACGTGGCCATCATGACGGCCATCAGGATCTGCAGGAGGTAACTCAGGTAGGCAACCAGGGCGCCGACCTGCATCTCGCCGGATTCCACCCGCATCCCGCCAAACCAAATCACGGCGACGGACGAAATGTTGAGCACCAGCATCACGATCGGGAACATCAACGCCATCAGGCGCCCGGCGCCCAGGGAGACCTCGGTCAGCTCGGAGTTGGCCTTGGCGAAGCGTGCCGATTCCTGGTCCTCACGGACGAATGCGCGGATCACGCGAATGCCAGTGAGTTGTTCGCGCAGCACCCGGTTCACGACGTCAATGCGCTTTTGCATGACCCTGAACAGCGGGACCATCCTGCTGATGATCAGCCCCACGCTGAGCAGCAGCACCGGCACGCTGACGGCCATCAGCCAGGACAGCCCCAGGTCCTGCTGCATCGCCATGATCACCCCGCCAACGGCCAGGATCGGGGCGGAGACGAAGAGCGTACAGGTCATCAACACCACCATTTGGACCTGCTGCACGTCATTGGTGGTGCGGGTGATCAACGACGGCGCGCCAAAGCCGGAGACCTCGCGCTCGGAAAACCCGCTGACCGTATGGAAGATCGCCCCGCGCAGGTCGCGACCCAGCGACATCGCCGTCCTGGCCCCGAAATACACCGCAGCGATCGCGCAGGCGACTTGCACCAGGGTGATCACGAGCATGATGGCACCGATGGTCATGATGTGGGCGACGTCGCCCTTGGCTACGCCGTTGTCGATGATGTCCGCAACAAGGCTGGGAAGGTAAAGCGAGGCAATGGACTGTGCCGCTTGGAAAATCCCCACCGCAACGAGCAGGCTCACGTACGGTGCCAAGTACTTGCGCAATAGCGGCAGCAGCATGTTTCCCGGGCCCTTGGTGCTGGCCTTGGCCGCGCGGCCGGATCGTGAACCTGACATGTAGTGAACATATCCATGCAAGCCGTGTCCCACAAGGGCAATCCGGCCCCGCGGGACGGTTTTGCTGGAGGCGGATTTCGCGGGTCCGTCATTTTGGGCTGCACCCCAGAAGCTCGCGGGGGCACCGGGGCGATATTGTAAGCAGCGGGAAGCTTCGTGGAGACGCGGAGAGATATCGGAGAGAAGAGAAGCCATGCGCGCCAACACCGGCAGAAGTGAATCCACGACGGTGCACGCGGCGGATCGACACGAGATGATCAGGGTGCACGGAGCGCGGGTGAACAACCTCAAGGACATCAGCCTCGAGATCCCCAAGCGCCGGCTCACGGTGTTCACCGGGGTCTCCGGATCGGGAAAGTCTTCGCTGGTTTTCGGCACCATTGCCGCCGAATCCCAACGCATGATCAACGAAACCTACTCGGCGTTCGTCCAGGGGTTCATGCCCACCCTGGCCCGGCCCGAGGTCGACACCCTCGAGGGACTGACCACGGCGATCCTCGTCGACCAAGAACGACTGGGTGCCAATCCGCGTTCCACGCTCGGCACCGTCACCGATGCCAACGCGATGCTTCGCATCGTCTTTTCCCGTCTCGGCCAACCACACATCGGTTCCCCCCAGGCCTACTCCTTCAACGTGCCCTCGATTTCAGGTGCCGGTGCCGTCACCATGGAAAAGGGCGGAAAGAAGGTCAAGGAGCGGCGCAGCTTCTCCATCACCGGTGGCATGTGCCCGGCGTGCGAGGGTCGCGGTACTGTCAACGACTTCGACCTCACGGCACTCTACGATGCCGACAAGTCGCTGAACGGGGGCGCACTGAAAATCCCCGGCTACTCCATGGAGGGCTGGTACGGGCGTATCTTCCGCGGGTGCGGCTGGTTCGACACCGACAAGAAGATCCGCGATTATTCCATGGAGGAATTGGAGAACCTCCTCTACAAGGAGGCCACCAAGATCAAGGTCGAGGGCGTGAACCTGACCTACCTGGGGTTGGTCCCGCAGATCAAGAAGACCTATCTCGCCAAGGACATCGAGGCCATGCAACCCCACATCCGGGCGTTTGTCGAGCGCGCGATCACCTTCGCCGCCTGTCCCGAATGCGGCGGTACGCGGTTGGCCGAACACGCGCGGAACTCGAAGATCGACTCTAAAAGCATCGCCGATGCCTGCGCCATGCAGGTCAGCGACCTGGCCCCCTGGGTCCGCGGGCTCAGCGAACCCTCCGTGGCCCCGCTGCTCAAGGCGCTAGGAGACACGCTGGATTCCTTCGTGGACATCGGCCTGGGCTATCTTTCCCTGGACAGGCCCTCGGGCACTCTCTCGGGCGGGGAAGCGCAACGCACCAAGATGATCCGACACCTTGGCTCGTCGCTCACCGATGTCACCTATGTCTTCGACGAACCCAGCATCGGGTTGCACCCACATGACATCGAGAAGATGAACGAGCTGCTGCTCGCCCTGCGCGACAAGGGCAACACGGTGCTGGTGGTCGAGCACAAGCCGGAGATGATTACGATCGCAGACCACGTCGTTGACCTGGGTCCCATGGCCGGTTCCGGAGGCGGGCAAGTGATGTTCGAGGGAAGCGTCGAGGGGTTGCGGGCCTCGGACACCATCACCGGGCACCACCTGGATGATCGGGTGAAGCTCAAGGAAACGGTTCGCAGCTCCGTCCGGGCGATCGAGGTGAGGGGGGCCAAGACCAACAACCTGAAAAACGTGGACGTAGACATCCCGCTGGGGGTGCTCACGGTGCTCACCGGGGTCGCCGGATCGGGCAAGAGTTCACTGGTCACCGGTTCCATTGCCGGATTCGAGGACGTCATCACCGTCGATCAAGGTGCCATCAAGGGCTCGCGACGCTCAAACCCCGCAACCTACACCGGTCTTCTCGAACCGATCCGCAAGGCCTTTGCCAAGGCCCACGGCGTGAAGCCGGGCCTGTTCAGCGCGAACTCCGAAGGCGCCTGCCCCACGTGCAACGGCGCGGGAGTCATTTTCACCGATCTGGGCATGATGGCCGGGGTCTCGAGCACCTGCGAGGAGTGTGGGGGCAAGCGTTTTGATTCCATGGTGCTCGAGTACCAGCTCGGCGGCAAGGACATCTCCGAGGTCTTGGCGCTGTCTGCGACGCAGGCGCAGGACTTCTTCGCCGACGGTGAGGCCAAATTGCCCGCCGCGCACAAGATCCTCACCCATCTGGTGGACGTGGGGCTGGGGTACCTCAGCCTGGGGCAGCCATTGACCACGCTGTCCGGCGGAGAGCGCCAACGGCTGAAACTCGCCACCCACATGGGCGAGAAGGGCGCGGTCCTCATCCTCGACGAGCCGACCACCGGCCTGCATCTGGCCGATGTGCAGCAATTGCTGGGCCTGCTGGACCGTCTGGTGGACGGAGGCAAATCGGTCATCGTGATCGAGCACCACCAAGCGGTGATGGCTCACGCCGACTGGATCATCGATCTTGGCCCCGGGGCCGGCCACGATGGCGGCGCCGTTGTCTTCGAGGGCACCCCTGCGGATCTGGTGGCTGGGCGCAGCACCTTGACCGGCAAGCACCTAGCCGACTATATCGGCGCGTAACCCACCGCGATCTCGGGGGATCAGCTCTTGGCGGTGGAGATGACCTCGTCAGGGGCTTGGGTTCCGGCGGCTTCGTGGGCGCTGAGCACCCTACGTGCCCGATCGCGTTTGAGCCGTTCACGGGGATCGCGGTGCGGGGCCTGCTCGGCGGGTCCGAAGAAGAAGAATCCCACGAATTGCAGTCGCCACAAGGCCCGGTACATCAGGCTCAGCCCCGTGGTGTCTTCGACAATGGGCAGTCTCTGGTCGGACATTGAATTCAGTCTCCCTCTGTGGAACCCCGGTCCACCGAAGCGGATCGGATCTTCCGCGGATGCGCGGCCGTCATGGCCCATTGTATTCCACGCGTCGGGCCCACCGACCACGAGCCGTGCACGGGTGCGGGACCCCCATGTCCGCCTCGATGGCCTTGTCACGGGTGTATGCGGCAACGAAGCTGTCTGAATCCAGAGGCAAGGCTAAACAGGCCGGGTCGTGGGGGTGGCTTGTGAATTCGTCAAATATTCGATGTTAATTCGGAGCATCCGATAGCGGTCGTGGGGCGAAACGGTAGCACTCGTGGGTACATCGGATAGCACCTTCGCGGGGTCCGATGGGCCGGCGAGCTGCATCGAGCTCCCCGGGCCGAAGCCTGTGCTCCGGCGCCTCATCCACGGTCACCCGTGCTGCGGCAACATGGCCGGGCAATCCGGATGCGGGCTCGGACCGTGCCCGGGGCGACGCTGCCCGACCACCGGGGAGTGTAGGCACTCCGTACGTCGTCCTTGCGGCGTCCGTGCGGGATGTACAGACGCCGTTGGCACATGCTCTGGTGGGCCTGCGATTGCCCGCATGTCGCCTGATCTGGCCGCAGTAGCACGCATTCCGGTGCGCCGTGCCGTCGCCGTTTTCGGGATTCCTCGGCGGTCCCCGGGCAGCCTGGCACTATGCTCCCGGCCGGCAACTGGGCGTGGGACCGGGTGCCGCGCCGCGGGCCGCCGGCCAGTCTTGGAGCTCGGCCCCTCCGGTCGCAGCCGCGTGGCGTGGTTCCCGGCCATGGAGACACCAGCGGCCAGGACTCGTCCCGGCGCTTTCCGATGCCCACGCACGCGCTACCGCTTCGACCCACACCCGCTACCGAAAGCCGCGTCTATACATTCGACGCCAAGGATCAGTGTCCGATAAGAATGCTTCAGCGACACTGCCCCGGAGTTGCAATCAGCCCCGGGTTCCAGCGGTCCACGGTGTAATGCATGCAGTGCACGCGTCCCTGTAATGACCTCCAGGCTTTGCCATGCCCAATGCCCACGAAGCAGCGGAGCCAGGACTACAAACCAGACACAATGTCGATCAACGGGGCACACTCTGGGCGGAGAACCGTCCAACCGTCGGATATTCGACTTTTTCACAAGCCACCCCATAAACTCCTCCGCCGGGGAACCCTACGCGAAAACTGCAGCGGGCGACCGAGGGATAACCGCCAAGATCCCGGGGCGGAGTTTTTGGATAGCGTCAACTCCGATTCCTGCCATAGAGGTACGCAGCTCGTGGTCGACGCAAACTTTAGCAAGAACGTCAAAGGGCGGGTTAGTGAGGAATACAGATTCATCACTAACCCGCCCCATTAGGGTGTTGCTTTACTACTGTGGCCGTCTCAAGCTGTCCTACGGCCCGGTACTGCAGGTACTACCGGTGTTACTGGTACTGCTGTGGTCGTCTCAAGCTGTCCGACGACCACGCCCTCCGGGTACTGCTCTACTGATTTACTGCTGGTACTGAATTACTGCCGGGGTTGCTGGTTCTGCTGTCCTGCTGTGGTCGTCGCAAACTATCTGACGACCACGCCCTCCGGCTACTGCTGTACTGCTGGTACTTCTTTACTGCTGTAGTCGTCTCAAACTGTCCGACGACCGGATACTGCGGGTACTGCTGTACTGATTTACTGCCGGGGTTACTGGTCC
>NZ_BAABLK010000091.1:0-90493 GCF_039544305.1 Paeniglutamicibacter antarcticus
AAAAAAATCCCGGCAAATTGCTCCTAGCATGCACACGGAGGTGTACACCTAAAAACCATTCACCAATAAAATAAATAAATTGGTATCAACAAACTTGGCACACTATTGAGTTCTCAAACAACAGACAGCTCCCGGTTCGCCATCCGTGCGACCAAAGGTGAGTCGGTGTTTCTTCCGGGGTGATGTATAAAACTTTATTTCATATTCTTCGCGGTGTCAAATCGGCTTTTCGCTGATCCAACCTGCTATAAATATTCACATTCTTTCAATGAATTACTTCTTCGAAAGAATGTTGTTGTCGTTCGCGTCCGGCTGCTTTTCGCTTGCCTTGGCCGCGGCGACTTAGAAAACAATACACACGTTTGCTGGAGACGGCAAATCGCCGCTCTCCTCCCTTTTTGGTTCGGCAAAGCCCTTAGTCAGAATGGTTTTCCTAAAAATCTGACCCCGGAATGGCAAGGGGCCGGGGCGTGGACCCAGCCGTGACTCGCGACACTTCGCACACCCCGGCCCACTTGCGATACCGGAAATCCTGCTTTTATGTCGCTTTCTTAGGCGACTTCTACAACTGCCAGGTTCTTCTTGCCGCGACGAACCAGAAGGTAGCGGCCGTGCAACAGGTCGTTCTTGCTCACCACTGCAGCAAGATCCGAGTACTTCACGTTGTTGATGTAGGCACCGCCTTCACTTACCGTGCGGCGGGCTGCGGACTTCGTTTCGGAAAGGCCCGAGGCCATCAAGATCGAAACAACATCGAGGTTTTCATCGGTGACCGTGGTGCTCTTGAGTTCCTGAGTCGCGGCACGAAGCGTTGCCTCATCCATATCCGAGAGTTCACCCTGGCCAAAGAGCGCCGCCGAGGCAGCGATGACCTTTTCTGTGGCGTCCGCTCCATGGACCATCGAGGTCACTAGGTAGGCGAGCTCTTTCTGTGCCTTGCGGGCGAATGGACGTTCGGCCACTTCCTGACCAAACTCCTCGATTTCCGCGCGCTTCAAGAACGTGAAGACCTTCAGGCGGGAAACCACATCGGCGTCGGCCGTGTTCAGCCAGAACTGGTAGAAGGTGTACGGGCTGCACATCTCGGGATCCAGCCAAATGGCATTGCCTTCGGACTTGCCAAACTTGGTTCCGTCGGAGTTTGTGATCAGCGGGGTGCCGTAGGCGTGCGCCCCCTTGCCCTCGACCTTGCGGATCAAGTCGGTGCCGCTGGTGAGGTTGCCCCACTGATCCGAGCCTCCGGTCTGCAGGGTACAGCCGTAGAGCTGGTTCAGCTTCAGGTAGTCATAGCCCTGGAGCACCTGGTAGCTGAATTCGGTGTAGCTGATCCCCTCATCCGAGTTCAGGCGGGCAGCAACGGTTTCCTTCTTGATCATGGTGCCCACGCGGAAGTACTTGCCAACCTCGCGCAGGAAGTCAATGGCGCTCAGCTGCGCGGTCCAGTCAAGGTTGTTGACCATGCGCGCGGCATTCTCACCTTCGAACGAGAGGAAGCCCGAGACCTGGGCCTGCAACCGACCGACCCACTCCCCCACGGTTTCCTTGGTGTTCAATACGCGCTCGGCCGTCTGGCGCGGATCGCCAATCAGTCCGGTGGAGCCGCCGACAAGGCCCAGGGGCTTGTGGCCGGCCAGCTGCAGGCGACGCATGTTCAGCAACTGGACCATGTTTCCCAGGTGCAGCGACGGGGCCGTTGGGTCGAAACCGCAGTAATACGTAATGGAGTCCTCGGAGAGAACCTTCTCCAGCTCAGTCTCATCGGTGGACACATGGACCAGGCCACGCCACTTCAGCTCCTGCCAGACGTTGGCAAACGACGAATCATTACTTTGTCCCACCAGTGCGGGATTCTGCTCAATTTCAGACACCCTACTAAATTAGCAGTCTCCGGGCGGTTTTACGCTTCCGTGTCAATACCCGCCGGAATCGCGCCCTCGGCCAGGATCCGAAGCCGTTGAGTGGTGCGCGTCATGGCAACATACAAGTCACCGACGCTTCCATCTACTTCATCGATCATTTCCTGTGGCTCGATGATGAGCACCACATCGAATTCCAGGCCCTTGGCCTCGCGAGCACCGAGCACCACGATGTCTTGGCTTAGCCCGCCGGACCCTGTACCCACACGGCGACCGAATTGCTCGACAACTGCGGCGCGTATCGCGGCCAGACGTGACTCGGGCACGATGACGGCCAACAGGCCGCCGTCGGCGATTCCTACCTCGCCGGGCAGCACCTCGCGCAGCTTGGGCAGCAGTTGTCCGGGTTCGAGACGGTCCACCAGCGGTGGCCATTGGCCCTCGCGCACGGCCTTGGGCGTGGAGATCGTCAGCCCGGCTGCATGCGCCACCCGTGTAGCGGCGGCGGCGATCTGCATGGGGGTGCGGTAGTTGACAGTCAGTTCTTCCAGGGTGAAGCGCTCGGCCACAAACGGCTTCATGGCCTGGGCCCAGCTGCTAGCGCCCGAGGCCGAAGAGGTCTGGGCGATGTCCCCTACCACGGTGAAGGACTTCAGCGGGCAACGGCGCATCAACAAGCGCCACTGCATCGGTGAAAGTTCTTGGGCCTCATCGACCACCACGTGCCCGTAGGCCCAGTCACGGTCGGCTACCGCCCGCTCGGCAGCGGTCTGCCGGGCTTCGGTCTCTTGGTTCATTGCCGCTAGGTCCTCGGCCTCCACCAATCCGTCGATGCCCGCATTGAAGAGCATTTCGTTGACATTGCGCAACGTCGCCTCGGCGTTCTCCACGTCGCGCTTGAGCTGGGCCTCGGCACCGCCTTCTTGGTTGCCCACGACCTTGAACTCGCCCAGCAGGTCCGCCGCCTCGTCAAGCAACGGTACGTCGGACTCCGTCCACGCGGCGCCGGGCTCACGGTGAAGGGCTTTCAGCTCCTGCTTGTTCAGTTGCGGTGCTGCCGCAGCAAGCAGGTGTTCCTTGGCGAAAAGTTCTTCCAGGAGCGACTCCGGGGTCATCGGCATCCAGCACAGGTTCAGCGCGATGCGCACGTCGCGGGACTCACGCACTTCCTGGATCAGGTAGCTGCGGTCCACCGCGTTGCCGTTGCCCGACGATTCCTCAAGGATCAGTTGCAGTTGCTCGGCAAGCTCGCGCACCAGGGTCTTGGTGAAAACCTCCCGGGCCTCGTTGTGTGGCTTGCGCGAGGCCCGTGCCTTTTCCCGTGCATGGCGCACCTGGCCCCGACCCAGGACCAAGCGGGTGCCTTCGACCACCACGCGGCGGTCCTCGGCGAGCAGCCGCTGGCGGTTGGACACGGCCTTGGCCACGACCTTGGCCATGAAGGCCTTGCCCTTGACCCTGGAGGTTTCGCGGTTGTGTTCGGCCACGGCACGGATCCCGGGGTAGAGCTCCCCCACCGAGGACATGACGACCCCGGTCTCACCCAGGGACGGCAGGACGCGTTCGATGTAGCGCATGAAGGAGGACGATGGCCCGACCAGCAGCACCCCGGCGGTCTTGAGCCGTTCGCGGTGTTCGTAGAGCAGGAAGGCCGCGCGGTGCAGCGCGACGGCGGTCTTTCCGGTTCCGGGTCCTCCCTGGACCACCAGCACCCCGGCCAGCGGGGAACGGATGATCCGGTCCTGTTCGGCCTGGATGGTGCCCACGATGTCACCCATGCGCCCGGTGCGCTTTTGGGTTAGTGCGGCCATCAGTGCGCCTTCACCCTGGTGGTTGTCGTTTTCGCTGAAAAGTTCGGTGTCCAGGACCTCGTCATCGATGCCCAGCACCGTGCGTCCGCGCAGCATCAGGTGCCGGCGGCGACGCACGCCCTGCCGGTGCAAGGCGGTGGCCTGGTAGAACGCCGCGGCCTCCGGTGCGCGCCAGTCGACCATCAGCCGGCTGAGCTCGTCATCGGTCATGCCGATGCGTCCGATGTAGCGCGGGGAGCCGGCGTCCTCGCCTGCCCGGTTGGCGTCCTCGTCCAGGTCCAGGCGGCCGAACACCAAACGGTCTTCAACCGCGTTCAGCTGCGCCAGCCGGTCTTCATAGAGTGCAGCAAAGGAGTCGCGTTCGGACACGTTCTGGATCGAGCCCTGCGGACCGGTGCGCCGGGTACGGGTCAGTTGCTCGAGCTTTTCGGCACGCAGCTCATCCAGGCGGTTGTAGAGCATCGAGACGTAGTCGCGTTCGGCTTCGAGCTCCGGTTGAACGGTCGTGGACTCTGGCATTCAGCACTCCGATGATGGGACGAAAACGTGGACAGACCAGTTTACGCTCTCAAGCAACTGGCAATTGACATCCCGGCCGGTTTCCAGGACCCGGCCGGAGGTTGGCGGTGCTTAGACCCGCTGGAGGGAATGTACGTTCAGGCCTGCGAGCTTGTCGCGGCCGCCGAGGGCCTCAAGCTCCAGGACCACACCGACTCCCGCGATCCTTGCCCCGGCCATGGCCAGCAGGCGCGCGGCCGATCCTGCGGTTCCTCCGGTGGCAAGCACGTCATCGAGGATCAGCACCCGGGCACCGGGGACAATATCATCGCGGTGCAGCTCCAGGATGCCGGTGCCGTATTCGAGGGTGTATTCATCGCTGTGCACCGCGCGGGGCAGCTTTCCTGCCTTGCGCACCGCGATCATCCCCGTTCCGGTGGCGTACGCTGCGGCAGCGGCCATCACGAATCCGCGGGCCTCGATCCCGGCGATGACATCGAACTGGCCGGCGAATGGCGCAATGACCGCGTCGATGACACGGCGCAACCCGATGGGGTCGGCGAAGACGGGGGTCAGATCCTTGAACGAGATGCCCTTGGAGGGGTAATCGGGAACAATTTCGCTAAGTCGGTCAAGAAGGTCGCTCATGCTTTCAGGCTGTGGAATCACCCAACAAGTCTAGACCTCGAATCCCCGTGCCTTGCGCGGTGCCGCCTTGCGGTAGGTCGAGACGCTTGGTTCGCCGGGAAGCCAGAATCGGTAGGGATATTCCTCGGTGCCTCCGGGGCCGGCCACACCGGTCCGGGGACCCACCAGGTAGGAGGCAGGGGAACCGGTGAGATTTTCCAGCCCGAGTGCGGGGCCCGGGGGCGCAGCAACCCCGTTGGCGTAGCTTGCCAGGTTGTTGGCCAGGGTCAGTCCCAGCCCCTGGGCCAGCCGCGCGGGCCCGGCGAGCAACTTGGTCTCCGGTGCCCGCGGATGTCCCCGGCGGGCCAGGACCGTTTCCAGTCCCGTTAGAACCTCACCGGCGCGCATCAGCACCGCCGATGCGGTGCCCTCGGATCCGCACACCACGTTGGCGCAATGGTGCATGCCATAGGTGAAGTACACGTATGCGGTTCCCGCAGCGCCAAAGAGGCCGGCGTTTCTGGCTGTTTTGCCTCTGTAGGCGTGCGACCCGGGGTCCATCGAACCGTCGTAGGCCTCGACTTCGGTCAGGCGCACGATGACCAGCTGGCCGTCGATGAAGCTGGAGACATGGGCACCGAGCAGGTGCGGAGCCAATTGCATCGAGGGAAGAGCCAAGAGCTCCTCGCGGTTTCCTGTCCCCACGTCGGTGCCTTCCGGTGGACTGCCTTAGACCTGCTTCTTGGATTTCTGCCCGGAGGGCCAGGGGCCCAGCTCGGGCAGGTCGGTGCCGTCGCCATCCGCGGTGGCCTGCACGGGGCCAACAGGTTCGCGCCCGGCCAGCCATGCCGCCAGGTCGAAGTCAGTGCCGCTGAGCACCGTGGCGTCCTCTCCGTCACCCAGGATGATGCGCTGGGCCCCGTGTGGCTGCAGGACGTAGCGCCTGCCTTCGGGCACCCGGACGACAAGCTCGTCAAAAAGGTGGGCGCAGAACTCGGGCTCCCAGTCCGCGACGGTGCGATCCAGTGCCAGGTCGCTGGTGTGGATGACCAGTTCGCGCCAGATGGCGTGGAAGAGTTCGGCGACGCTTCCCCCACCCCGGAACCCCGTGGCAAGGTCCCATTGCCCGGTCCCGGTTGCGCGGACGGCGGATTCCAGGGCGCCCAACGACTCGTTGGTGCGGGCGACCAGGGGGCCGGAGCGCATCAGGGCGGCCATCTCGATGTCGGAGTCCCGGCCCTCGGGGCCCCCGTCGTACATCGGGGAGGGATCTTCGGTGCCGGCGGTGTCCAGTTGCCGTTTCGCGGCCTTGGCGAAACCGTCGATGTGGGCCACCACGTGGGCCCGGGTCCACCCCGGCAGAACGCTGGGCGCGGCCGTGGCCTCGTCGTCCAGGGTGGCCAGCAATTCGCGTAGGGATGTCAATGCGGCGAGGATCCTGCTCGCCAGGTCCTGTTGGGTCAGCTCACTCATACCCCACACCATATCCGCACAAAGATCCGAATATCACGCGGGCCGGGTCCATCACCGATGTGGCGGACCCGGCCCGCGACACCGTTAGCGGTTTGCCCTAGCCTGCGTAGGCGCGCACCGGAACCAAGGCTTCCTTCAGCGCGCCAAGCTGGGCCAGCACAGCGGAGGGCGCTGTGCCTCCCTGCGCGCTGCGCGAGTTCAGCGATCCTTCGGTGGACAGGACGGTGCGGACCTCTGGCGTCAGGTGGGCGGAGATCGAGGAGTAGTCCTCGTCGGAAAGGTCCCAGAGCTCCACGCCCTTGGACTCGGCCAGCTTCACGGCGGCGCCGGAGAGCTCGTGTGCGTCGCGGAACGGCACGCCCTGGCGGACCAGCCATTCGGCGATGTCGGTGGCCAGTGCGAAGCCCAGCGGTGCAAGCTCGGCCATGCGAGCGGTGTTGAACTTCAGCGTGGCGATCATGCCCGATACCGCGGGAAGCAGAAGTTCCAAGGTGTCGGTGGCATCAAAGACCGGCTCCTTGTCTTCCTGCAGGTCGCGGTTGTAGGCCAGCGGCAGGGCCTTGAGGGTGGCAAGCAGCCCGGTGAGATTGCCGATCAGGCGCCCGGCCTTGCCCCGGGCCAGTTCGGCCACGTCCGGGTTCTTCTTCTGCGGCATGATCGAGGAACCGGTGGAGTAGGAGTCATCCAGTGTGACGTATGAGAATTCCTTGGTGGCCCAGAGGATGACCTCTTCCGAGACCCGGGAGAGGTCGACGCCGATCATGGCTGCCACCCAGGCATACTCGGCAAAGACGTCCCGGGACGCGGTGCCGTCGATGGAGTTCCAGGCGGCGGAGTTGAATCCGAGTTCCGTTGCCACGGTGTTCGGGTCAAGGCCCAGCGAGGAGCCGGCCAAGGCACCGGAGCCGTAGGGGGAAACCGCGGCGCGCTTGTCCCAGTCGGCCAGTCGCTGGACATCGCGAAGCAAGGCCCAGGCGTGTGCCAGCAGGTGGTGTGATAGCAGGATCGGCTGTGCGTGCTGCAGGTGCGTGCGTCCGGGCATTGCGGCATTGGGATGCGCCTCGGCCTGCTCGATCAGCGCATCGATGGTGGCCAGCACCCCTCGGGCGATGACGCGGGCGTGGTCGCGCAGGAACATGCGTCCCAGGGTAGCGATCTGGTCATTGCGTGAACGGCCCGCGCGGAGCTTGCCGCCCAAGGCCGTTCCCGCACGCTCGATCAGCCCGCGTTCCAGGGAACCGTGGACGTCTTCATCGGAGTCGGAGGCGACGTAGGCACCGGAGACGACGTCGGCTTCCAGTGTGTCCAGGGCCTTGATCATCCCTTCGAGCTCGGCAGCGTCAAGCAGTCCGGCACTGCTCAACACCCGTGCGTGGGCACGGGAGCCTGCGATGTCGTAGCGGGCCAGCCGCCAGTCAAAGTGCGTGGACTTGCTCAGTGCCGCCAGTGCGTCAGCCGGGCCACCGGCAAAGCGTCCGCCCCAGAGTGCACCTTCGTTTGTTGCCGATCCCATGTTCATCCTTCCGTGCGCCTTGGTGGGCGCCGGGTCGCGAGGTGTCCAAATCCACTGTTCATCGTAGTGCAGGGCCGTTCGCCGGCCCTCGACTCAACATCGATTTTCTTATATTTATTCATAAGTCTACATAAATATTCAGATGTTTTGTCGTGAATCGGCCCCCCGCACCGCCCAAACGGTAGGATCTACTTATGACAGAACCAAACACTCCTGACGAATTATCAGACGAGGATATTGCGTTCCTGCACTCCATTTTCGATCTGGCGCGCGAGGGGAACACCGAGAAGCTGATGCTCCTGGTTGACCAGGGCATTCCGGGTGACCTCACCGACCCCAAAGGCAACACGCTGATGATCTTGGCCGCATACAACGGGCATGACGACATTGTTTCGGGCCTCATTGAGCGCAAGACCGATCTCAATCGACTCAACGACAAGGGCCAGGGCGCACTGACGTGTGCGGTCTTCCGCAAGAACGAACCGCTGGTGCGCCAGCTGCTGTCCAAGGGCGCGGACCCGCACCTCGGTTCGCAAAATGCCCTCGCCGTAGCCAAGATGTTCGAGCTGCCCGAGCTCGCAGCCGTGATCGAGGAATACCTCTAGGCTCGGCTCCAGCCAAAAACCCCGACCGATGGGGTTCGTTGGTCCCGCCATGCGCCGTCGACACCGGCGGCGCGTGTCCCCATTACGGAACCTCCTCGGCACCCGAAATCCGACCCAGGCACGGCTTTGCTCTAGTCACAGTCGAGAATCCACCATGTCCCCTCCACAAGTCCAACGCTCCGGCGTATCGTGGTGCGTACCAAGTGTTTCAGATCACTGACAGGAGCCCAGAAATGCATATCGAGATCGTGCGAGGAGACATCACCGAGCAAAAGGTCGATGCGATCGTCAATGCAGCAAACCCCTCCCTGCTCGGTGGCGGCGGCGTTGACGACGCCATACATGCGGCAGCAGGTCCGTCGCTCCTTGCGGAATGCCGGAAGCTCCGGGCCACGACCCATCCCGACGGGATTGCCTCCGGGCTTGCCCTTGCCACCGGCGCCGGAGACCTGCCGGCCCGCTGGGTGATCCACTCCCCCGGGCCCAACCGCCACGTAGGACAAACGAATCCCAAGACCCTGGCCAAGTGCTTCACGAACTCCCTGTATGTCGCATCGCGGCTTGGGGCCGGCAGTATCGCGTTCCCGGCCATAGGTGCGGGGTCCTACGGCTGGGCACCGGAGGATGTTGCCTCGACCGCATCACACGCGATCAATGACTGGTTCGAGATGTATTCGCACTCCACCTCCATCCACCGGGTCGTCCTGGTCGTCCACAACGATGATGTCGAAGCCGCCTTCCGCAAGGTCTTTGACTCTCCACACAGCGAGAGCGAACTCGTCCACAGGCCTTAGCCCCGAACGCTGCCTGGGCCCGAGTCGCCCAGGCAGCGGATCGCGGAAAGGCTCATGGGGCCATAGAATGGCTACATGGAAACGGGAGGATTCCTAAGGTCTCGATCTACACCTCGGGCGGAGCTATCACGGGCGAAACGGTGCCTGTCGGGGCCATTGGGAGTGCTTCGATGTGTTTCGTCGCAGGCTCCAAACCGTGCGGGACTAGTTCAAAACCGATCGCCCGCCCGTTCCTGCGCCGTCTGGCGAGGCCAGCATCAATCAGGATCCCCAAGTGCTTGCCCACTGTTGACGGCCAGCACCCAGGGAGGCACTTAAACGCGAGGCACTAGAGGCACTGCCCCCTAGTTGCCTGAGCACCTCCCTACGGCTTTCATCCGAACAAGGCAGCAAAGATCAGTTGTGTGGGGCCCGAGGGTCGGGATCTGGTCAATTCCGGCTCAGGTGGCGTTGTGCCGCGAGCATCTCCGCAGTCCACCCCTGGGTCTTCGTGCTGATGACACGGGCATGCTCCCCGTCAACGAAAGCAGCCAATCCGCTTTCCATGACACGGAGGCGTGTCGCCCCGGCATTGGTGGCTTCCACCCAGAATTCGACCATCGTGTTGGGAACCGGATCGTCCCAGTAGTCCCCTCCCAATGACCGAAAGGCGGCGTAGTGGGGAGCATCCAACGTGACGGTTTCGAAAACGAACTTGCCGTAGATGGCGTCGTGGACGGTGGAGAACGCGCCATCGGTTTCGATCTTGTGAGGCGCGATGGCGCCGCCATTGATGAACCATCCGGGCTCGCTGACCAGTTTCCATACGGCTTCGACAGTCGCGAATATGTCGACGGTTGCCTCAATGACGTCTTGCCGTACGTTGCCCATGTGTTTCCCCCAAAGCGCTAGCCCCTTGTGCAACCAAATGGTTGCACAAGGCCCTAAGTAGCACAAGGGTTTACAAACCGGTGCCCGCCAGGGCGTGAAGGGCCGGCAAGCCGATCACCAAACCGGGAGCCTCTCCGGCACCCTTGAGTATGCCGGTTGTCCCGATGATGAGGCCAGCCACGATCCCCAGCAGGATCACGACCCCCAGGATCGCTCCGAGGATCGCGGCCTTCTTGGACGGTTCCATTCGTTCCTTCGGTGCTTTGGGGTTAAGCGGTTTCTTGGTCATTGCTGCTGCGGGTCGGCCAAGGCCAAGAAACGCGCCGCCACCTCGGCACCACCATCGACCTCGCGGGTCACCATCATAACGGTGTCGTCCCCGGCAATGCAGCCAAGGATCTGCGGCATCGTGGAGTGGTCGATGGACAACGCCAGGAAATTCGCAGCCCCCGGCGGGGTCCGCAACACCACGATGTTTCCCGAGGCCTCGGCAGTGATCAGCAGTTCTGCGCATTGCTTGGCAAGCTTGGCATCGTGGATTTCCGGGCTGACCCCGGCCCGGGGGCTGCGGTCGCCACCTTCCTGGCGCACTGCGTAGACAAGTCCACCATCGACGCCGCGTACGCGCACCGCGCCCAGCTCAACCAGATCCCGGGAAAGAGTGGCCTGGGTGACCGCCAAGCCCTCGTCGGCCAACAGAGCCGCCAACTCCGCCTGGGAACGTACGGTCCGGGTCGAGAGGATGGATCCCACCCGGGCCTGTCGGGCGATCTTCGTCGTTGGCTGGAGCGATGCCGGTGTGCTCATCGGTCAAGACCCACGCCGGCAACCTCTGCCAGTCCCGACTTGGCCAGTAGCCAGGCCATGATGGCCTTCTGGGCATGGACCCGGTTTTCGGCTTCGTCAAAGACCACCGACTGCGGACCGTCAATGACCTCTGCCGCAATTTCGTATCCACGGTAGGCCGGCAGGCAATGCAGCACGACGGCGTCCGGGGACGCATGCGCCATGGCTGCGGCGTCAACCGCATAGTTGCGGAACAGCTCCATGCGCTCGGCCTTTTCCTCTTCCTGGCCCATGGAAACCCAGGTGTCGGTGGCCACCACGTCGGCCCCCGCAAGAGCCTGGGAGGCATCCTGGGTCACCAGCACCGAGCCACCGGTTTCGGCCGCACGCGCCGTTGCCGCGGCGATGATCTCCGCGTTCGGAAGGTAACCTTCGGGACCGGAAATCCTCACGTGCATCCCGGCGGTGACGCCGGCCAGCAGGTAGGAGTTGGCCATGTTGTTGGCCGAGTCCCCCAGGTAGGCCATGGAGAGTCCGGCCAGGGTGCCCTTGTGTTCCCGCACCGTGAGCAGGTCGGCCAGCAGCTGGCACGGGTGGTAGTCATCGGAGAGCGCGTTGATGACCGGAACACCGGAGTTTTCCGCCATCTCCTCGAGTCCGGCCTGTGCGTAGGTGCGCCACACGATGGTGGAAACCATGCGCTCGAGCACCTTTGCCGAGTTGGAAATAGATTCTTTGTGCCCGAGCTGCGATTCGGCCGAGTTGATGATCAACGGTGATCCGCCGAGTTCGGCGATGCCGGCGGCGAAGGAGACCCGGGTGCGGGTGGAGGTCTTGTCGAAGAAGACGGCCACTGTCTGGGGTCCGGCATAGGGCTTGTACCCGTACTTGTCCTTTTTCATGGCCAAGGCCAGATCAAGGACCTCGGTCTGCTCTGCCTGGGTCAAATCAAGGTCGGTCAGGAAGTGGCGAACTGTGTTGGTCATTGTCGTGGGGTCCTATTCCTGGGTGCCGGCAACGACCGCGGCGTATAGCGCCGGCAGTGCTGCAACGAAGGTGTCGAGTTGTTCGGTGGTGATGATCAGCGGCGGTGCAAGGCGCAGCGTGTTCGGGCCCGGTGCGTTGATGATGAACCCTGCATCCAGGGCAGCTTTGACCACCGCCGGGGCAACGGCGGCTTCCAGGTCGAAGCCGATGAGCAGTCCGCGTCCGCGCACCTCTGTTACGAAATCCATCGCCGCGAGCTTTCCGCGCACGTCCTCACCCACGCGCACCACCTGCTCCAACAGCCCCTGGGACTCGATGACATGCAAGGTCGCCAGGGCCGCCGCTGTGGCCACGGGGTTTCCGCCAAAGGTGGTCCCGTGCTGTCCTGGTGTGAGAAGTCCAGTGGCCTCGGGGCCGAAAACGATCATGGCACCGATGGGGAAACCGCCGCCCAGTCCCTTCGCCAGGGTCATCGCGTCAGGGAGCACCCCGGCGGAGGCGAACCAGGCTCCGGTGCGGCCGATGCCGGTCTGCACTTCGTCGAAGATCAGCAATGCGCCGGCAGCTGCGGTGATTTCGCGTGCTGCCTGCAGGTATTCAGGAGCGAACTCAATGACTCCGGCCTCGCCCTGGATGGGTTCGATGAACACCGCTGCGGTGTTTTCATCCACCGCTTCATGCAGCGCCTCGATATCCCCGGCGGCAACCCACTGGACACCGCCGGGCAACGGCTCGAATGGTTCGCGATAGGCGGGCTTCCAAGTCAGGGCCAGCGCGCCCATGGTGCGGCCATGGAAGGCGTGCTCCAACGCAATGACCTTGGTGCGCGGCGCATCCTCGGTGCCGGCATTGCGCCGGGCGAGCTTGAAGGCCGCCTCGTTGGCTTCGGTGCCGGAGTTGGTGAAGAACACCTTGGAACCGGTCGGCGCCGCGCTGATCTCCAGAAGCTTTTCGGCCAGCGCGATCTGGGTCGGGCTGGTGAAGAAGTTGGAGATGTGCCCCAGCGTCGCCAGCTGGGAGGAAACCACGGAGTTCACCAGCGGGTGGGCATGACCCAGCGCGTTGACGGCGATCCCTGCCAGCAGGTCTAGGTATTGATTGCCGTCCGCGTCCCATACATGGCATCCGGCGCCACGCACCAGTACCTGTTGCGGGGCGCCGAAGACCCCCAGCAGCGAATTGTTGTACCGGGAGAGAAGTTCGCTGCCCGGCAGTGCGCTCAGGGCGCCGACCTCGTGTTCAATGATCTCGTTCATGCCTCGTCCTTGGGAATGACTTGGGTACCGACGCCGGCGGAGGTGAAGACCTCCAACAGCATCGAGTGTGGTTGGCGGCCATCGACGATGTGGGCCTGGCCCACTCCCTCGTCCACGGCCTTGAGGCAGGCTGCCATCTTGGGGATCATCCCCGATTCCAGTGAGGGCATCAGCGCGCGCAGCTGCTCGGTGTCCAGGGAGGAAATCAGCGAAGACCTATCAGGCCAAGCCGCATAGAGCCCTTCGACGTCGGTGAGGATGACCATCTTCGAAGCCCCCAGCGCACTGGCCAGTGCCGCCGCGGCAGTGTCGGCGTTGACGTTGAGCACCTGCCCGGTGGGGTTGTCGTGCTCGTCGACCTCGGGAGCCACGGTGGAGACCACCGGGATCTTGCCGGCGGCCAGCAGGTCAAGGATCTGGTCGGGCTTCACCCCGGTGACCTCACCCACCAGTCCCAGGTCCACGTGTTGTCCTGCCACATAGGCGCCGGTGCGCACTGCGCGCAGCAATGCGCCGTCTTCCCCGGAGAGTCCCACGGCGTAGGGTCCGTGCGAGTTGATCAGGCCGATCAGTTCGCGTTGCACCTGGCCGGTGAGCACCATGCGGACCACGTCCATGGCCTCGGGGGTGGTGACCCGCAACCCGCCCTTGAACTCGGATTCGATGCCCAGGCGGCTGAGCATCGAGTTGATTTGCGGGCCGCCGCCGTGCACGACGACGGGGTTGATCCCGGCGTGGCGCAGAAAGACGATGTCTTCGGCGAACGCGCGGCGCAGGTCCTCGTTGATCATGGCGTTGCCGCCGTATTTGATGACCATGGTGGTTCCGGCAAAGCGTTGGATCCAGGGCAGCGCCTCGATCAGGGCCTCGGCCTTGCGTTGTGCCACACCCATGGGGGTGGCTTGCTTCTCAGTCATGCTCGGGGTTATTCCTCACTGGATTCACAGGCCAGAGGCGATCGGCCCAAGGGGGCGGGTTCGAATCCCGCCATCCCGGAGCCGTTGCCTTGGATTAGCTGCTGTAGGCCGAATTCTCGTGGACGTAGTCGTGCGTCAGGTCGTTGGTCCACAGGCTGGCTTCCTGGCTTCCCGCGTTGAGATCGATTTCCACCAGGACGTTGCGCCCGGTGAGGTCCACCAGGTTCCGGTCCTCCCCCACTCCGCCGTTACGGCATACCTGGATGCCGTTGATGGTGACGTTCAGTTCCTCGGCTTCGAAGGCGGCCTGGGTGGTTCCCACCGCTGAGAGCACCCGGCCCCAGTTGGGGTCCTGGCCAAAGATCGCGGTCTTGAAGAGGTTGGAGCGTGCAACGCTGCGCGAGACCTCAACGGCCTCGTCCTCGGTGGCGGCGTTGAAGGTGCGGATCGTGATCTCATGGGCGGCGCCCTCCGCATCGGAAATCAGCGCCTTGGCCAGGTTGACGCAGACCTCGGCGAGTCCCGCGGAGAACTCGGCAACCTCGGGGATGACGCCGCTGGCACCCGAGGACATGAGGATCACCGTGTCATTGGTGGACATGCAGCCATCGGAGTCAGCCCTGTCGAAGCTGACATTGGTGGCTTGGCGCAGTGCGGTATCGAGCTGGGAGGGTTCGAGCACGGCGTCGGTGGTGATGACCACGAGCATCGTGGCCAGTCCCGGGGCCAGCATGCCGGCGCCCTTGGCCATGGCACCGATGCCGTACCCGGTCCCCGAGAAGGCTGCCTGCTTGTTCACCGTGTCGGTGGTCATGATGGCCGTGGCAGCCGCCGCTCCCCCGTCGAATTCACTCCCGTCATCCAGTGCTGAGGCCGCGGCCTCGACACCGGGAAGGATCTTGTCCATGGGCAGCTGCTCGCCGATCAGGCCGGTGGAACACACCAGCACGTCGCCACTGGAGATTCCCAGGACCTTGGCCACGTGTTCGGCAGTGGCGTGGGTGTTGGCAAAGCCCTCGGCGCCGGTGCAGGCGTTGGCCCCGCCGGAGTTCAGTACGACAGCGTCGGCGCGGCCGTCGGAGAGCACTTGGCGCGACCAGTGCACCGGGGCAGCTGCCACACGGTTGGAGGTGAACACCGCCGCGGCATCGAAGCGCGGGCCGTTGTTGCGCACCAGGGCCAGGTCTGACTTGCCCGAGGTCTTCAGTCCGGCAGTGATCCCCGAGGCGCTGAAGCCCGCGGGGAAGGTGATTCCGGTGGATGCATTGCTCACGGAGCGACTCCTTCAAATGCCAGGCCGGCGGTTTCGCTCAGGCCCAGGGCGATGTTCATGGATTGGACGGCGCCGCCGGCGGTTCCCTTGGTGAGGTTGTCGATGACCGTGGAGACGATGACACGGTTGGCGTGTGCATCGAAGGCCAGCTGGACCTGCGCGTGGTTCGATCCCATGACCGAAGAGGTGGCTGGCCATTGGCCCTCGGGAAGCATGTGGACGAACGGCTCGTCCTTGTATGCGGCGGTCCAGGCCGCGCGCAGTGTCGCCTCGTCCACGCCGGGCTTCACCTTGGCGGTGGCTGTGGTGAGGATGCCCCGTGGCATCGGGGCGAGGGTCGGGGTGAAGGAAATCGTCACCGGGACGCCAGCTGCGTTGGAGAGCCCCTGTTCCATTTCCGGGGTGTGGCGGTGTGAGCCACCAACGCCGTACGGGTTCATCGAACCCATGACCTCGGATCCGATGAGGTTGACCTTGGCACTCTTGCCCGCGCCCGATGTTCCCGAGGCCGCAACCACCACCACGTCATCGGGCTCCAGCAGGTTGGCGGCGAATCCGGGGACCAAGGCCAGCTGGACGGATGTCGGATAGCAGCCCGGCACCGCGATCCGCTTGGCTCCCACGAGCTTGGCACGGGCACCGGGGAGTTCTGGCAGGCCGTAGGGCCAGCTACCGGCGTGCGGGCTGCCGTAGAACTTTTCCCAGGCCTCTGCGGATTCAAGGCGGTGGTCCGCTCCCGCGTCAATGACTAGGGTATCGTCCGGCAACTTGGCAGCGATCTCGGCACTGGCACCGTGCGGCAACGCCAGGAAGACCACGTCGTGTCCGCGCAGTTGCTCGACGGTGGTTTCAACCAGGATGCGCTCGGAGAGCGAATGCAGGTGCGGCGCGAGTTCTCCCAGTCGCTGTCCGGCGTTCGAGTGGGCGGTAATGGCGCCGATGGTCACGTTCGGATGGTTGGAAAGCAGGCGCAGGACCTCGCCGCCGGCATATCCGCTGGCTCCGGAAACAGCTACTGAAATAGTCATAAACCAACCTTACAACGTATTTATACATGATGGCTAATAAGTATTCACTGATCGTCTCCCGATCCTGCGACATTCCGAGCACAGGATCCGCCCATTTCAGGTTCCACCGCTAGGGTTGTCCCAAAACCAAAAGCCGACCAAGGAGTCCCACACGTGAGCCCCCATGCAATTATCGCCCGTCAGGCCGGCGGTCCCGAAGTTTTCGACTATGTGTCCTCCGAGGTTCCTTCCCCCGGCACCGGGCAGCTACTGGTAAAGGTCGCGGCCATCGGCGTGAACTTCATCGAGACCTACCAGCGCTCGGGCGTCTACCCGGTGCAGTATCCCCTTGTTCCGGGCAGCGAATGCGCCGGGATAGTTGAAGCCGTCGGGGACGGCGTCACCGACTTCGCCGTGGGCGATCGGGTGGCAACGGCCGAAGGATCCAAGGCCTACGCCAGCTACACGCTGCTCGATGCAGAGAAGGCCCTTCCGGTGCCGGAGGGCGTTTCCCTGGAAATCGCCGGAGCGTTGCCGTTGCAGGGGCTGACCGCCCACTACTTGATCAATTCCAGCTACACCGTGCAACCCGGAGACACCGTGCTTACCTATGCCGGCGCCGGCGGAGTCGGACTGTTGCTGATCCAGCTGCTGAAGCTGCGCGGCGCCACCGTCATCACCACCACCTCGACCCCGGAGAAGGCGGAGCTGGCACGCACCGCCGGCGCCGACCATGTCCTGGACTACGACCAGGTCCCGGCACGCGTAGTGGAGCTCACCGAAGGCCGCGGAGTGGATGTCGTTTATGACGGGATCGGCAAGGACACTTTCGAGGGATCACTCAAGGCGCTGAAGATCCGCGGCACGCTGGTGCTCTTTGGCGGGGCATCGGGCCAGGTCCCGCTCTTTGACCTCCAGCGGCTCAACGCCCATGGATCCCTCACCGTGACTCGCCCCAAGCTTGGTGACTTCCTGCTCGATGCCGAGGAACGGCGCTGGCGCTCCAGTGAGATCTTCGACCTCGTTGCCGCCGGCAGGCTCCATGTCCGGATCGGGGCGCAGTTCGCGCTGGCCGATGCAGGCGCCGCGCACACCGCCCTCGAGACCAGGGCCACAACGGGAAAAACCATCCTGGTGCCGTAGCGACTTGGTGCGACGGAGAGCGGATCCGCTCTCCTCCACCGCGTCGCCTTGGAGGACAAGAATCACGAACAAATTCGAACAACGCGGCCGGTGCCTCTTAGCTGCCACCGTCCCCGAGGATGCAGAACTCATTTCCCTCCGGGTCGGCCAGGACGACCCAATCTTGTTCGCCCTGGCCAATATCGGCCCGGCGAGCGCCCAGCAACAGCAACCGATCCACTTCGGCCTGCTGGTTGAGGGGCCGGAAATCCGGGTGCACCCGGTTCTTTGCGCTCTTGTCATCCTTCACCGGGACGAAGATCATCCCCGGTGTTAAATCCACGGTCGGGCGAATCTCGAACTCCTCTCGGCTGTCAATCGTGACGACCCAGCCCAAGGCATCTGCCCACCAACGACCGAGCGTCTGCGCGTCCTTTGAATCAATGACGATTTGTTCCCAATCAAGTGCCATCGCTCGAGCATATTCCATCGCTACGAGGCTTCCGCGGCCCCGGCCGCGCGGATGGTTCTGTTTTGGCCGGCAAAAATGCGCTGTTGGATGGAAGCCGCCGATGACTCTCCTCGCTCGTGGCACGGCAGCCCAGCGCCTTCGCCATCCGTTCCACGGACCGGGAGGTCGGCATTGCCCGCTTGGCGGTCCCGTGTGACGGTGAGACCATGCACGCCTCATGCCCACCCACTCCGTTCGGCACCCCGCGAATGGAGCCAACTTCGAGACCCGCTCCCCCTTCGCTGAAAGCCGGCGGCGCGCACCGGAGCGGCACCTTGATGAGCGACGAGACGTATAGGGTAAAGCCATGTCACTCGAATCCCTGACGCCAGATGGATCGATGAAGGTCACCTGCATGGTGCACACCAAGCTGCCCACGCGGCACGGTGAATTCAAACTGCTCGGCTACCGCGACGTGGCCGGTGTTGAGCACATGGTCCTCACTCGCGGAGAGATCGCCGCAATCGACGGTCCTGCCCCGCTGGTGCGGCTGCATTCCGAGTGCCTGACCGGCGATGCCCTGGGATCATATCGCTGCGACTGCGGGGAGCAGCTCGACGCCGCCCTGCACGCCATTGACGAAGCCGGACGGGGCATCTTGATTTACGTGCGGGGCCATGAAGGCCGGGGTATCGGGCTGATGAACAAGCTTCGGGCCTACGCCTTGCAGGACACGGGCGAGGACACCGTGGATGCAAACACCCGCCTCGGGCTTCCGGTCGATGCCCGCGACTACCACCAAAGCGCGCAGATTCTGCGCGATCTGGGAATCGAGCAGGTCAGGCTGCTGTCCTCGAATCCCGCCAAGCAAGCGGCTCTGGAGGCCCAGGGCATAGCCGTTGAGGCCCGGATCCGGCTTAATGTGGCGGACCGCCTGGAAAATTCCGGCTACCTGGCCACGAAACGCGCGCGGATGAGCCACGACGCACCTCCTGAGCGCAACACGTGGGACACACTGGCTGATGGCTGCCTTCCCGACGGAGCATTGTCCCCCGGCGACGAAGCGCTGGTGGAGCGCTATGCACCCCTCCTCGAGGCGGGCCCGCAACTGGTGATCGCCCAGCTCGGACAGAGCATGGATGGGTTCATCGCCTCGCGCACCGGTGATGCCTGCTTCGTCACCGGGGAATTGGATCGCGAGCATCTGCACCGCCTGCGGGCACTGGTCGACGCGGTCATCGTTGGCGCCGGGACCGTGCAGGCAGATGACTGCCAACTCACCGTCCGCGCCGTCAGCGGAGCCAATCCGGTACGCGTGGTCATTGACCCGCACGCACGCATACCCCACACGACCACGGTGTTGACAGATGAGACCACGCCGACCCTGTGGCTCGTCGGTGCCGAAGCCAACACGCCGGAGGCGTTGTCGCCGCACGTGGCCGTCCACCGGTTCAAGCACGAGGAAGATTTCGAGCCCGCGGCGATCCTTGGTTTTCTGGCGAAAAAGGGCCTGCGCCGGGTATTGGTGGAGGGTGGGGGGCTAACTGTGTCCCGGTTCCTGCATGCAGGTGTCCTGGACCGCCTCTACCTGACTACTGCCCCGCTGTTGGTCGGTGACGGTGTCCCCGGCATCCGTTTCGAGGGGACCGACGCCCTCTCCGGAGCCTTGTCCGCCCCTGTCCGCAGGTTCGTGTTCGGCGAGGACATATGCACGGAGTTCAACTTCACCGCCACCCTCCCGCTTGCTGCGCAGGGTCCGAATCAGCAGGACCAGTCCGCCGGGAAGCACTGAAACCAAGGCAAGGATGCCATAGGCCACAGAGACACCCACGCCTTGTTCGGCCGAGTGCCCGAGCAACATGAATCCCAGCGCGGCCGCGCCCTCCCGAGGACCCCACCCTGCGATGTTAAGCGGGATGGACATGCCGGCCAAGGTGATGGCCGCCAGGACGGGGATCTGCGCAAAGGGCAATTCCGGCGCCAGGGCACGGCAAGCCAGCAAGAACAACAGCGCAAAGGCACACCAACCGACCACCGAAAGCACGGACACCAATCCGATGCCCCGCTTGGTGAGCCTGCGCAGCCACTGCCAAGCGATTGTCGCTGCCGCGGCCGCCACGGCCAATGACAGCAGCCCGACCCCGGGACTCAAGCCCATCAAGGGGATTCCCGCGGCAAGAAAGACCACGGATGTACCCGCGAGGCGTTCAGCCGAGACAGCGCCCACGCTTCGCTTCAGCACGTCCCTGCGTAGCAGGCCCGCACCCGGGCGCTCTTCCACGGCACGCAATACGTCTCCGGCCAACCCGCCCGGAAGCACCGCATTGACAAAGGCCGCCTGCCAGCAACGCCCCACCGCTGAGCCAAGGCCCACGTCGATACCTTGGCCGAGGGCGATCATTCTCCACCTTTGGGCCTGCACCGCAACGCCAACCAAACCCAAGAGCAGTGCTCCGAGAACTGCCGGAAGAGTGAGGACCGAAGCGGCCGCGGCAAAAGGACCGGCACCCCACAGGCCAACTATCCAGAGCAGGATTCCGGCGGCCACGGCAACTTGCACCATGCCCAGGACCAGGGGACGGCGTCTCACTGGGGCCACCGCACTGCCCAGGCGCCTAACTTCACCCCGGTACACCCCTTCATGGCCGCGGTAGGCACAAGAGGTCCTGGTGCCCGACACGCACACGCAGTGCACCTTCACGCTCACGGGCCAATCTATCGGCCAACCACCGGGCCACACCGATGTCCCCGGCCGTTTCATGCTCCATGACGGCGTCGGCCCGATCATTCAGGTAGCGACGGACCAACGCGCTCTCGGCCGGGCCCAGGGTCCAGTCCGTGTCCGTGAGCTGGACGTCCATGCCCGCGGCCCGGAGCCGCTCCGCGACATGCCCGATGGCCTGAGGTCCAGCCAGGCAAGCGCGGCGTTGGTGATCGTTGAAGGCCGTATTCACAGCCTCGTCCAAGCTGTGCCCCGGAACCACCTCCACGACCCCGGTGACACTGAGACAGAGTAAGGCCGGGATGTCCCTGCCTATCAGGAAATCGCAGAATCCATCAAGCTGGTCCAGACTGAGTAAATCAAGCAGCGCCGAGCAGGTGAGAAGAACGTGCTCGGCTGCTGCCTGGGGCAGCGTCGCCAGGTCCTCGATCCCGGCGACAACCCGCCTGATGCGCTCCACCGATCCCTCGTTCCGGCTCTCCCCGGCCAGCGCCAGCAGTGCCGGGTCGTGATCCAGCAGCGTCCATCTCTGCTCGAAACCGAGGCGGGGTGCGAGCCAAGCCTGGTTGGCGCCGGTTCCCGCCCCGACATCGATGACCTCCACGACGGTGCCGGAAAAATGCGCGGCGAGTCTCTCCAGCAAGGGTCTGGCAGCTTCGCGGGCTCGCTCGTCGGCTTCACGACGCAAGGCCAGCCAATCGCTGGCAATCGGGCGTTCGAGTTCGTTCACAAGGTGAGGATCCGCTGCATTTGATGTGCTGTCTGGTTCCATGTCGGCAGTCTATCGCGGGTGGCCACGGCGGCATCGCTCCATTCCGAGCGCAACCGGGCATCGGTGAGCCAGCGTCGTAACACCGATGCAAGTGCCGCCGGGTCATCGGGCGGCACTTCGGCTCCGGGCACCGGGAACCCGGCCAAGGCCAAGGCCTCCTGTGATCCGGTTCCGGAACCGACGACGGCGGGAATCCCGTGGGCGAGGGCCTCGGTGACCACCATCCCGAATGTCTCGGCGCGCGAGACCAGCAGCAGCAGGTCGGTGGCCATCCAGATGCTTTCCAGCTCGCTGCCGGTTCGAGTCCCGATGACCTGCACCCGTCCTTCGTCGAACGCGTTGCCCACGAACTCGCGGACGTCCTTGGCATAACCGGGGTCCGCCGTGTCCGGACCAACGACCATGATCCGCCACGAAAGATCCTGCAGGCCGGACAAGGCACGCAGGATGGCCAAGTGGTTCTTGCGGGGGGTGAGAGATGCCAACAGGAGCATCTGTGGCGGGGTGCTGCCTACGGCCGGCAATGCCGGGTCGGTGCCCGGAAGCAAGACGTGCGTAGGCAACGGGCCATAGCGGCCCTGCAGGTCCTGCGCCGCCCATTCGCTGGTGCAGATGACGCTGTGCGCCTCCTGCACCACCTGCCGTTCCTTCTCACGCAGTGCTTCCCGCTCCCCGGAAGGCAGGCCGGATTCTGCCAGCAACGAGAGGTGGAACAGGACGTGGACCCGGGTTCCTGATGCGCAGGCCTCCCGAATTTCGGCCGGTGCAGCGCAGGCGATGAGGCCGTCGATGACTATTCGGGAGCCCGGGGTGATCGCTGCGCGCAACACGTCAAGATCGCCCGGTGCCGGCCACGGCCAGGCACCGGGGATGGCCCTCATCGTGACCGGATACCCCATTCTTTGGAGGGCCAGTACCAGGGCAGCGTTGTAGCGACTCCCCCCGCTGGGTCCGGGCAAGCCTGCAGGAGCCAGGAACGTGACCCCGGAGGACTCAGCCGAAGGTGACGGCATGGGAGGCCCAAGCATCCGGGTGCTCACGCAGCAGGATCTCGAGTCCAGCGAACTTCGTCGTGTCAAAGCGCAAGCACAGTTCCTTGCCGATGTACCCGGCAACCGCTTCGGTGGTGCTCAGGCGTCCGGCAAAGGCGGGATGCTCATCGAGGTTTGAATACCTCAGGGTCTCCAGTACTTCCGAAAGCATGGCGGTTGCCGCCCCGATATCCATCACCACCGACTGCGGACCAAGTTCGGCACGTCTCCATGTCGCTTCGATGACCAAGGTCGCGCCGTGCAAACCTTGGGCGGGGCCGAAGAAGGGGTCCGGGAGGCTATGGGCAATCATGACGTGGTCTCGCACGGTCAAGGAATACATTCAAGGGCCTTTCTGGCGGGTCCTCACCGCGAATGCCCCCATTGGGGCATCACGGCACGTGCAACGAGCCTACCGGGACGGATCATGCCGCGGTGCGCTGCGATGGACAGCGCCACCGTTTCCTAGCTGTTCCCGGGGTAGCTGATCGCACGGCACAGCGACGGCAGGGCCCCGCTGGCCAAATCCGCGATGACTCGCGGCAACTCGACGAAGGCCGATTCTCCGCTGATCAGCGCGTCGAACACCGGATCCCCCAGTGCCGACATCACCAGTTCCATGCGCGATGCGTGGGTATGCCGGTGCTTGCGGGCCCGTCCAATCATGGAGACCTGGCTGGAGGTGATGCGCAGGCGGCGGGCGTGGAAGTCGGCACCGAGCGGCACCCCGGGAACATGGGAACCAAACCATGAGAGCTCAACCATTTCTCCTTCGTCGGCGAGCAGTTCAAGTCCCCGGGCCAGGCCCTCGTCGGTGGTGGAGGCGTGGTAGACGATGTCGCATCCCCCCGCTGCTTGTTCCGGCGTGACCGCTTTGATACCCATGCTTTGGGACATCTCCCGCTTGGACGGATCGGGATCCACTAGCTGCAGTTCCGCCAGCGGGAAGCTGCGCAACAATGCGGCCAGCGAGGAACCGATCATCCCGCCGCCGATCACGGCAACGCGATCCCCCATGCAGGGCGCAACGTCCCACAGTGCGTTCAACGCCGTCTCCACCGGCCCGGCCAGGATGGCACGCTTGCTGGGAACATTCTCCGGAATGAAGCTCAACGCGTCCACAGGCACCACGTAGCGGTCTTGGTGGGGATACAGGCAAAACACCCGTCGCCCCAAAAACCCGGGGGGTCCCTGTTCGACGACGCCAACCGAAAGGTAGCCGTATTTCACGGGAAAATCGAAGTCCCCTTCCTGGAAGGGCGCCCGCATCCTGGAGGCGATCGACGCCGGGACTTCTCCGTGGTAGACCAGCATCTCGGTGCCGCGGCTGACCCCGGAGTAGAGACTGCGCACCAATGCTTCGCCCGGCCCGGGAGCTGGCAGCTGCCCGAGGCGGAGTTCGCCGGCCTGAAAACCCGTCGTCCAATATGCGGTGCCCTGCAGAGGCTGGTGTGGATCCATGGTCCAACCCTAGCTTCACGGCCTTCGCCCCAGCGGTTCCCGACCTCGGGGCCACGAATTCCCCGCGGGGCGCCAGTAGACTTTGGGCGAGGTACCCAAGGCAAAACGGAAGGAACACGATGCACCGCTCGAGTGACCGCACGCAGCGCAAGGCGCTCGTGGATGCGCTGTGCACGGTTTTGGGTTCCGTGGGGCTGGGCATTGTGGTGGTGCAGTTCGGGCGGGCCCCCGGCTGGGAAGGCCTCGCGGCGGTGACCGGCGGGCTGGCCCTGGTCTCCGTAGCCGTTCTGGGCATCGTGCGCCGCAGGCCTTTATTCTCGACCCCGGCTGACCGTGTGACCTTGGGCCGCGCCGTGCTAGGTGGGGGCTGCGCCACGATCATCGTATTGGCCGCCCTGGGCTCACTGCCGCACCGCTCGTGGTGGCTGGTGCTGCTGGCGGCCCCCGCGGTGCTGCTGGACGCCGTTGACGGGACGGTCGCCCGGCGCACCGGCACGGCCACCGCACAAGGTGCCAGGCTGGACATGGAAACCGATGCGGCATTGATGCTGGCACTCACGGTGCCGCTGGCCTTCACGTTGGGGCCCTGGGTACTGGCAATCGGTCTGATGCGCTATGGATTCGTCGCTCTTTCGTGGTGGCGTCCTGCGCTGCGGGCACCACTGGAATTCAGCCAATTCCGCAGGATCACGGCCGCCATCCAGGCAGTTGTCTTGGTCATCGCGCTGGTTCCCGTGGTGCCAGAGTCCCTGGCCGCGAGCGTCCTGGGACTCAGCTTGGCCTTGCTAAGCGCGTCGTTCCTTCGTGACATCATTGCCCTGGAACGCCGGCATGACACCTTGCCCGCACGGGTCCGCACGGAAGCCGCAGCCTCCGGCACCGGGAAGGGAACCCCGCCAAGGTCCTAGGACGGGGCTTGGGCGTGTTCTGGGGATCAGCCGCGGCTTTGGGCGGAGAACTGGCCTGGAGTCAGGGCCGTGACCTTCTTGAAGTCCCGGATGAAATGAGCTTGGTCGGCGTAGCCCAGGAGAATCGCCAGTTCTGCGGTGGACGCCGGCGATTCGCGCAGCCGCTCGGCCGCTTCGTGCAGGCGTCTGCGCTGGATCAGCCATTTTGGCGTCAAGCCCAGCCGGCGTCGCACCAGCCTCTGCACGGTACGCTCGGACAAGCCGAAGTGTGCGCATATCCCGGCGACCCGCAACACCTCGGGATTGCTCTCCACGTATCCCACGATCTCGTTGACCAGGTGCCCCTCCTCGTCGATGGGCAGAAAGCCGCGAAGAGCCTTCTCATACACCGCCATCACGGCACGGTGGGAATCTTCGGCTGCTGGATGCTCCGCCATGAGACGTCGGATCTCTGCGGTCAGCTGCGCGCCGTTGGAGGGAAGAACCTGGGAGAGATCGACGTGTCGATCGGTGAATTCATCCACGGACCGCCCCGTGAGCCGATGTCCACCGGCAGCAGTGAGCATCACCCCGGCCGCCCAGCCATCTCCGGCGAGCGCGGTGGTGGACAACCCGGAGACCACACCGTAGAAGCGGGAATACTCGGCGGTGACAACCACGAGGCATACGGGATATTGCAGCACCCGCTGGACGGCTCGAGCACCCGACGGCACCGACCACACCGGGAACCAGAAGCGGCCAATGAAATCGGTGAATTCCGCTTGCGGAGGGTATCTGTGGATGGTGTGCGAGAGGTCCTGCGGGTCTCGCAGATGCGCGCGCTCGATCGGATCAAGGCGTTGGGCGTTCGTGTCGGGTTTCATCAATCGCCGATCTCGAGGCGGAGATACGTTATGCCCATGAACTCAACCACAGCCGATTACCAGGCAGCAAGCATTCCCTTGTCCCTGCTCCTTCACGGGGTGGGTGCCGAACAATGGGATAACCCCTCGCCGTGCGAGCAATGGACGGTGGCTGATGTTGTCAGCCACCTGATCCACACGCAGCGTGATTTCTTGATCCGCAACGACATCGGTCTCTCAGACCCTCCACCCGGTGTCGATCCGGCAACGACATGGAGGTTGCACAGTGCCTCGGTGCTTGATGCGGTAGCCGACGATGCTGTCGCATCAGCGGGGTTCGACGGCGGCTTCGGACCATCAACCATCGGTGAGACCCTCGTACAGTTCTACGTGTGGGACATGATTGCCCATCGATGGGACATCGCCCGGGGTACGGGCCTAGAGGCGGAATTGACCAGCACCGAGATCGATCGGCTTGAACGCGGCATCTCCGGCTTCGGCGACGCACTCTACATGGACGGGATCTGCAAGCCCGGTGTGCCCGCACCCGCCGATGCGGACCGGATGACCGCGGTCCTGGCCAGGCTCGGCCGGCACGCTTGACCCGCACCCGACCCACGGAAGAGAAAGAATCATGCACACGACCAACTACGTGAACACGTCCATCGCGGTCGCCGATGACTGCCCTGCGGACCACGGGGTCATTCCGCCGGTGAAACCCGCGAACCCCTCGATAGCCTCGCGCACCTTCGCATTGATCGCGCACAACCCCTACGGGTACACCTCGGACGATGTCATCTACACGGTCTACGCGGACCGAGCCGAAATGGCGCACTCGGATCGGCCGCTGGTGCGGGAGGATTACTTCATCACCCCGCGAGCATGCCTGCGGGCATCGGACCTCGGCAAGAGATACGGCTGGGGCATCCACGCGAACCACGACGGGCGCATCGCCCTCTACGCGATTGGTTCCGCCGAGTACCTGGCGCTCTCAACGGATGGTCGACTACCGAATGACACACTTCAGTCTGCTGAAAGGCCAGTCACGGTCCTCAAGGCCATGCGCTCAGGCCGGCGCTGACGCCTGTCCCCCGCAGGAGTCCCCCACGCATCACCAAGGCCCGGTTCCATGATCACTCCGCGCATGTGTTGTCCACGGGCGCGCTCCGTGGGCAAAGATGGACACATGACCCACAATCAATCGACACCAAGGGCACGTTTCCTGGCCGCCTACGACGATCAGCTGCGCACCGACGCCGAGACACCCAGCGCCACCAGCGTGAGCATTCTGGGTCCGTTGCGCCTGGTGACATTCATGCATGGACGGGGATTCGTGACGTACCAGGACCTCGGCGCGGCAGGTGGAAATGCCATCCGCCGTCTCGTGTCCGGGGCCATGGACCACTACCGGGACAGCCCGAAAATCACCCGAGTGGAGTGGAAGACCCGCGGGCACGACCACGCCCCGGGACTGCACGAGGCCCTGCTGGAGCATGGGTTCATCCGGGACGAGACCGAATCGATCATGATCGGTGCGGCCTCGGCGCTAGCGATCGATCTCCCCTTGCCCGAGGGTGTGGCACTTCGGCAGTTGAGCGAGGACTCGGATGTGCGGGCGATGAGCGCGATGCAGGGCGAAGTCTTTGGCGATCCGGTTTCCGAGGAAATGGCCGAAGCATTGCTGCGTCGCTTGGCCCTGGACGACGGGATGGAACTCTGGGTAGCCGAGGCCGATGGCAGAATCGTCGGCGCAGGACGGCTGGAGCCGGTCCAGGACAGCGGCTTTGCCGGGATCTGGGGAGGCACCACCCGCAAGGAATGGCGCGGACTCGGGATCTACCGCGCGTTGACCGCTGCACGGGCGCGCTCGGCACTGCACATGGGCAAGTCGCTCATCCACAGCGACTCCACCGAATACTCACGCCCCATCCTGGAACGGTTCGGGCTCCTGAAGGTCTCAACGACCACGCCCTATCGCTGGACACGCTAAACCAGACCGTAGCGAGGTCGTTGTTGACCACCCGTCGGGCCACGGTCCGCAGATGCCAGGGAGGTGTCCTTCGCCCGCACCATGCCGATCTGTGGGGGAAATCGAGCCCTCCACCCCCTCGTCCGGGGACGACCGCTGCCGGGAAGGCATGAAAGACCGTGTGGGACAGGGCAAATGCTGGCCAATACCCCGCGCAGTGAATCCGCCCCCGGTGCCTCACCATTCCACGTTGCTGGCCTTAATGTCGCCGAGGATGCGCACGCCACCCCCAAAAAAGCGAGCTCCATCGGGGTAAGGGCGGATTGGGCCGGCAAGTGAAAAGGGCCGCATACTCGTCACCACTGCACCAGCAGGGTTAGCCGACTCGAACAACCAAACATCTCGCATTCAACTTCGTAAGCCTAAGAAACAAACTGTCTTCACTTCTTGACAAGAATGTAATTTTGGGGCATCTCCGACCATGAACGACGTCACACCAACCACTCCTGAGGGAACCAACCCCGGGTCGCAGTCCGCCCTGCGCAGGCTCAATGAGCAGCGGGTCCTTGACACCCTCGGCGCCCAAAGCACCTTGACGCAGGCCGAATTGGCGCGCGCCACCGGGCTGTCCAGCGCGACCATCTCCAACATCGTAAAATCCTTGACTGCCCAACACCGAGTACAAACGGCCCCGGTGACCAGCTCCGGTCGTCGCGCCCAAGGGGTGGCCCTCCTTGACGTCGCAGATGTGGCAGCAGGCATCGACTTCGGGCGTAGCAATGTCCGCGTGGTGCTGGCCCATCCCGGGTTCCGCTTACTCGATGAGAGCTTCAGATCACTATCGATCGGGCACTGCGCCGAAGAAAGCATTGTTGTCGCAGCCCAAATGCTTGCCGAGGCGTGCGCACGCACCGGCATCAAGCAGCAAGAGCTGCTGGGGGCCGGCATCGGGGTGCCCGGACCCATTGACCACAGGAACAACATGGTCATCCACGGGGCCATCCTTCCGGAATGGGTCGGCATTGACATTGCCGGGCAGTTGCGCTCCGCCTTGGGCATTGCGGTGATGATCGACAACGACGCGAACCTTGGGGCCCTGGCCCAAATCACTTGGGGCGAGCACCAAACGTGTGAAGACCTCTGCTTCTTGAAGATCGGCACCGGCATCGGATCGGGTTTGATCCTCAACGGCGCGCTGTACTACGGCCACCTGGGGATCACCGGCGAGATCGGGCATGCCACCATCTTTGACCAAGGCGCCATCTGTCGCTGCGGAAATCGAGGCTGTCTGGAAACCGCCGCGTCGACCTCCACGATGATCGAGCTGCTTGCCCAAGCGGAAGGGCGGCCCATCAGTGTGGAGGACGTTATCGAACGGGCCCTTTCCGGGGATTCAGCCACCTTGCGCGTGATTGATGACGCTGGGGTCGCCGTTGGGCATGCGCTAGCGAATATCGCCAACCTGATAAATCCGGAAGCAATGGTCATCGGCGGTCCGCTGGCGCCACTGGGGGACTTCCTGCTGGCTCCCATCCGCAGAGGTCTAAACCGCCACGCCATCCCGCTGGTTGCAGAAAACACCGCACTGCACATGTCAATGCTCGGTGACCGTGCCGAGGCGCTTGGCGCCGTGGCCCTGATACTTCGCAAGTACAGATCCACCACAATAGTTCAACTGCCGGATGCAACAAATCGATGACAATTGTGTTCAGTAGTTGACTGAAACCAGTGACACAGGTAACTATTAGGTGGCACTGAAACACATTTCGACAATTTCTCACATTTGCAAACAAATCTAGGAGCAGACATGCGACGTAGCCTTACGTTGATCGCAGCGGCCGCGACATTGGGACTCACGCTCACCGCGTGCGGCGGATCCAGCGACAGCCCCGCCGAAAGTGCGGCACCTGCCAGCGAAGCCACGGGCTCCGTCGGCGTGTTCACCTGGTGGGCCGACGGTTCGGAAAAGGCCGGCCTGGACGCACTTGTTGACGTCTTCGGAACCGACTACCCCAACCTCACGTTCGACAACTTGGCCGTCGCTGGCGGCGCAGGTTCACAGGCCAAGAGCGTGCTTGCCGCCCAGCTCAAGGCCGGCAACCCGCCGGACTCGTTCCAGGCACACGCCGGTGCGGAGCTCCAGGACTACATCGATGCCGACCAGCTCGAGGACCTCACCGACTTCTACAAGGCCAGCGACCTGACCGCGCAGTTCCCCGCGGACCTCGTTGACCGACTCACCGTCGATGGCAAGATCTACTCGGTTCCATCGAACATCCACCGCTCCAACGTGGTGTGGGCCAACGTCGATGTGCTCAAGGACGCCGGCGTGGACCCGGAAAAGCCAGCCGAAGACCTCGATGCCTGGTTCGCCGACATGGACAAGATCAAGGCCAAGGGCAAGACGCCCCTAGCGGTTGCCGGCTCCTGGACCCAGGTCCAGCTGTTCGAAAACGTCCTGCTCTCAAGCCTTGGCGTTGACGGCTACAACGGACTCTGGGACGGCAAAACCGATTGGAAAGGCGCGGATGTCACCAAGGCAATCGAGTCCTACAAGAAAGCACTGAGCTACACCAACTCCGACCGCGACTCGCTCAGCGACTGGGCCCCGGCCACGCAGCTGGTCGAGGACGGCGCTGCGGCCTACAACCTCATGGGCGACTGGGCCGAGGCCAAGTTCGCACAGGACGGCAAGAAAGCCGGCACCGACTACTCCTACTTCCCGATGCCGGGAACCGCTGGCGTATTCAACTTCCTCGCCGACTCCTTCACCCTTCCTGTTGGCGCACCGAACCCGGATGGCGCCAAGGCCTGGCTGACCACCATTGGTTCGGCCGAGGGACAGGCAGCCTTCAATAAGGTCAAGGGATCGATCCCGGCAAACACCACTGCCAAGACCGATGACTTCTCCGAGTACCAGAAGAGCGCCATCGAGGACTTCTCCAAGGACAAGATCGTTTCCTCCCTTGCCCACGGGGCAGCCGTTCCGGTGGCCTGGCTCAACGACCTGAGCACCGCGGTCAGCAAGTTCGGTGGCGACGGCGACGTTGCCGGCCTCCAGGACTCCGCGGCAGCGACCGCGCAGAAGTTCGCCAACTAGCAACAAGACCATGGGTGTGGGGGCGGTAGTGGCCGAGCAGGCAACAACCGCCCCCACCTTCATGCGGCGCCCATTTCTCCAGGGAGGAACCCCATGCTTAGGCGCGTAAAACACTGGGGCCCGGGGCTACTGCTCCTGGCACCCACCATCATCCTCGTGGGCGTATTCGTCTACTGGCTCATCATCGAGAATTTTCGGGTCAGCCTGACCAACCAGCACACGGCAAAGCCGAGCAATAAATATGTCGGCTTCGAGAACTACACCAACCTCTTGGCCGATTCCAACTTCCAGCACTCGCTGTGGAACCTGCTGATCCTGACCGTTGTCTTCCTGGGCGGAACGCTGGTCATCGGGTTCCTCTGGGCCTGGATCCTGGAAAAGCCCGCCAAGGGCGAGGGATTCTTCCGCGCCGTGTACCTCTTCCCGATGTCCGTCTCCTTCATCGCCTCCGGTGTTGTCTGGCGCTGGCTCCTCTCGAGCCTGCAGACCGACCAGCCCGGTGGCGAACGCGCCACCGGCCTGAACCGCTTGCTGGACTCCATCGGCCTGGGCGTCTTGCAGAACGACTGGTGGTCCAACCCGACCTGGGGCATAGCCGCGATCGCGGTCCCCGCGATCTGGCAGCTCTCGGGCTACGTCATGGCACTGTTCCTGGCAGGTTTCCGCGGCATCCCCGAGGAACTGCGCGAAGCTGCACGCATCGACGGCTGCACCGAATGGAAGCTCTACCGCCACGTGATCTTCCCGCAGCTGCACCCCGTGATGCTCTCGGCAGTGATCATCATCGGACACATGTCGCTGAAGCTCTTCGACCTCATCCGCGCAATCGTCCCGGACGCCAACACCTACGACGTCCAGGTCCCGGCGACCATGATGTGGGTCAAGTACATTGGCAGCGACTATGCTGATGCCGCCGCCATCGGCATGATCCTGCTGGTGCTCGTGGCACTGGTAGTGATCCCTTACCTCATGTACACCTCGAGAGCGGAGAAGCGCTAATGGCCACCTCAACACTTGACCGTGCCCCCGAGGCCCCGGCCGCGGCCACCGCACCGAACCCCGGGCGCCGGAGGATGAACCGGACGCTGAAATATGGGCTGTTGCTGTTCTTCGTCGCCATCGTGCTGATCCCCGCCTACGTCCTGTTCATCACCAGCTTCAAGGGACCTTCCGACGCTGACCCTTCGCGGGCCTGGTTCCTTCCCACCACCTGGGAAACCGACGGCTGGGTCAAGGCCTGGACCACGCTGGCCCCGGCACTGGGGCGCACCTTCGCCCTGGTGATCCCCGCGGCGCTCATCTCCGCGACGCTGGGCTCGATCAACGGCTACGTCCTGTCCAAGTGGCGTTTCCCCGGTGCCAACATCGTGTTCACGCTGATCCTCTTTGGTATGTTCATCCCGTACCAGGCAGTCATGATCCCGCTGACCCAGCTGATGAGCAACCTCGGTGTGCCCCAGGGCATCCCTTCGCTGCTGGTGCTGCACATCGTCTACGGGTTGCCGATCTGTACGCTGATCTTTCGCAACTACTATGAGTCGGTTCCCTCCGAACTCATTGAGGCCGCACGCATGGACGGCGCCGGGATCCTGCGCACCTATGCCTCGGTGATCTTCCCGGTCTCGGCACCGGGTTTCGTTGTCGTGCTGATCTGGCAGTTCACCTCGGCCTGGAACGACTACCTGTTTGCCGCGTTCTTCTCCTCGGGACGCAACGGCCCGGTGACCATCGCGCTGAGCTTCCTGGCCGGTGGCCAGCTCACCGACTACGCCGCGTCGATGGCCGGTGCGTTGATTGCCTCGGTGCCGACGCTGATCGTCTACATCCTGCTGGGCAAGTACTTTGTCGGCGGCTTGATGAGCGGCTCCGTCAAGGGCTGATCCGCTCCCCCGGGACCCTCTATCCAAGGGCTGCCGCCTTCCCCGCAGGGGGTGGGCGGCAGCCCTCGGTGCATCGAGCTGGAAACCGGTGCTGCGCTTGGCAACGGGGAGGCCCCCCGATCCGTCTTCGCGCAAAACAGCGAAGCCCGGATGTCTTCCCCTCACCAGGTCAAGACATCCGGGCTTCGCAGCTATTCGTGGGTGTTAGCGCTGCACAGCCGCGAATCGCTCGGCCGCCAGGGCCACCGCGGCGGTGCGCGCCTCGGAGGCCTCGTCGGCGGTCAGCGTGCGGTCGGAGGCGCGGAAGCGCAGGCCAAAGGCCAACGACTTCTTTCCCTCCTCTATGCCGGTGCCGGAGTACACGTCAAAGAGCGCGATGTCCTCCAGCAACTCCCCTGCGCCCTCGCGCAGCGTCTCAAGCACGTCAGCCGCCACGATGTCCGCGTCCACGACCAGGGCAACGTCCTGGGTGGACATGGGGAAGGTGGAGATTTCCTTGGCGACAATGATATCGGCGGCGGCCTCGAAAAGCTCGTCGGCGTTGATTTCCATCGCCACGGTGCGCTCGGGAAGGTCCAGCTCGGCCAGCAGCTTCGGGTGCAGCTCACCGGCGTAGCCAACGTGCGTGCCGTTGCGCAGGGCCAGTGCCGCGGTGCGGCCCGGGTGGAACGCCTGGTGCTCTCCCTGGGACACAACCACCTCGACACCCAGCACGTCGCCGATGAGCTTGGCGGTGTCCAGGGCATCGGCCCAGTCAAAGACGCGCGGGGTGTGGTCCGCGGCCACCGGGGAATCATGACCGGTGAGCACCGCGGCGATGTGGGTGGGCTGGTGCGGCAAGCCGTTGTAGAGCGCGTCCAGTTCAGCTTCGGAGGGCTTGATGCCCAGCGGCGGAACCGAGGCGGTTCCCAGGGTGTCCCCGGGGAGGAAGACCTGGCCTGCTTCGTAGAGCGCCAGGTCGCGGAATCCGCGGCCGTGGTTGCGCCGGGCGATGCCCAGCAGTCCCGGCAGGATCGAGGTGCGCATGAACCCGAATTCGCTGGACATGGGGTTGTTCAGCTTCACCGCGGGTACCTCCCCGGCCTCGGCCGCACCGAAGGTGTCGTTCTGCACCTTGGTGACGAACGGGTAGGACAGCACTTCTGTGAGTCCCGAGTCGGCCAGGGCCTGGATGACGCGTCGTCGCTGGGACTGCACGCGGCTGTAGCCGCGCCCCGGAGGGGCGGTGGGCAGCGTGGCCGGGATCAGCTGGTAGCCCACCAGCCGGGCGATTTCCTCGGTCAGGTCCTGCTTGGTTTCCAAATCCGGACGCCAGGATGGTGCGGTGACCGTGTAGCCGGTTTCGGTTTTTCGGACTTCCGCGCCGATTTCTCCCAGGGCCCAGGTGATCTGGTCCTCGGTGTAGTCGATGCCGATCAGTTTTGAGGCGAAGTCTGCAGGCAACTCGATGAGCACCGGGGCAGGGGCCGTGCCTTCGTCGGTGATCTGCCCTGTGGCGGTGCCGCCGGCCAGCTCGACGAGCAGGTCGACCGCGCGCTGGGCTGCCGTATCGGCGATCTCCCAGTCAACGCCGCGCTCAAAGCGCTTCGAGGCCTCGGAGGGCAGCTTGTGGCGTCGGCGCGAACGGGCAATGGTGATCGGTTCGAAGTGCGCAGCCTCGATCAGCACGGTGCTGGTTGTCCCCGAGACCTCCGTGGAGGCCCCGCCCATGACACCGGCAATGCCGATGGCACCGGTCTCGTCGGTGATCAACAGGTCCTCGACGTGCAGTTTGCGTTCCTTGGCATCCAGGGTGAGCAGTGTTTCCCCGGGATTGGCGCGACGCACGGTGATGGGCCCGGTGAGCTTGTCCGCATCGTAGAAGTGCAGCGGCTGGCCCAGTTCGAGCATCACGTAGTTGGAGATGTCGACGATAAGTGAGATCGAGCGCATCCCGGCAAGGTTCAGCCGGCTGGCCATCCACGGCGGGGTCGCCAGCGCGGTGTTCACGTTTGTGACTAATCGGGTGACGAACCTGTCGCAGCCGTCCTTGCCGTAGATCCCCGCAGCGTCGGCCAGCTTAACCGGGTGGCCGGGACCGGTTGGCGCATCCACGGAAACCAGTGAGGCCGGGTCGGTGTAGGGCGTGTTCGTGGCGTGGGCGTATTCGCGGGCCACCCCACGGATGGAGAACGCATAGGAACGGTCCGGGGTGACGTTGATTTCGGCTGCCTGGTCATAGAGACCGAGCAGTTCCATCGCGTCGGTGCCGATTTCCGGGTCAAGGCCCATCCGGGAGAGCACGATGATGCCGTCGTGGTCCTCGCCCAGGCCCAGTTCCTTGGCCGAGGCGATCATGCCGGCCGAGACGTGGCCGTAGGTCTGCCGGGCGCTGATCCTGAAGTCCCCGGGCAGCACGGCACCTGGAAGGGTGACCACGACCTTGTCGCCGGCAACGAAGTTGTGCGCACCACAGATGATTCCCTGGATCCCGGAGGGCTCGATGCCCTCGTGCTCAAGCGTCTGTGCCGCACCTTCGGGAACGACCCGGACCTGGCACCAGTTGATGGTCTTGCCGTTGGTCTGGTCTTCCTTCAGGACCGAGAGCACCTGTCCCACCACGATGGGCCCGGAGATCTCGTCGGCGGGACGGTGCACGTCCTCTTCCTCGAGGCCGACCTTGACCAGCTCGGCCATGACGTCTTCGGCCGTTGCATCGGCCGGTACCTGCGCGTATTCGCGCAGCCATGAAAGGGGAATACGCATGTTAGATCTCCATCCCGAAGTGTTCGCTGAAGCGGATGTCGCCCTCGATCATGTCGTGCATGTCCGGGACCTCGTTGCGGAACATCAGGGTCCGCTCCACGCCCATGCCGAAGGCAAAACCGGAGTATTGCTCCGGGTCGATGCCAGCTGCGCGCAGCACGTTGGGGTTGACCATGCCGCAGCCGCCCCATTCGATCCAACGCGGTCCGCCCTTGGCGCCAGGGTGCCAGATGTCCAGTTCCGCCGAGGGCTCGGTGAACGGGAAGAAGTTGGGGCGCAGGCGGATGGAGGCGTCTTCGCCGAACATCTGACGGGCGAAGTGTTCAAGGGTGCCGCGCAGATCCGCCATGGTCAGGTCCTTGTCGATGGCCAGGCCCTCGAACTGGTGGAAGACCGGGGTGTGGGTGGCATCGAGCTCGTCGGTGCGGTAGACCCGTCCCGGGCACAGCACGTAGATCGGCAGTTCGCGCTCGAGCATAGAACGCACCTGCACCGGGGAGGTGTGGGTGCGCAGCAGCAGGTGCGAGTCCACGGGCTCAATGAAGAAAGTGTCCTGCATTTCGCGGGCCGGGTGGTCCGGGGCAAAGTTCAGCGCATCGAAGTTGAACCACTCGGATTCGATCTCCGGGCCCTCGGCGATTTCCCAGCCCATCCCCACGAAGATGTCCGAGACGCGGTCCTGCAAGGTGGACAGCGGGTGGCGTGCGCCAGCGCGGCGTCGGCGCGGCGCGGCGGTGACGTCAACGGTTTCCTCGGCCAGGATACGGGCGGCGTTCTCCGCCTCGAGCACCGTGGTGCGTTCGGCGAGGGCCTTGTTGACCCGGCCGCGGGAAGCACCCATGAGCTTGCCGGCGGTGGCCTTTTCGCTCTTGTCGAGGCGGCCGATTTCGCGGTTGGCCAGCGCCAGCGGAGACTTTTCCCCGGTGTGCCCCAGGCGCGCGGCCTTGAGCGCATCCAGGTTGCTTGCTGCGGCAAATGCGGCAAGCGCCGCTTGCACCACGGCGTCGATGCCGGGGCCGTCGGTGGGGTGCGGGACGACCGGTGGTTGGTCGTTCGCTACGGCCACTTCCGGATGGGTGGATTCAGACATGGGGTTCTACGGCCCTTTTCACTGTTGATTGTGCAGCTTGTTCTTCCCACCTATTCTAGGTGCTTCGCCCGGTGAGCCTTGAATCGCCGCCCGCAATGCGTTACCGCATGTCACTTGTGGACAGTCACTAGGGGCTTAGGCAATAGTTGAACCCATGTCTCGACCCAAACGGTTCCTTGCCCTGCCTGCCGCAGCCCTGTTGATGGTCGGCTCACTGGCCGCCTGCTCAACACCTCCCTCCCCTGAATCCACCGCCGAGTCCTTGGCGGCTTCCCTTCAGTCCATGGACTTTTCCGCTGTTCCGCTCGCCGGGACCGATGCCAGCACCGCGAATGCGGAACTGGCCGACGCGCTGAAGTCCCTGGAGTCCCTCGATCACACCGTCGTGCTGGATTCGGTCGGCGAGGACGAGGGATCGAAGGATCCCAAGACCGCAACGGCCACCTACACCACGGTGTGGGACATCGATTCCTCCGATCAGGACTGGAGCTACCAGACCACCGCAACGCTGGAATTCGACAAGGATTCCAAGACGTGGATGGCCCGATACTCCCCCTCCATCGCGGTTCCCGGTCTTGAGGCCGGTCAATATGTGGGCAAGAAGGCTTCCATCGCCAAGCGCGGGGACATCCTTGGCGACAAGGACCAGACACTGATGACCGACCGATCCGTACTGCGCATCGGGATCGACAAGCATTCCCTTGAGGAGGGACAGTGGGAGTCTTCTGCCAAGAAGCTGGCGAAGCTGCTGGACATCGATGCTAAGGCCTATGCCTCGCGGGTCGCTGCCGGCGGAGCAAGCGCCTTCGTCGTGGCCCTGACGCTACGCGATGACAACGACCGCACCGTCACCGATGCCCAGCTCCAAAACATCCACGGTGTGCTGGCCAAACCGGATTCTTTGCCGTTGGCACCCAGCCGCACCTTTGCCCGGGCGGTGCTGGGAACCGTTGGCGAGGCAACTGCCGAAATCCTGGCCGATTCCAAGGGCGGCATCGGTCCCGGGGACCAGGTAGGGCTCTCCGGCCTGCAAAAGACCTACCAGGACCAGCTCGCCGGAACCAAGGGCTACAGCATCGGCATCTACGACAAGGACAAGCAAGCGGTCTCGGACTTGGTCTCCCGTAAAGCGGTTGACGGCAAGGACCTGAAGACCTCCTTGGACGCAGATACCCAAGAGCTGGCCGAGTCCCTGATCGAAGACTCGGACAGCGACAGCGCCTTGGTTGCGGTGCGGCCCTCCGACGGGGCGATCCTTGCCGCAGCCAGCGGGCCGAGCAGCAACGCGCAAAACACAGCGCTGCTGGGCAAGTACGCCCCAGGTTCCACGTTCAAGGTGATCACCGCCCTGGCCATGCTGCGCTCGGGCCAGACCCCGGACTCCACCGTCGATTGCCCGGCCACCATGACGGTGGACGGCAAGAGCTTCAAGAACTACGACGGCTACCCCTCAAGTGCTTTGGGAAAGATCCCGCTCTCCGAGGCCCTGGCGCAATCCTGCAACACCGTCTTCCTCGAAGGTGCCACCAAGGTCAAGGCGCCGGCCCTCGCTGAGGCAGCAGCCTCCCTGGGGCTGAACCCGAGCCCTTCCACGGGAGCCGACGCCTTCCTGGGGTCGGTACCGGATAAGTCGACGGGGACGGCCCTGGCGGCCGGCGGCATTGGCCAAGGCACCGTCGAGGCCTCGGCACTGGGCATGGCCACGGTTGCTGCCTCGGTCCAGAACGCGGCCACGGTGTCCCCGTACCTCGTGGACGGTGCCGATCCGGCGCCCGCGCCCAAGATCCCTTTAAGCGCGGCCGAAGCCAAGGCGTTGGCCGGGATGATGGCCGAAGTCGTTGACCACGGCACCTTGAAGGACCTCAAGCAACCTTCGGATCCCAAGATCATCGGCAAGAGCGGAACGGCTGAATACGACTCCGAACGCAACGCGCACGCGTGGGTCATTGCCGCCCGCGGTGACCTTGCTGTCGCGGTCTTCGTGGGCGACGGCAGTGGCGGTGCGCAGACAGCCGGCCCGATTCTTGCAGGCTTCCTGGCAAAGACCCCGTAGCGTCGAACGACGTTCCCCAGGCACGAAGCTAAGGGACCGACCGGTTCCGGAAATTTCCGGGACCGGTCGGTCCCTTAGCTTTGTGCGGCCGAACCGCTTGGTCGAGCTCGACGAAGACCTAAGCGTGTGCCTGCGAGGTTTCCTCGGGGCGGCGCATCATGACCACGGCAACGACGGCACCCAATATGGCGAGCACACCAAATCCGAGGGACAGGTACAACGAGGTGTTGTCCTTTTCCTTGGCCACTGCGGTCATGTCACCGCTGGCAGCGCGCATGTCGAAGCTGACGGTGTTTCCGTCGATCTCCGCGCCGGCGCTGGCGGAGGTGACCTCACCGGGGAAGGTGATGGTCATCGTTGACTCTGAGAGTGTCGCGGGATCGGCACCGGCTAGCCCCTGGGCCGAGAAGTAGTACAGTCCGTCGCGGAACTCGATGTCCAGCTTCGGGCCAAGCTCGCCGGAGATATCGCTCATTTCAGTCAGCGATTTGTCCTTCACGCTGAAGGTATAGCCCTTGAAGCCATCCTTGTCGTAGGGAGCTTTCGTGGCATCGGCGGGGAAGCTCTTGAAAAGCTCTGCCTCGGAGGTGCCCATCTGGCCCAGCATCTCGTCGACGCTTGCATCACCGATGAGCTTCTGATCAAAGGCCATCACCATGTCCAGTGATGCTTTTTCCGGGCTTGAGACCAGCAGATCCACATCCACCTTCATGCAACCTGTCAGGCTCAACACCAATGCCAGCATGACACCAATGACGGATACGATCTTCTTCATGAATTCTCCTCCACATACGGGGCATTGTTCGGCAAGGATGCTCCCGGTTCAACAGTCAACTGTAGTGGTTGCGATGCCCGCCCCAAGAATTGCCACAACACCCTGCGCCCGGGATCGCCAAGGCTCCCCAGGGGCCGGGCACTACACTGGGGGACCATGGACACGTGGGCATGCACACGCGAAGCGGTAAATTGGCTCAATCTCAGCACGCTCGCCGGGTTGGGGCTCGCGACTGTCAGCCGGTGTCGCATGGTGCGCGGACACCGGGGAATCCTCTTGGCACGAAACTACCCGCTCCCGTGGCCCAAGGCCGGGGCCTTCACCGTAGGAAACGTCGTCTTCCTGCGGGCCCGGCTAAGCGGACCGGATTCGCCCGCCGGGTTGCTGGCCCATGAGGAAACCCACGCCACCCAATACGCCTTGTTCCTGGGACTGCCCTTCCTCCCGCTGTATCTCGTGGCGGCAGGCTACTCATGGCTGCGGACCTCTGATTCCGCATCCATGAATCCCTTTGAACGTGCCGCAGGCCTTCAGACAGGCGGCTATTGCGAATTTCCCAGCCGGCCGCTAATGCCTGTGCTTCTAGCCGGATCGCGCAGGGTCCTTGGCCGGATCCCGCGGCGCTCTTCTCCCCCGCCATTTGCAGGAGGCACCGCATGAACCCGACACCCACGATCACGGTCACAGGGGCCGCAGCCACTTCGGCTATCCCAGATGCCATGGGCATTTCCCTCACCGTCCACGCCCATCATGAACAAGGTGCCGAATCATTGGCATGCGCCTCGGCCTCGGCGCGCGAAGTCATCGCCGCAATCCTCGAAGTTGCCCCGAATGCCTCCTTGGCCACCACTGGAATCACCCTTGCACCCCGGACCAACTGGCGCACCGACGAATCGGTAATGATCGGGTATGACGCCCATACCACCCTGGCGGCCACTGGCTTGGCGGTGGATGCCGTGGGCTTGGTCTTGTTGGCAGCAGTCGATGCCGGCGGCGATTCCCTGCGGATAGATTCCCTGTGTGCCGATCTCACCGATCCTTCTCTTGCCTTGGAAAAGGCCCGGGAGTTGGCCTTCGCCGATGCACTGGCCAAGGCCGGACACCTGGCATTGCTGGCAGGTGTCCGGCTCGGTGCCCCGCTGCGGATCCGCGAATCCCCCGAGGCTCCCCCACCTCATTTCAAACGGGTCACGGCATCACCCATGGCCGCTAAATCGATGCCGGTCGTTGCCGGCAGCCGCGAGCTGGCCGTGGCACTTGAAGTGCAATGGGAGCTGGTTGCCGATGCCCAAGAACCCGATGCAGGGACCGGCTAGTACTCCGTACCGGCGCTGATCAGCGGTTCGGCCACGTCGCTCGAGGCCAACAGCCCCACGGTGGCCACGGCCTGTGCCATTTGCCCCAAGCCTTGGTCGGTCTCATCCATCCACGGGACGTGGATGAATCCACCACGGACCCCGGGTGTCGATTCCAACCTGTGCATCAGCCAATAGAACATCTGGTTGCACACGAAACTGCCCGCCGTGTAGGAAATATTTACGTCGATGGCTGCACGTTCATCGCCCGATTCACGCAGCACCTGCACGGCAGCCTTGAGCGGAAGCGTGGAAAAGTAGGCGTTCGGTCCGTCCTGGCACACCGGTACATCGATCGGTTGGGCCCCTGAGTTATCCACGATGCGGGCATCGATGTGGTTGATGGCCACCTTTTCCAGAGCCATCGTGGCTCTTCCGGCGGCCAAGCCCAGGCCGATCACGACGCTGGGGCTGTAGCGCTCCAGCAATGCGTCAAGCTGCGCCGGCGCAGTGGCGAACACGCACGGAAGCTGTGCGGCCTTTGCTTCAATTCCCTGTTCAACCAGGATTGCGGCGGCTTGTTGGGCAATCGCGAATGAGGGATTGAACCCGCGATCACCGAAGGGCTCGAAGCCGGTCAGCAGGATCATCGGGTTGCTCCGGCCGTGGTGTAGGCGAGGACTGCTTGCACGATCGGGAGGTCCGCAGGGATCCAGTCCAGGGCTTCCAGGGCCTCGGTGTCTAAATCCACCCAAGCCAATTGGTCGTGGTCCTCGAGCGTCGCGGGGGTACCTGCTGTGATCTCGGCAAACCAGACACGCATCGCCGCGTTCTCGTCCAGTATCCAGCCTTGGGGCACCGGCCCGAAGACCTCGCTTCCAAGAGCGACCTCGATGCCGAGTTCCTCGGCCAGTTCGCGTCTGACGCCGGCCTCGCAGATCTCCCCCGCCTCAAGCTTTCCACCGGGGAATTCCCATAACCCGGCCAGTGCCGGCGGTGATGTGCGCCGCGCGGCCAGGAGTTTGCGCGGGGCCTCGAGCGAGTCCAGGATCGCTGCTGCGACGATTTGCTTGTAGGCCATGGAACTATCCTTGCTCAACACTGGTCTGGTTTTTCGTTTCGGTCGCCTCCAGGATGTCGGGTTCGATGTAGATGACGCATTTGAGCGGCACCGCGGCACGTATGCGTGATTCCGCCCCGTCGATGGCCGCGGCGATCTGCCCACCGCTGGCATTCACCGGCACCGACACCTTGGCGGCGACAAGGATCTCTTCGGGGCCCAGGTGCAGGGTCTTGAGGTGGATGACGTTGGCGCCCTGTGCCGAGATTGCGGCCGAAATCAGGTTGACATGTTCCACCGTTGCCGATTCACCAAGCAACAACGATTTGGTTTCCAGTGCCAGCACGATCGCGATGACCACCAGCAACAAGCCGATGCAAGCGGTGCCGGCCGCATCGAATACGCCGTTTCCTGTCACCAGCGTGAGGCTGACTCCGCACAGTGCCAGAACCAGGCCGACGAGCGCACCAAGGTCTTCGAGCAGGATCACCGGAAGTTCGGGGGCCTTGGCGGTGCGAATGAATTTGGCCCACGTCTGCTTCCCGCGCACCAGGTTCGACTCCTTGATGGCCGTGCGGAACGAGAAACTCTCGGCAATGATCGCACCGCCCAGCACCGCCAGCGGTACCCACCACCACTTTCCTTCGATACCGTGTGGATCCTTGAACTTCTGCCACGCCTCGAACAGCGCAAAGAGGCCACCGACGCTAAAGAGTACGATCGAAACGATGAATGAATAGACGTAGCGTTCGCGGCCATAGCCAAAGGGGTGCTCCACGTCGGCTTCACGGCGCGCTTTCTTCCCCCCGACGAGCAGCAGAATCTGGTTGCCGGAGTCGGCCACCGAGTGGATTGCCTCGGCGAGCATGGAAGATGACGCAGTCACGGCCCAGGCCACAAACTTGAACACTGCAATGGTCAGGTTGGCTGCCAGTGCGGCGACCACGGCTTTCGTACCGCCGGATGATGCCATGTCTGATTCTGCCTTCTGTCGTAGGTTATGGGCGAAGCGGGCACGATATGCCGCGCATTAAGAATATAGTGCCCGCCGTGGCGCACGTGGATGGTATTCGAATAATATTTCCCCAATCCTATGGCAGGGGCTTTCACAGCGTCCGAGGCCGGTGTACTAGGTACAGTTCCGGCGTTGCGCGCGCGCCGAGGCATAAAGGCACACCGTCGCGGCGGTGCCCACATTCAGCGATTCGACCTTCCCGTACAGCGGTACCGCCACCCGATGGTCTGCACGGGCCATTTCGGCTTCTTCAAGACCTTGGCCTTCATTGCCAAAGAGCCACACCGTGGGAGATTCCAACCGGGGCTCCTCCAGCATGGCCTTGTCTTGGTTTTCGTTGCGGCGTGCGGCGCTGTCGTCTTGGAGCACATCGAGGTCCGCGGCGCCATAGCCGTCGGCGGCCAGGACCGTGCAACCCTGGGCTTTGAGGGTGGTGATCGTATGGCCGAAGTCGGCATTGGTGATGACAGGCAGGTGGAAAATCGAACCGACCGTTGAGCGCACCGCCTTGGGGTTGTAGATATCGACGCTGCCGGAGGTGAACACCACTGCGTCTGCACCGGCTGCTGCTGCCGCCCGCAGGATAGTCCCGGCGTTTCCCGGGTCCTGGACACGGCACAACACCGCCACGAGGCGTGGATTAAGCCCGGCCACAGCCTCGAGGCTCGTTTCCGGGATCAGGCAGGTGGCCACGATGCCCTGCGGGGTGACGGTGTCGGCCATCGCGGACAAGACCTCGGCACTGACCAGCCGGGTTCGCACGCCGCTGGCCTTGGCGGCCATTTCCTCGAATTCCGGGTAACGGTCAAGGCATTCCTCCGTCGCGTAGAGCGCACGCACGACCGGCTGGCCGCCGTGCCCGGCGTTGTGCAGATGCAAGGCCATCGCCTCGCGTACGGATTGGGGCCCCTCGGCCAAAAATTCCCCGCTCCGGGCGCGCCCGGTGCGGGTGGCCAGGCGGGCAACCTCACGGACCTTCTCGGCACGCACGTTGGTCATGGTTTCTTCGCTATACCCGGCTTGGTTCATGGAACCGACTTTACCGGGGATACACCAAAGGGACGGAATCACGATGGATTCCGTCCCTTTGGTCAAGAGCTTAGAAGCTCAAGGACTAGGCGTCCTTGATCTGCTGGCGAGATTCGCCACCTGCAGGCTCAAAGCCGGCAGCCTTTGCTGATTCAATGCTGTTGAACCAGAACTCGGCGACTGTCTGGTCGTACCAGGTCGAACCCGGTACGTGATACTTGTTGGCCTTGGCGTTCCCCTTGATGATGAAGCCCTCAGGAGCGTCTTCGCCTTCAACGGCCTTGACGGCGCCTTCGACTTCGGTCTTCTCGGCGGCCGGAGCGGCAGCCTTCTTGGCCGGAGCCTTCTTGGCGGCAGGAGCAACCGGGGCCGCGGCAGCGGCCTTCGGGGCGTTGACGTCAGCAGGCAGTGCGTTCTTGGCAACGGCAACCAGCGCGACGAATGCGTTGGCATCCGAAATGGCCAGCTCCGCCAGCATGCGGCGGTCAACCTCGACAGAGGCAGCCTTCAGGCCCTGGATCAGGCGGTTGTAGGTCATGCCGTTGGCCCTGGCTGCAGCGTTGATGCGCTGGATCCACAGGCGACGGAAGTTGCCCTTGCGCTTGCGGCGGTCACCGTAGCTGTAGACGTACGAGTGGAGCAGCTGCTCCTTGGCCTTGCGGTACAAGCGCGAGCGCTGACCGCGGTAGCCCTTGGCGCGTTCAAGAATGACGCGACGCTTCTTATGGGCGTTGACTGCCCGCTTCACACGTGCCACGTGTGTACTCCTTTGTTTCTGTCTCGCCTAGCCGCAACATGGCGGGCTGGCGAAAATCTTTATGTGGTCGGAAGCCCGAGCGCGGGTTTCCAGGACGGACTGGTGTTAGAGACCGAGCATCCGCTTGATGGTCTTGACGTCCGCCTTGGCGACCATCTGGTCAGAAGCCAGGCGACGGGTAAGTCGTGAGGACTTGTGCTCCAGGTAGTGACGGCGGTTGGCCTGCTGGCGCATGATCTTGCCGCTACCAGTGAGCTTGAAGCGCTTCTTGGCGCCACTATGGGTCTTGAACTTCGGCATATCCGCCGTTCTCCTTACTTGCTCCCGGGGACCTGTCGGGCCGGGGGTTCTTGCGAACTCCCGCGTTTGGGGGAATCCGTGGTTCTGGTGTTGCTCTTGCGAGCGTGCCCTGCTCGGGGGGACCTTACTTGGTCGTCCCGGGCTTGGCTGCGCGGGTTGCGGGCTTGGGGCCCGGCTTGCCCGCTGGTTTTGGTGCCATGGCCGTTGGCTTCGGAATCGCCATCGGCTTGGGTGCTGGAACCGGCTTGGCTGCAACGACCGGCTTGGCGGCCGGAGCCGGGGTCGTTGCCGGCTTGCTGGCTGCCGGACGCACGGGCGCCTTGGCAACTGCAGGTCGGCTCGGAGCCTCGCGGGCCGGTGCTGCCTTGACGGGGGCCTTGGCCACTGGAGGGACTACCTTGGGTGCTGCTGCTGCGGCGGCCTCTTCGGCTGCTGCTTCCGCACGCACCTTGGCAAGCTTTTCCATGATGTCGGATTCGATGACATCGGCGACGGAGCCGCCTACCTCGCCCTGGGGCTCGGAGGTATCGATCTTCGCCTTGGGGTTGGCTGCCTTGGCCTTGTCCGCATCGCGCTGTTCCACGCGGCGGGCTTCGGCCTTGGCCTCCGCCTTGTTCTTCAGCGGGCCGACAACCATGACCATGTTGCGGCCATCGATGCGGGGACTTGACTCCACCGCGCCGACTTCGGCAACCGCCTCGGCAAACTTGTTCAGCAGGCGAATGCCCATTTCGGGACGCTGCTGTTCACGGCCGCGGAACTGGATCATGGCCTTGACCTTGTCACCGGCTCCGAGGAAGCGAAGGGCGTGCCCGACCTTGGTCTCGTAGTCGTGCGTGTCGATCTTCAGACGGAAGCGAACTTCCTTCAGGATCGTGTTGGTCTGGTTCTTGCGAGTTTCGCGAGCCTTGACGGCAGCCTCGTACTTGTACTTCCCGAAGTCCATCAACTTGCAAACGGGAGGTTTCGCGGTAGGCGCCACCTCCACGAGATCAAGGTCGGACTCGACGGCAAGACGAAGAGCATCCTCAATACGGACAATGCCAACCTGTTCACCGGCAGGGCCGACAAGCCGCACCTCTGGGACGCGGATTCGATCATTAATGCGTGGATCGCTGATTAGTTGCTCCTGAGTAGTTCGTAGTTTCAGGCCCCCGCAACAAAAGGAAAGGCCCTCGGCTGCTGGTGCAGGCGAAGGCCACAAACTCGATTGATGAAGTATCATCTAGCCAACCAATCCCGCGGGAAAGTTTGGCGCCGAATCTACCCGGCCGCCTGAATCGGCTGCTGCGGGTGGGAGTGGCCTCCACTTGCGTACTGATCCCATGCATGCCTGGTCGCTTCACCCTTTCGGACGTCACGGCCAAATACACGGATTCAGTCGGTCTATGGAAAGCTTAGCAGTATGAGCACCCCTGAAACCAATCCGGACTCCAACAACGCCACCAACGAAATTCGCGACATAGCCGAAGTGGCCGCCGTTGAAATCATCACCACCGCCGCCGTGCACCTCATGAGCGCCGCCGCAGTCAAATGCGGTCTGGCCGAGGGCCCGGACGCCGAGGAACTCAAGGACCTTGACGAGGCGCGCAAGCTTATTACCGCTTTGGCCGGCTTGGTCACCTCAGCTGCCCCGGAAATCGGTTCACAGCACGCTGGCCCGTTGCGCGATGGCTTGCGCTCGCTGCAGCTGGCTTTCCGCGAGGCCTCGGCCTACCCGGACGAGCCGGGCAAGGGCCCGGGCGAAAAGCTCACGGGGCCGGTGAACTAGCACCCGCGGTTTCCACCGGAGAGCGCAACGCCAAAGGCCGGTCGCGGCCGAGAGAAATCACATAGCCAGAAACAGTAATGCCCCGCCACCGGTGGGGCATTACTGCATTCGCGGACCTTTGCCCTCGTGATCAGTCCTCGGCAAGAAGCGTGCGCACACGGCTGCGCGCTCGCCCACGGGCCCGCCGGCGACGGAGCTGCTGGGCGCCCAGGGCCACGGCACAAATGACGGCGCCGATCACGCCGACCGTGATGAATCCGGCGTTGGCACCGAACCCGTCCACTGTGGCGCCGGTAATCGGGGAACCCAACGCGGTGCCGCCGGTCAGCGCCGAACCGTACCATCCCATGGCCTCTCCCCGTCGCTTCTCCGCCACCAAGTCCGTCAGCCACTCCGAGGCAGCGGAGAGCACCGGGGCGCAGAGCATCCCGGAGGGGATCGAAAGCAGCGCCAAGGACCAGGTGTCCGTGGCAAAGGCCATCGGGATGGTCAGCACCGCCATGGCCAGCAACAACACGATGGGTGAAACACGCCGGCTCAGGCTGCCGTAAACCAGTCCCCCAAGCAGTGAGGCCCCGCACCAAAAAAGGAACACGATGCCAAGCTGTCCCTCGGACTGGTGCTCCTCAAGCAGCGAAAGGATCCCGACCTCCGTTCCCGAGAGCACCAGGCCTGCGCCCGATGAGGCGATGAACACGGCAATGACCGAGGCACTGATCCAGCCGAACTTGTCCCGGAAGTCCTCCCCGTGCGCCGCGATCCGCGCCCGCGTCGACTTGGCGCCGGCAAGGATCAGTTCGCCCTCGACACTGGCCAGGCCTCCTGGACTCGCGGCAATCAGCGAGGCCTCGGCGCCAAGGCGCTCCTCATGGGGATTCGGCTTCTGCGCTACGGCCCCGGGCTGGTCCGAGCGCGTGGGTGGATTCAGGATCATCAGTGCCAGCCCGCTCAGCGAGGCGGCCGCCGCGATCCCGATCATGCCGATGGTGGTGTCCAATGAAGTGGCAACGATGCCTGCACTTGCGGGCCCGACGATGAAGACCAATTCGGTGGCCATCGCATCCAGCGCGAACGCCGATCGCCGGTTGTCCCCCGTGGTCATCACTCCCAGGGAGGTACGCACCACGGAGAAGACGGGAACCGAGAAAAGCCCTCCAAGGAACACCAGGGGCAAAATCCAGGTGAAGGACACCTGCGGGACAATGCTCCATACCACCGCCTCGGCGATGACCGAGGGGATCAACGCACGGCGAAGGCCGTAGATGTCCACGATGTGCCCACGCCAAGGAGCACCCAGCGCGATGCCGATGGTCATCAAGGCGACAACAAGTCCTGCCGAACCCCAGTCTTGGCCCAGGTCGTTGACCAGGTGAAGCAGCAGGAGCATTCCGACCGCGGAGTGCGGAAGCCGGGCCACCATGCCGATCAGCAGCAGGGGCGCTACCCCGCGTTGCTTCAGAAGTTGGCCATAGCGACCGAACTTCATGAGGGCATGCCGGAACCGGATTCAGGATTGGACTTCAGCGCGACCTCGAGCGAGTCGACGTTTTGCACGAATTCTTCGATGGCGGAGAGCTTGGCATGGATCCGGGCGACGCATTCGCGGGCCTCGGCTTCCTCGATGCCAAGGGCGAAGGTGAACTCGAGACGCAGTTCCGGGCCCGGGCCCCCGCCGAGCACGGCGGTGCCCTCGGCCGTGCGCGTGGCCACCCCGTGGCCGGGTTCCATATGGATCGAGGCTAGAGCGTCCTCGCTCAACGCCTGCTCGGCCACCACGGCGGCAAGGTCCTCGTTGAGGTAGCTGGGGATCCATTCGCGTTGCTGGGCCAGTGCCCACAGGCCCGGTCGGCGCAAAACAAAAGTGAAGTCGGCGCCCGGGTCCAGCACCAACAGATCTGCTTCCTCGCTGACGGCGGAAAGCGCGGCGCGCGGCGCGTATACGGCCACTGGCCTGGCCTCGGAGTGCCAGGCCTGCAGGTTGTCCACGCTGCTGAAGATGGGCAAGGCGGTCCGTCCGTCCGGTGCGGTGAGCGTCACCAGCGACATGTCTGCTTCCTTGTCCTCGGTGACGCCGTGTTCACCCAGGCCGCCTTCGGCCAATTGGGCAACCACTGCGATGTAGACGCGTGTTTCGGCCAGTGCTGCCTGGACCAGCTGTTCGCTGCCCGTACCCGATTTCAGGGCTTCGAGGGCGGATTCGAGTTTCGCGTCGATCAGCCCGTCGTCGTTGTCGAAGTTGTGCAACGGGTTGCCTTCACCGCTAAGGTCCCGTCCGTCCCAGCTTTGGCCCGCGGAATCAGTTCTGCCGCCGGCGCGTGAAAGGGCCGCGGCGATATGTCCGGGCAGGTGTCGTTCGGATTCCTGGTTAAGGGGGGAAGAAGGAGAATTCGCGCTCATGTGTTCATGCTATCTCGCGCCAAGTCCGCGGGCCGATCCCCCGGCGGGCATTGCCGGTGTCCGGCCCCATGTGTCCCGGGGAGTACCCCGGGGATCGGGTAAATTACCTAGTGTGGCTAAGCTCGCCCTAGGTGCGCTTCGTTCGCGGTTGGCTGCTCCTGGGCCCGTGGCCCGTGGCCCGGAACATCGTTCTTGGGCATCTTGCAGAACGGAAGCAAGACTTCAGGCAGGGTCGCGGTGCGGTCCTGCCTGAAGTCTTGGTGACTATTGGCTGCCCGGGAGGCAGTTGGTCTTCGTCTTATCGACGGCCTGCAACATCAAGGGCTTCGCCCATGGTGAACTTTCCTGCGTACAGGGCCTTGCCAACGATTGCACCCTCGACGCCGTTGGGGACCAGTTCACGCAAGACGCGCAGGTCCTCAAGGCTTGAGATTCCGCCGGATGCGATCACTGGCTTGGAGGTGCGCTTGCACATCTCGGCCAGCAGTTCGACGTTGGGTCCGCGCAGTGTTCCGTCCTTGGTCACGTCCGTGACCACGTAGCGCGCGCAGCCGGCCTCTTCGAGCCGCGCCAGGACTTCCCAGATGTCCCCGCCTTCCTTGGTCCAGCCGCGGCCAGAGAGCGTGGTGCCGCGCACGTCGAGGCCCACTGCGATCTTGTCCCCGTGACGGGCGATGGCACGGGCGGTCCACTCGGGGTTTTCCAGGGCTGCGGTCCCCAGGTTCACTCGGGTCGCCCCGAACTCGAGGGCGCGCTCGAGGGATTCATCGTCGCGGATGCCGCCGGAGAGCTCAACCTTGATGCTCAGTTCCTTGGCGATGCGTCCGAGGATCTCGGTGTTGTGGCCACGGCCAAAGGCAGCATCGAGGTCAACCAGGTGCACCCATTCGGCACCGGCGTTCTGCCACGACAGGGCCGCCTCGAGCGGATCTCCGTATCCGGTTTCGCTTCCGGCCTCGCCCTGGACCAGGCGCACGGCTTCGCCGTCGGCCACATCAACGGCGGGCAGCAATTCCAGGATGCTGTTTTTGTTCTCTGTCATGATCGATCCTTAGGTTCTGTGTCGGCGCTCGGCTGGGCAGCAAAACATGCCCGCCGGCCTGTGGTTAAAGCGTGAGGACGTAGGCTCCGAAGAGCGCCACACCTGCTAGCGCCCATGCGGTGATGATCCAGGAGATGTGTGCGCGTTGCTGGCGCATGGACAGCGCCCCGCCGCCCAGGATACCGGCGACGCCCATGAGAATGACTGACCACATGATCTAGAGGGTCTCCAACCAGTTGCGCAGCAAGCGAGCACCCGCATCCCCGGACTTCTCCGGGTGGAACTGCAGGGCGCACAGCGGACCGTTTTCGATGCCCGCGATGAAAGGGACCCCGTGCTCGGCCCAAGTGACCTGTGGCGGGGTCATCTTCGGTTGGGCGACCTCGAAGTTCCATTCCTGTACGGCGTAGGAATGCACGAAGTAGAAGCGTTCGTTCTCGATCCCGGCAAAAAGCTTGCTTCCTTCGGGCGGTGTGACGGTGTTCCACCCCATATGCGGGATGACAGGGGCCTTGAGCAACTCCACGGTGCCAGGCCATTCGCCCAGTCCCGGGGTGCGTATCCCGTGTTCCACTCCTTCATCGAAAAAGACCTGGTGTCCGACACAAACACCGAGGACCGGTCGGCCCCCAGCGATTCGGCGTCCGATCCAACGTATCGCCCCGACGTCCTTGAGCGCCTGCATGACCGCGGCGAACGCGCCCACCCCGGGAACAAAGAGCCCGTCGCATTCGGCGATGTCCTCGGGCTTGGCCGAGAGCTTTACCTGTGCACCGGCGGCTTCGAGGGCTCTGACCGCGGATCGGACATTGCCCGATCCGTAGTCCAGGACCGTGACGGTCTTCGCTGCCATCTACAGCGCGCCCTTGGTGGAAGGAATGGCATCGCCGATGCGCGGGTCCGGTTCCACTGCCTGGCGCAACGCCCGGGCAAGGGCCTTGAACTGGGCCTCGACGATGTGGTGCGGGTCGCGGCCGGCGATCACTGTCATGTGCAGGCAGATCTGTGCGTGAAGAGTCAGCGATTCAAAGATGTGGCGGGTCAGCGAACCGGTGAAGTGTCCGCCGATGAGGTGGTACTCCTGACCTGCGGGTTCCCCGCCGTGCACCAGGTAGGGCCGGCCGGAGATATCAACGACGGCGTTGGCCAGCGCTTCGTCCAGCGGGACGGTGGCTTCGCCGAAGCGGCGGATCCCGGCTTTGTTGCCCAGTGCTGTGCGCAGCACCTCGCCAATGGTGATGGCTACGTCTTCGACGGTGTGGTGGGCGTCGATGTGGACGTCGCCGGTAGCACGCACGGTGAGGTCGATCAGCGAGTGCTTCGACAGCGCGGTCAGCATGTGGTCGTAGAACGGGACGCTGGTGCTGATTTCGGAGCGGCCGGTGCCGTCCAGATCGAGTTCGACAAAGACGGAGGACTCGCTGGTGACGCGTTCGAGGCGAGCGCGACGACCCGTGAGTAGTTCGGCAGACATGCACATTCCTTTGGATCAGGCGTTGAGAGTGGGGATGGCGGACAGTGACTGCGATGGGTCCCGGGTTCTGGAGGTGGAATCCTCCGTGCCGGCGGTTAGCGCCACTGTGTCAAGTTTAGCCCTAGAGCGTGTGAGGACCCTGATGGAGCAGTTCCTCGAGACGAACCAGGAACGCGGTGGTCTCGGCCTCGGTGCCAGCGGTGACCCGCAGGTGGCCCGGAATCCCTACATCGCGGATGATGACCCCCGCTTCCAACAGGCCTTCCCAAATGGCCTTGGGGTTCGCAAGTCCGCCGAAGAAGACGAAATTGGAGTCGCTGGAAGCTGGCTCCAGCCCCATGCGGGTCAGTTCGTTGACGATACGGTCACGTTGGACCTTGATTGCCTCGACGTTGGCCAGCAGTGCATCGACGTGTTTCAACGCGGCGTTCGCTGTTGCCTGGGTGATCGCCGAGAGGTGGTACGGCAGGCGGACCAGCCGAATGGCGTCGGTGACTTCAGGCGCTGCGGCAAGGTAGCCCAGGCGGGCACCGGCCAAGGCAAAGGCCTTGGACATGGTGCGCGAAACTATCAGCCGCTCACGCCCCGGCAGCAGCGAGAGCGCCGAGGCCGTTCCCGTATGGGCGAATTCCGCGTAGGCCTCGTCCACGATCACGATCGCGTGGCTTGCTTCCCCGGCTTCGTAGACGGCCTCAACGACATCCAGACCCAGCGCAGTGCCGGTTGGGTTGTTCGGTGAGCACAGCATGACGATGTTCGGCGCAGTCTCGCGTACCTGGACCGCGGCGTCGGCTGCGGAAAGCCCGTAGCACTCGGTGCGAACCCCGGCCACGTAGGTGGTGTCGGTTCCGGAAGCCAGCAGCGGATACATGGAGTAAGTGGGAGGGAATCCCATGACGGTGCGTCCTGGACCTCCGAAGGCCTGCAGTATTTGCTGGAGGACCTCGTTGGAGCCGTTGGCCGCCCAGACATTGTCCGCTTCCAGTCCGTGGCCAAGGTAAGCGGCCAGTCGCTCGCGTAGTTCGGTGAACTCACGGTCGGGGTAACGATTCAGGCCAACGGCCGCTGCAGAGACTTCTTCCACAATCGCCCGATGGACCTCGGCGGGAAGCGGATGAGTGTTTTCATTGACGTTCAGCTGGATGGGTACGTCAATTTGTGGTGCACCGTAGGGTTTGAGACCTTGGAGATTCTCTCGCAGGGGCAGATTTGCCAGGCGATTTAGCCGTTCATTCACCGCTCAAGTCTACGGTGGCTTCCCGCCCTCCAAGAATCAGCGCCGGCACCAAGGGTCATAATCCGTTAGCAATGCGGAGGTGCAGCGTAGTTCCGCACCCTTTGGGTTAACAATCTTCAGCTTCCGATGGGAACGAAGAGTTCCGCTCCCGGCTGCAGTACCGAGCTGTTGAGGTTGTTCAGATCACCGATCTGCTGCACGGCATCGCGGGGTTCGAGCTGCGGGGCAAATTCACGAGCCAATCCCCAGAGGGTGTCCCCCTCGATGACGGTGACGCTTAAGGCGTCAACGCCAACCGGGTTCACGTCCGAGGCATTCGCGGGTGACAGGAATACGCCCAGGAGCATCAATGCCACGACGCTGATAAGAAAGATTGGTAGTCCAATAATCACGAACTTGCCGCGGCGGGTAAGTCGCAAAGGAGCGAGGTCGGATTCGTTTCCCTGTGCTGAACGCGGAGCAGGGATGTAGTCGGGGGACGTAATTAGGTGGAGCGGGGCCGAGAGAGCAGTGCTTGCCATGTCTTTGCCTTTCCTCTGAATTCACTTGTTCGACGAGGGCATGTGGCCCAGACTCGAACAGGAGACTGTTATTAGTACAAATCTTTCGAAGATATGTTCGTAGTGCGTAGGTTATTTCTAGCACCTTTCGACGACACGTGTCCATATATGTTCGAACAAATCTTTGAAAGTAGTGTCTTTATCTACTAAGCTTGGAGTCGTGAAGCGATGTATTTACTACATCAACACACACCTACAATTTGCGGCACGCGCGGGCACCCCGCGATGATCGGGATGAGGCACTGACAATGACGACCGAAGAACGAACCCCTCGACGCGACGCGAAGAGTCTGACGATTCGCCAGAAAAAGGTCCTCGAGACCATCCAACGTTCCGTAAGTACCAATGGCTACCCGCCGTCGATGCGGGAAATCGGGGATGCCGTTGGGCTCGCGAGCCTTTCGAGCGTGACCCACCAGCTCAGCCAACTCGAGAAGCTCGGCTATATCCGCCGCGATCCACGTCGGCCCCGCGCCATGGAGATCCTGCTTCCGCTCCAGCTCAAGGGAGAATCAAAGCTGCAGTTGGTAGAGGGCGGTACGGAGCTCAAGGCAGCGAACGGAATGAACGTCTCCGAGCTGACAACCTCTGCGGACACCGCGATGGTGCCATTGGTAGGGCGCATCGCCGCCGGTGGACCAATCCTCGCCGACCAGGCTGTGGAAGACGTTTTCGCCCTCCCGCGCCAGTTGGTGGGACACGGAGAACTTTTTATGCTCAAAGTCAGCGGAGATTCGATGATTGACGCCGCCATTTGCGATGGCGACTGGGTGGTTGTCAGGCGCCAACCTACAGCAATCAACGGAGACATCGTCGCGGCACTTCTCGATGACGAGGCCACAGTAAAGACTTTCCGGCAGCGGGACGGCCATACATGGCTCTTGCCTCAGAACTCCCGCTACGAACCGATCCTGGGCGATTCCGCCACGGTGATGGGCAAGGTCGTATCGGTCATGCGTTCGATCTAGGAACGCACCCAGGAACACATCCCCCCGCAAATACCAGAGGGCCGGTCAACTTGACCGGCCCTCTGGTATTTCGCTCCTCAGGGGCGTACGTCCTCCACGAAGCAGGAGATGGCAAGACCAACCTAGCCTTCGGCGAGCCTTTCAAGGGCCGCAATAACCGTGGGTTTGTCGGGGGTGGCCCACAGTGGCGGCAACGACGCCCGCAGGAATGTTCCGTACCGCTCGGTGGCCAAACGTGAATCAAGCACGGCGACCACGCCCTTGTCATTTACCGAGCGGATCAGACGTCCCGCCCCCTGCGCCAGACGCACAGCAGCGTGGCTCGCGGCCACTGCCATGAACCCGTTGCCACCGTGCTTGGCGACATCACGGCTGCGTGCCGAGGACAGCGGGTCATCGGGGCGCGGGAAGGGTATTTTGTCGATGATGACCAACCGGCAGGCGTTGCCGGGCACGTCCACTCCCTGCCACAACGTCATCGTGCCAAACAAGCAGGTGTCCGGCTCGGCGGAGAACTGGTCGACAAGGGCCTTCATGCTCGATTCGCCCTGGCACAGGATTGGGATATCCAGCCGCGCCCGCAGGATCTCGGCGGCATCCTCGGCCGCCCGGCGCGAAGTGAACAGTGCCAGCGCCCCTCCGCCGGAGGCGTTGATCAAATCCTCGATCTCGCATAGTGTTTCTTGCGACATCTGGCGCCCTGGTTTGGGCAGGTGCTTGGCGACATACAAGATGCCTTGCTTGGGATAGTTAAAGGGGCTTCCCACATCGACACCGTTCCAGGTCGGCGCCCCGTCCCCGACCAGCCCCAAGGTGCCCGCAACCGGCTCGAAGGCCGCGCCGATGGCCAGTGTTGCACTGGTGAGAATCACGGTACGGCCGTCGAAGAGGCCCTCCCGAAGCTTTCCGGCCACCGAGAGCGGGGCCACGTTCAGGGTCGGCTGGGTGGACTCGTCAGGTTGCACGTATCCCTCCCCCGCAGAGAAATGGCCGGGCCTGGAGGCCCAGATGACTTCGCGCTCCTCGGTCATCTCAAGCATCTTGTTGCATTGCTCCACCAGGTACATCACCTGGGAGCGTGCCATCTGGCGACCGCCGTCAGCCGGTGCATTGGCTTCGGCCTTGGAATCGGAGAGCACCACCCGCGCGGCCTCGGAGATCTGGTTGAGCGCCGATTGCTGTTCCTCGTTCAGTCCCTTGGCCATGAGTCCGGTGGGAACGCCTTCGAGGGACCGGGCCAGTGCCTTGGCCCCCTGGTTCAGCGCGTCGACGCTGACCGAGCAGTGCTTGCGCGCGGCCGAGGCTGCTGTCTGGACCATGGTCACCGACAGGGGCCGCGTCACCGAACTGGTCACCCTGTCCTGCAGCTCGTGGGCTTCGTCAATGATGACGGTGTCGAAATCCGGCAGTACTGCGAGGCCTTCGAAGGCCGAGACGGCCAGCATTGCGTGATTGGTGATCACCACGTCGGCGTCCGCTGCCCGGGAACGAGCCAACTCGCTGAAGCACTCGGCGGCCATGGGACACTTTTGCGCACCCAGGCAGTCCATGGCGCTGACCGAGACCTGGCGCCAGGCCTTGTCACTGACTCCGGGGCTGATGTCGTCCCGGTCCCCGGTGTTGGTGCGCTCTGCCCATTCCCGGAGCCGCACCACTTCCTGGCCCAACGCGGAGTTGGGCCCATCGCTTGAGCCACCAGCAACGGGGGTGCCGGAGTCCATCGAAAACAATGCGCCTTCGTCATCGTCGGGGTACCCGCCCCCGAGCTTGTACTGGCACACGTAGTTGGAACGGCCCTTGACCAGGGCGACGTCCATCTCCCGCGGCAGTTTGTCCTTCAGCGAGGAAAGCAGCCGAGGCACATCGCGCCCAACGATCTGCGCCTGCAGGGCCAGGGTTGCGGTGGAAATCACCACCGGCTTCTCCGATCCAAGAGCGTGGGCAAGTGCCGGAACCAGATAGGCCATCGACTTGCCCGTGCCGGTTCCTGCCTGCACGAGCAAGTGTTCACCACTTTCCATGGCGCGCACGACCTGTCGGGCCATTTCGTGTTGCCCCGGCCGGTTTTGCCCGCCCATGGTGGACACTGCGGTGTCCAATAGGTCGATGACCTCTGATTCCTCAGCCATGAATACTAAATTGCTCCACTTCTGCGGCCAAGCCTTCGCGGACCTTGACCATCATGCGGGTTCCCACTTCGGTGTGCTCGATGGCCAGGATCTCGGCCTCGGCGCCGTGGAGCCTGTTGACCACGTCGCCTCGATCATAGGGAATCATCAATTCTAGTTGGACATCCGGCCGCGGAATTGCATCACTGATTTTCGCCAGCAGTTCCTCGATGCCTTCGCCGGTACGTGCCGAGACGATGACGTGGTTGGGCTCGTGCTGGCGCAGGCGTTCCACCACGAAGGGATCGGCCACGTCAGCCTTGTTCAAAACGATGATCTCGGGGATGCCGCGGGCGTCAACATCGTTGAAAACCTCACGGACCGCCTGGATCTGGCCTTCGGGGTCCGGGTGCGAGGCATCCACCACGTGCAGGATCAGATCGGCGTCGGCCACTTCCTCCAGCGTGGAGCGGAAGGCCTCGACCAGTTGGGTGGGCAGCGATTTCACGAACCCGACGGTGTCCGCCAGCGTGTAGGTCAACCCGTCGCTGGTTTCGGCTTGCCTGACGGTGGGATCCAGCGTCGCAAACAGCGTGTTGTCGACAAGGACCCCGGCGTGGGTGAGCCGGTTGAGCAACGAGGACTTCCCGGCGTTGGTGTATCCGGCAATGGCCACCGAGGGAACCATGTTGCGCTTGCGATTGGCGCGCTTGGTTTCCCGGGCCGGAAGCATTCCCTTGATTTCCTTGCGCAGCTTGGCCATGCGGTCGCGAATGCGCCGGCGGTCCATTTCGATCTTTGTTTCGCCGGGACCACGCGAGCCGATGCCGCCACCGGCGGTGCCCACGCGGCCACCTGCCTGGCGTGACATCGATTCACCCCAACCGCGCAGGCGCGGCAGGAGGTATTCGAGTTGGGCCAATTCCACCTGCGCGCGGCCCTCGTGGCTTTTTGCGTGCTGTGCAAAGATGTCAAGGATCAAGGCGGTGCGGTCGATGACCTTCACTTTGACTACGTCTTCGAGGGCGCGACGTTGGGAGGGCGCGAGTTCGGTGTCGATGATGACGGTGTCTGCCCCGGTGGCTGAAACGATGTCTCGCAGTTCCATGGCCTTGCCGGAACCTAGATAGGTGTTTGCATCGGGCTTTGCACGGCGTTGGACCATGCCGTCAAGGACTTCCGAGCCTGCGGTCTCGGCCAGTGCCGCCAGTTCCCTGAGCGAGTTCTCGGCGTCTTCGGCCGTGCCTTCGTTCCAGATGCCTGCCAAAACCACACGTTCGAGGCGCAGCTGCCGGTTTTCAACCTCGGTGACGTCCTCGAGCTCGGTGGACAGGCTTGCCGATCGGCGAAGCCCCCTTCTGGCTTCAAGTTCGTCCTGGTCCCCGTCGAATGAGGTGTGCTCGTCGGTGAGCCTGCTCAGCGCCTGGGCACGGCCTGCGAGGATGCCTTCATCCTCGGGAGCGCCAAAGTGTGTGCTTTTGCTGGCTGCGGCAGCGTCGCTGGCAAGGATCCGTTCGATGGCGGACTGAAGCTGTGCGTCGTCCATCTCGTTGTCCTGCGGGCCGCTGGGCTGTGGATTGGTCATGTTCCCCTTTGCTTGCTGTATTCCAGAATAGTGCCCCGGGCCGACAGATGCGTCTTCGCCGGTGGATTGGCCTTCTTGGGGGTGAGGTACGTGGGGTGTTTGCATGGTTGGTCCTTGCTGGGCTCCGTACGGGGACGGTCCGCCCTGGTTACTTGGTCCGGGACCGCGGGTGATGCGATCGCTCACGGGTGCATGGGCTGCGGCTGTATTGGGCCACGTCACGCGTATGCTCCGGAACCCGGCTTTGCCCTGCCAGGCTTCCTGTCAGCCCGGGTACGAGAAAATGGGGTGGTTTCCTCGAGGCTTGAATCAAGGAGTGACTATTCGGCGGTACACAGCATGGCCCGTTGTTGGTCTACTTGGCCTCACGGAGCCAAAGGCTCGGTGGGAAGGACGCGGCACATTCGTGGGTTTAGTGCGTCTTACAGCTTAGTCATAGGGAAAACTCTATCACTTCATCCGGCTGCGCGCCTTGATGTATCTCACAGTCGGTTGGGGGCCCGAATCGGGGGCCGAGTTTGGGTTTGTCACCCGCAGGCGGTTAACCTGCCAACATGAGCCCGGACCATTATTTCAGCGCACAGCCTTCCACTCCCGAGAAACGGCGCGACATCAGCGTCGAATTGGGCGGTGCCACACGCAGGCTGAAATCCTCCGGCGGCATCTTCAGTCCTGACCGCATCGACAAGGGAACCGCGGTTCTTTTGCGTGGTGTTCCGGCACCGGATTCCCAAGGCAACCTCCTGGACATCGGTTGCGGATGGGGACCGATCGCACTTTCGATGGGACTGGCCTCACCGGAGGCAACAATTTACGCGGTCGACGTCAATGAACGCAGCCTTGGGCTCACCCGGGACAACGCGGTGTCCCTTGGGCTGAAGAACGTGGTGGTCGCGCTGCCCGGGGAGGTTGACCCCTTGATCAGCTACAACACCATTTGGTCCAATCCACCGATCCGGATCGGCAAGGAAGCGCTGCACGAGTTGCTGCTTCTGTGGTTGCCCCGCTTGGCACCGGGCGGCAATGCGTGGCTGGTCGTGCAAAAGAACCTGGGTGCCGATTCCCTGCAGAAGTGGCTGGGCACCGTGATGCCCCCGGAATGGACCATTGAACGGGTATCAACCGACAAGGCCTTCCGGATCCTGCATGTGGGACGTCCTGAAACTTCCTGATGCTTCGGTGCGCTTCTAGCTGCCCAGAACCTCACCACGGGAAACCAGGACCGCCGGACCGCTGAGAATCACGTGTTCCTGGCCGCTTTCGGCGATGGCGAATCCCACCCTCAGCTCCCCTCCCGGCACCTGCACCGTCCATTGCCCAGCGGCATTGCCCTGGGCCCAGTGCCGGGTAGCGATGACTGCGGCGCAGGCACCCGTGCCGCAGGAGAGCGTTTCTCCGACCCCGCGTTCGTGGACGCGCATCCGAAGCACGGCGCGGTCTTCGTCCAACACGGCCCCTTCGACCAATACGTACTCTACATTCGTGCCGTTCCGGGTTGTCGGCTCGACTTCCGGTGCTGTTGAGAGATCAAGGTTGTCCAGCTCCGCGGCGGTGGCAACCGCCACCACCGTGTGCGGGTTGCCCACCGAGACGCTCAACGCGCCGCGGGCCTTGTCCAGTTTGGCCGTGGACACGATGGAATCCAACCCGTTCTCCTGGGCTGCCTGTGCGTGGACGAACTCCCAGGGGCCCATGTCCACGGCGTAGCCATCTTCGAGCCGCGTCACGACCTTGAGGCCTGCGCGCGTGCCGACGGGCAGTTGGCCACCGACGGGCAGGTCCACGAGCTGTTCCTTGAGCAGGAAATGGACGAAGACACGCACACCGTTGCCGCACATTTCCGAGATCGTTCCATCTGCGTTGCGGTAGTCCATGAACCAGTAGGCATCGGGCCGGATTTCCAGGATCTTGCGTCCCTCTGGCAGCGTGTCCGAGGGAACGGCGCGAATCAGTCCGTCGCCGCCTATGCCCCGGTGCCTGTCGCACAGTGCTGCGACCTGGCGCTGGCCAAGATCATGTTGGTTCTCTGGGTCGGAGACTAGGATGAAGTCGTTTCCCGTCCCGTGTCCCTTGGCATAGTTGAGCCTGCCTACGGCCGATTGAAGGTCGGTGGGTTCCATGGTGTGATCGGTGGTGCTCATGTGCCCAACTCTACGTGCCGTGAATTGTCCGAAGCTATTTCGCGGTTTCCTTGATTCGCGCCAGGACCCCGGGCATCATCGAGTCGGAGACGGGGTTGAACCAGGAGACCCGTTTGTCGGCTCCGAACCATGTGACTTGGCGCCGGGCAAACTGCCGCGTGGCGATGACGGTCTTTTCCGTTGCTTCCTTGAAGGACATCGTCCCGTCGAGAGCCGCCAGAAATTGTGCATATCCGATGGCACGCGAAGCGGTCTTCCCTTCGCGCAGGCCTTCGCGATCGAGCCGGCGGACTTCGTCAAGCAGCCCGAGCTCGACCATGGTGCCCACACGGGAGGCCAATCGCGCATGGAGCAGGGTGCGGTCCATGTCCAGGCCGATTTGGATGGCTGGGGAGTGGTATTTGCGCTGGGGCATGAAGGAACTGAACGGCTTGCCGCTGATTTCGTGGACTTCCAAGGCGCGGATAAGCCTCCGGTCATCCAGGTTCCTTGCCGCTGAAATAGGGTCGACCGCAGCCAACCGCTCGGCGAGGGAACCGATTCCCGTTGCGGCGGCCTCCGCTTCGATCCGCCTACGCACGTTGGCGTCTGTCGGAGGGAAATCGATCTCGTCAAGGGCCGCACGCACGTACAGGCCCGAGCCGCCGACGAGGATGGGCACCGCGCCACGTTCACGGATCGACTCGAATGCCTCTCTGGCGTCCTTCTGGAAACGGGCGACGCTCGCCTCCTGGCGCACGTCCATGATGTCCAGCAGGTGGTGGGGTATGCCACCTCGCTCATGGACCGGCAGCTTGGCGGTGCCGATGTCCATGCCTCGGTAGAACTGCAACGCATCGGCATTGACGATCTCCCCGCCAAGTTCCTGGGCCAGGGCGATGGAGAGGTCGGACTTGCCTGTTCCGGTTGGTCCCAGGACGGCAATCACCGGAAGTGCCATTCGACGGCGGCTTACTTGCGTGCCGGAAGCGTAGGCATGCCCAGCGAGACTCCGACCTTGGCCGAGGTCCCTGCCGTGCCGGTACCGCAGGAATCGGCCTGCGCGCGATCCCAGGCATCACCTGCGGCCGAACGCCGCACCGTGTACCGTCCAATCGAATCGGGGTCCGAGACTAGGTGGAAGGCCGCGGAACCGGTCACCGGCACGGTCACCAGGTCCCCTGGCCGCGGAGTTTCTCCGCCTTTGGGGATAGAGAAGTGAACCAGGCGCTGATCGGTGGAGCGCCCGGTGAGCCGCTGGGTCTGGGCTGCCTTGCGCCCTGCATGTTCGGTGACCAGCACTTCGACGGTGCGTCCGACCTGCTTGGCGTTCTCCTCGGCACAAATCCTGTCCTGCAATTCGGTCAGCCGCTCGTAGCGTTCCTGGACGACGGCCTTGGGCAGCTGGTCGGGCAGCTCGGCTGCCGGGGTGCCCGGGCGCTTGGAGTATTGGAAGGTGTAGGCACTGGAGAAACGCGAGGCTTCAACGACATCCAAGGTGGCTTGGAAGTCTTCTTCGGTTTCGCCGGGGAAACCCACGATGATGTCGGTGGTGATGGCCGCGTGCGGGATCAGTTCCCTGACCTTTTCCAGGATCCCCAGGAACTTCCGTGATCGGTAGGATCTGCGCATGTCCTTAAGTACCTTGTCCGAACCGGATTGCAGCGGCATGTGCAACTGGGGCATGACATTGTCGGTTTCAGCCATGGCTTCGATGACATCGTCGGTGAAAGCCGCCGGATGGGGGCTGGTGAAGCGCAGCCGTTCGAGTCCCTCGATCTTTCCACAGGCTCGCAGCAGCTTGCCGAAAGCCAACCGGTCGCCGAATTCTACTCCGTAGGAGTTCACGTTTTGGCCTAGCAGTGTCACTTCGATGACTCCATCGGCGACAAGGGCCTCGATTTCGGCGAGGATCTCACCGGGGCGCCGGTCGCGTTCCTTGCCTCGCAGCGAAGGGACGATGCAGAAGGTGCAGGTGTTGTTGCAGCCCACGGAGATAGACACCCATCCCGAATGCACCGAGTCGCGCTTGGTCGGCAACGTCGAGGGGAAGACCTCGAGGGACTCGAGGATCTCGAGCTGGGCTTCGTTGTTGTGCCGGGCACGCTCCAGCAGTGCCGGCAGCGACCCGATGTTGTGGGTTCCGAAGACCACGTCCACCCAGGGCGCCTTGCGCAGGATGGTCTCGCGGTCTTTCTGGGCCAGGCAGCCACCAACGGCGATCTGCATCCCAGGGCGCCCTTCCTTGATGTGGGCGAGCATGCCTAGATTTCCGTAAAGTTTGTTGTCGGCGTTTTCACGCACGGCGCAGGTATTGAAAACCACCACGTCGGCGACCTCGTCGCCGGGCCGTTCGGTCAGTCCGCTGTCTTCCAGCAACCCTGCCAGGCGCTCGGAATCGTGGACGTTCATCTGGCACCCGTAGGTCCGCACCTCATAGGTGCGTGTCGAATCGGCCAGTTCTTGCTTTTGGGGAATTGAAATGCTCGCAGTCACTCCTCAAGGGTACCTAATCACGGTAGCGGGATCGCCAAGACGACGATCGGGGTCTAGTGCTCCGCGTCCGGTCCGAAACGTTCGTCCCAGGCCTCGTTGACCAGACGGAAGGCCATGGAGGGCGCGTAACCCTTGCGGGCGAGCATTCCCACCAGCCTTCTGACGCTCTTCTCCTTGTCGACCCACATCGAGGGAGCCCTGAGCTTGCGTTCGAGAAGCTCGCGGGCGGTGGCTTCCTCACTGTCATCGTCGAGCTGCTCGAGTGCGGTTTCGGCCATGTCCCCATCGATGCCCTTCTCGCGCAATTCGCGGCGGATCGCCGAGCGTGCCAACCCGCGGCTGCGTGCACGGGCGCGTACCCAGCCTTCGGCGAATGCCTCGTCGTCCACGAGCAGGATCTCCTCGAAGCGTTCAAGCAGTTCCTCAGCGATGTGCTCGGGAATTTCCTTTTCCAACAGCTTGGTCTTCAATTGCGCACGGCTCTTCGAGGAAGCGGTGAGCTGGCGCAGCAATATTGCCCGCCCCTTGGTGGCGTATTCCTCATCGCTCAGCTCGACGGGGTCGGCGGGCACCTTGGGCTTAGTGCTGCGGGCCCGCGGGGGCCTCTCCGCAGACCGTTTGGTGCTTGATCGTGGGCTGCTGCCCCACTGGCTCCGACCGCGCGAGCCGGATTCGCGCTTCGTACTGCGAGCCGGGATGTGTCCTGCACGCCCCGAGCGTTCCCCGAAGGCCTGCTTGGCATCGAGAGGCCCCGGCGACTCCTCCGGGGTTGGCGCTTCCGCGGCCACCTCGGCGTCGGCCCAGGCCGGCATGGCAGTGGGGTCACCCCAACCGGAATTGCCATCAACCGGAAACGACCAAAGCGGCCGTCCGGTCCCTTGCGGGGAACCGGACGAACCGCCTTGGCCTTTGGTGGTACTCACTGGATTAAGATCCCTCGACCACGCGCAACGTATCCCCGCCGTCTACCTCGGGCTCTTGGTTGATTCCAAGCTTCTCGAGGATCTGGCGTTCGAGCTCGTTGGCCAAATCCGGGTTGTCGCGCAGGAACTTGCGTGCGTTTTCCTTGCCCTGGCCTAGTTGGTCACCGTCATAGGTGAACCAAGCACCGGACTTCTTCACCAGGTTGTTATCCACGCCGATATCGATGAGGCTGCCTTCGCGCGAAATTCCGTGGCCGTAGATGATATCGAATTCGGCCTGCTTGAACGGCGGTGCCATCTTGTTCTTCACGATTTTGGCACGTGTGCGGTTGCCGACCGCGTTGGTGCCTTCCTTCAGTGTTTCGATCCGGCGCACATCGATACGCACCGAGGCATAGAACTTCAGGGCTTTGCCGCCCGTGGTGGTTTCCGGGCTGCCGAAGAAAACACCGATCTTCTCGCGCAGCTGGTTGATGAAGACCGCGGTGGTGTTGGTCTGCGAGAGACGTCCGGCGATCTTGCGCAACGCCTGGCTCATCAAACGGGCCTGAAGACCAACGTGGCTGTCGCCCATTTCGCCTTCGATTTCGGCGCGTGGCACCAGTGCTGCCACGGAGTCGATCACAATGATGTCGACCGACCCGGAACCCACAAGCATGTCCATGATTTCCAGGGCTTGCTCGCCGGTATCGGGCTGGGAGACCAACAATGCGTCGGTGTCGACGCCGAGCTTCTTGGCGTATTCGGGATCAAGGGCGTGCTCGGCATCGATGAATGCGGCGATGCCGCCGAGCTTCTGTGCGCTGGCGACGGCGTGCAGGGCCAACGTTGTCTTACCCGAGGACTCGGGTCCGTAGATCTCCACGACGCGGCCGCGTGGCAGCCCGCCTATGCCCAAAGCGATGTCCAGGGCCACCGAGCCGGTAGGAATGGTGGCAATCGGCGCCCGGGTGTCATCGCCCAATCGCATGATCGATCCCTTGCCGTACGCCTTGTCGATCTGCGCGAGTGCAGCTTCGAGGGCCTTTTCACGATTATTTGCGGCCATCATTCACCTCGGTTGTTTGAGGCCCTTGCGGGGCCGTTGCTCTTTGTCTGTTCCTGAGCGTACGACCGGTGGCCGACACTTTGGATTTCGGGCGCTCACACTGTGCATAACCCACAACAGACGCCGAACGAATCTTCACCTTGAACACTACACTCTTCCGAACAGATATTCGAACAGGGTCAGGGTTCGTTGCCAAGGAGGTTAGTTATTCGTCCTTGGCCGCAATGTCGCGGCCAAGCCAGCGCTCCGCGGGAACGTCCTGCATCTTGCACATCGCCCGCCACACCGCCCTCGGCGCGACACCCTTGTTCAAGGCCTCGGCAGCCGTCAGGCCCCCGACCTCGGAAAGCACCAAGGAGGTTGCCAATGTGCGGGAATAGCCCGCACCGAACTCATCGTCCATCAGACGCCAGAAATCACTCAATCGCACGTTGGCAATTGTGCCATAGGAACCTTGGGGCATTAAGCGCAAAAGCCCCGTGCCGGCTTCCTGGTCTCGAGGACCAGGAGTACGGGCATGGGGCCGATTGCGCGGAAACCAGGTACACCACTGGATATCCGGATGTCGTTGTGTTAGCGGCTGGGGGTCAGACGCTTGTCGAGTTCTACCGGGTAGTCGCCAGCGAATTCGCTGGTGAGGTCCACGGGGACCGTATCGGGGATGGTGATGCCTTCGGCGAGGGCGACGCGGTCACTGACTTCGCGGAGCATCAGTGAAAGCGGGACCTCAAGGGCTCCGCAAATCGAGGAGAGAAGTTCGGAAGAAGCTTCCTTTTGTCCACGCTCGACCTCGGAGAGATATCCGAGTGAGACGCGGGCGCTGTGGGAAACTTCGCGCAGGGTACGTCCTTGGCGTTGACGAACATCGCGAAGTACATCACCGATTTCGTGTCGAAGGACTACCATCTTGCGCTCCTCTTTACCTCGGCGGACCTCGCTCTGTAGGCCCACATCGCGCCAACGGACCACACCGTTTACCGATACTGGTTGTTTGACCGTGTGCATTGCCTTTGTTCTCCGGTCCTAATGCCTTGTGGGGCGTTCGGTGCGGGCTACAGTTTTGTGCCCGTCATGGGTTACAACTACCGATTGCCGTTTTTTGTTCCCCACGCCCCCACCTTAGCGATAAGCGGCGTTCGTTTTCCACAGCAACCGTGAATCGATGCGCAATGTTGTCACAAAACGATTCAATGCAACAATGCACCACTAAGCTGTGCGGTCGCTGGGTAATAGGTGTGAACCTAGCGAATCCAGTGCCGCGAGGGTGCTCAAGGCTCGGATCCCCGCCCGGTCCCCGGTAAAGCGGTGCTCGGTGAATCCGCTGTCGGTGGCCTTTGCGTATCCGATGAACACGGTGCCCACCTCCTTGCCGTCATGGGCTTCTGGTCCGGCGACCCCGGTTGCCGAGACCGCCAGGTCGGCGCCGCACGCCACCATGGCCCCGGCAGCCATTTGCCGCGCGACTTCCCCGTCGACGGATCCGTTGGTTTCCAGCAGACCCGGGTCCACACCCAGGACACCTGTTTTCACGGAGTTCGCGTAGCTGATGACCCCGCCATTGAGCACCGCCGAAGCGCCGGGCACCTCGGCGAGGGCTGCGGCGATCATTCCGGCGGTCAACGACTCCGCGGTGGCCAGGGTCACCTGCGCCGCGGTTGCGGAGGCGACGACGGCACGCGCCCGTGCCGCGCACTGGAGGGGAACCTGGGAACCGTTCATGGATGCTGGCCTTTCCTTGGTGTTTCGGTGACAGCCGGCTAGGACGGGTGCTTGGCGCCTAGCTGCGTTGGGTATCCCCGCTGGTGGCGGAGGCACGCAGCGCCCAGGCCTTGCTCAGATAGTCCAGGCCGGTGATTACGGTGATGGCCAGCGCCAGCAGCATCACGATGAACGCCACGACCCAGAGCCAGGAGAGGGTATGGGTCCAGGGCAGCAGGTAGAGCAGGATCGCTGCGGTCTGCAGCACCGTCTTGAGCTTGCCGCCGCGCGATGCGGCCATCACCCCGTAGCGGATGACCGCGAAGCGGATCAGCGTGATGCCCCACTCGCGCACCAGGATCACGGTGGTGATCCACCAGGGAAGCTCGCCCAGGATCGAGAACATCACCAGGGCCGAGCCGGTGAGCAGCTTGTCGGCGATCGGGTCCGCGATCTTGCCGAAGTTGGTGATCAGTCCGCGGCTGCGGGCCAGGTCCCCGTCAAGCTTGTCGGTATACATGGCCACGGCGAAGATCGCCACGGCCACCCAGCGCATCCACCCGTAGTGCGACTCGTCGGCGACCAAGGCCCAAATAAAGAACGGGACCATGATGATGCGCAGCGTGGTGAGCACGTTGGCAATGTTCAGGGTCGGGACGGGGGCAGCTGGCGGGTTCGCAGGGGTTTCAGTCACGTTACAAGGCTACCTTCCGGTAAGGTTCCAGGCGTCTTCCGACCCCGGATCCTCGGCGCCGTCGTTGTACCCCACGGCCTCCGTGTAGTTCTCTAGGTCCTCGGCGACCAGGTCGGTGCCGTAGTGGTTGGCGTTCGCGTTCTCCGCCAGCGCCGCCTCCTGCGCGGTGGGCACGGCCTCGCCCGCACTTTCTTGGTCCCCGCGCATTGCCGCGAGCACCTCGGGCAGGTCATCGGGCTTGACCAGCACGTCGCGGGCCTTGGAACCCTCGGAGGGCCCCACGACGCCGCGGGATTCGAGCAGGTCCATGAGCCTCCCGGCTTTGGCGAAGCCCACACGCAACTTACGCTGGAGCATCGAGGTGGAACCGAACTGCGTGGTCACCACCAGTTCGGTGGCCTGCAGCAACAGCTCCAGGTCATCTCCGATGTCGTCGTCGATCTGCTTCTTGGGTGCCTCCACGGCGATGTCATGGCGGTATTCGGCCTTCAGCTGGCCCTTGACGTGTTCGACGACCGAGGCGATCTCGGACTCGGTGACCCAGGCACCCTGGACACGCATGGGCTTGGAGGTGCCCATCGGCAGGAACAGTGCGTCGCCCTGGCCCAGCAGCTTTTCCGCCCCGGGCTGGTCAAGCACCACGCGTGAATCGGTGACCGAGGAGGTGGCAAAGGCCATGCGCGAGGGCACGTTGGCCTTGATCAACCCGGTGACCACGTCCACGGACGGGCGCTGGGTGGCCAGCACCAAGTGGATGCCGGCGGCACGTGCGAGCTGGGTGATGCGCACGATCGAGTCCTCGACATCGCGCGGTGCGACCATCATCAGATCCGCGAGCTCGTCAACGATCACCAGCAGGTACGGGTAGGGCTTCATGATCCGCTTGGAGCCCTCGGGCGCAACGGCCTTGCCGTTGCGCACGCCCTTGTTGAAGTCATCGATGTGCTTGTACCCGAAGTTTGCCAGGTCGTCGTAGCGGGTGTCCATCTCCCGGACCACCCACTGCAGCGCCTCGGCGGCCTTCTTGGGGTTGGTGATGATCGGGGTGATCAGGTGGGGAACGCCCTCGTAGGCGGTGAGCTCCACGCGCTTGGGGTCCACCATCACCATCCGGACCTCGTCGGGGGTCGCACGCATCAAGATGGAGGTGATCATCGAGTTCACGAACGAGGATTTTCCCGCGCCGGTGGCACCTGCCACCAGCAGGTGGGGCATCTTGGCCAGGTTCGCCACGACGAAGCCGCCCTCGACGTCCTTGCCCACGCCCATGACCATCGGGTGTTCGGACTTGCGCGCGTTGTGGCTGCGCAGCACGTCGCCCAACACGACGATTTCCTTGTCAGCGTTGGGGATCTCGATGCCGATCGCACTCTTGCCCGGGATCGGGGAAAGGATGCGCACATCCGAGGAGGCCACTGCGTAGGAGATGTTCTTGGACAGGGCGGTCACGCGTTCGACCTTGGTGCCCGAGGCCAGTTCGATCTCATAGCGGGTGACCGTTGGCCCGCGGGAGAACCCGGTGACCTTGGCATCGACCTTGAACTGGTCAAGGGTGTCAGTCAGCGCGGCGACCACCGCGTCGTTGGCCGCGGAGCGTTCCTTCGAGGGCGGGCCCGCGGGCAGCAGGTCCGAGGCCGGGAGGGTGTAGGTTACGTCCCCGGAGAGCTGGAGCTGTTCGGTGCGTGCCGGGATCGGGGGCAGCGGGGCTGCCTGTGCCACCGGGGTGTGCGGGACAGCCATGGTGGCGTTGGCGTCATAGGAGGACAAATCGATGGCGCTCATGGCCTGGGTATCGACCTCGGGCTCGGTGCCCAGTCCAACGGCGTCCATGATGGCGGCCCGTTCGCGCTCGTCCTTGGTGGGGCGGCGCATCCCCGGGCGGATCGCCGGTTCCTCGTGGGCGGTGTCGACCCCCTCGGAGTACAGCTCCTCGGGATTCTCCCCCGGTGCCGGAGCCCGGGTGAAGTCGTCGGTGATCACTGCCTGGTCGTAGGCCACGTCCCGGGCGTACTCCTGGGAGTCCCTGGCAGCCTGTTCCTCGGCGTCACGGTCCTTGGAAAAGAGCCGCATCTTCTTGCGTGGCTTCTTGGCGGGTTTGGCCTCGTCGTAGAGGTAGGACTGGTCGTGGTCCGAGGATTCCAGGTCCACCCCGACGCTGTACGTGTCCTGCGGGGATTGTCCCATGAGCTTCTCGTAGCCCTCGCGGAAACGCGCGGGGATGTGCCGGAACGGGGTGGCGGTGAGAATCATCAGGCTCAGCAGGGCCAGGGCGATCATGACCACCAGAGCGCCGGGGCCGGTGATCAGCCCGGCCAGCGGAACCGTTGCAAGTGCCCCGAGCATCCCTCCGGCGGCCCAGAGCTGATCGAAGGGCGCGGCGATGCCGGGCAGTCCCCCGGCGACGTGGCAGATCCCTGATCCGGCGATCGAGGCAAGGGCCAGGCCGATGCCCACGCGGTTGTTCGCTCGGTGTTCCTCGGGCCAGCGAAAGAGCCTGATAGCGCCGATGAGCAGGATCGGTGGCATCAAGGTGGCCATGAACCCGAAGGTCCCCCCGGCAACCGAATGCACGAACCCTCCAAACCAGCCGACCCCGCGCAATCCCCACCACTCCACCGAGGCAATGATGATGGCGATAATGACCAGGAAGAGCCCGGTGCCGTCGCGGCGCACCTCGTAGGGCGGGTGCACGTCGCGTCCGATCTTGCGGAACGCCCCGGCAACGACGCGGGCGATGCCCATCCAGGCGGCGCGCACCATGCGCACCGGCAACGGGAAGTCGTGTTGGATCGGTGCGGGGGTTGCCTTGGTGCTGCGGGTGGTCTTGGAAGTGCCCCCGGAGCCGCCCGCGGAACGGCCCGAAGCCTTGGGTTTCTTGGAGGGAGTACTGGTGGCCATAGCACCTAGGTTACAGGGAAGCCGCGCCCGCAGCCCGGATTTACACGCAAGAGGGCCCCCGGTGCACCGTGCCAAGGGCACGGAACGACGGGGGCCCTCAAGGTGTTGTGAGCTATCTGACTAAGCCTCGAGCACTACCGGGACGATCATCGGCTTGCGGCGCAGCTTGCGCGAAACCCATGAACCGATCACCCGGCGCACGACCTGCTGCAGCTGCGCGGAGGTGTGCGCCGGGTTGTTGCGCACGGCCTCCTCGATGGCCTGGGCGATCTTCGGCTTGATCTCGTCAAAGACCGAGTCGTCCTCGGCCACGCCGCGGGCGTGGATCTCCGGTCCGGAGATCAGCTGGCCGGTCTGGCGGTTGATCACCGAGATCACCGAGATGAAGCCCTCCTCGGCCAGGGTGACGCGGTCCTTGAGGTCCTCGTCGGTGATGGTGCCGACCTTGGAGCCATCGACGTAGACGAACCCGCAGTCGACCTGGCCCACCAACTTGGCCACGCCGTCCTTGAGGTCAACGACCGAGCCGTCCTCGGTGAGCAGCACGTTCTCGGCAGGGACGCCTGACTGGGCGGCCAGGCGCGCGTTGGCGATCAGGTGGCGGGTTTCCCCGTGCACCGGCATCACGTTCAGCGGCTGGACGATGTTGTAGCAGTAGAGCAGCTCGCCGGCCGAGGCGTGCCCGGAGACGTGCACCTTGGCCATGCCCTTGTGGATCACGTCCGCGCCCAGGCGCATCAGCCCGTTGATCACGCGGAACACCGAGTTCTCGTTGCCCGGGATCAGCGAGGACGCCAAGATGACGGTGTCGCCTGGGCCGACCTGGATGCGGTGGTCGCCGGTGGCCATGCGCGAGAGCGCAGCCATTGGCTCGCCCTGCGAACCGGTGGACATCAGCACCACCTTGTTGTCCGGCAGCTTGTCCACGTTCTTCATGTCCACCAGGATCCCGGCGGGGATGTGCAGGTAGCCAAGCTTCTCGGCGATCGTCATGTTGCGCACCATCGAGCGGCCGATGAAGGCGACCTTGCGGCCGTGGACCTGGGCGGCGTCGATGACCTGCTGCACGCGGTGCATGTGCGAGGAGAAGGAGGCGACGATGATGCGCTTGCGCGCCTGGCCGAAGAGGCCCTCGAGCACCGGGCCGATTTCCTTTTCCGCGGTGGTGAAGCCGGGGACGTCCGCGTTGGTGGAGTCGGTCATGAACAGATCCACGCCCTCGTCCGCCAGGCGGGCGAAGTGGCGCAGGTCGGTGATGCGGCCATCCAGGGGCAGCTGGTCCATCTTGAAGTCACCGGTGTGTAGCACGGAGCCGGCACTGGTGCGGATGAAGACGGCAAGCGCGTCCGGGATCGAGTGGTTCACTGCCACATATTCGGTCTCGAACGGGCCGAATGTCTCGACGTCGCCCTCGGCTACCTGGCGCAGCACCGGCTTGATGCGGTGCTCCTCCAGCTTCGCCGAGATCAGCGCGAGGGTCAGGCGCGAGCCGATCAGCGGGATGTCCGCGCGCAGTCGCAGAAGGTACGGTACGGCACCGATGTGGTCCTCGTGGCCGTGGGTGAGCACGACGCCGACGATGTCATCGAGGCGGTCCTTGATGTAGCTGAAATCGGGCAGGATAACGTCCACGCCGGGCTGGTGCTCCTCGGGGAAGAGCAGCCCGCAGTCGACGATCAGCAATTTGCCGTCGATTTCGAAGACGGCCATGTTCCGCCCGATCTCACCCAGGCCACCGAGCGGCACGATGCGCAGGGTTCCCTTGTCAAGCTTCGGCGGAAGGTTGTGCAGCACCGTATCGGTGCCCACGTTGGAGGAATCGGTCATGAATTACTTACCTTTCTAGAGCTCCCATCCGCCCTCGCGCAAATCGGTGCGGATGGATTCGAGTTCCGTTTCCGACGGTGCCACAAGCGGCAGCCGGACCACGGTGTTCGGCAGGACACCCTGCCAGTGAAGTATGTGTTTTGCCGTCACGGCGCCCTGGGCATGGCCCATCACGGCGCGCTGGATCGGGTCGAGTTCGAAGTGCGTGGCCCGTGCGGTGGCCAGGTCCCCGGCGAGCATCGCGTCGACCAGGGTGCGGTACTTGGCGGCGGCAACGTGTGCGCTCACCGAGACCACGCCGACCGCGCCCGCGGCCATCAGCGGCAGGGTCAGTCCGTCATCGCCGGAGTACACGTCCAGGTCGGTGTTAGCCAGCACGGTGGTAGTCGACTGGTAGTCGGCCTTGGCATCCTTCAGTGCGACGACCAGAGGGTTCTTGGCAAGGGCGATGATCGTTTCCGGTGCCATGGCAATGCCGGCGCGTCCGGGGATGTCATAGAGCATCACCGGCAGCTGCACTGCATCGATGATTGCCTCGACGTGGGCAATGACACCTGCCTGGGAAGGCTTGTTGTAGTACGGGGCGGTGACAAGGATGCCGTGGACCCCTGCGTCCTTCGCGGCGAGGGAAAGCCTGATCGAGTGCGCGGTGTCATTGGTGGTGGAACCGGCCAAGACCTTGGCACGATCCCCGACCGCCTTGACCACGGTGGCGAACATCTCAACGTTTTCCGGGTCGGTCAATGTCGAGGTCTCCCCCGTGGTTCCGGTGACGACCAGCCCGTCGCAGCCCTCGTCGACAAGCTTGTTGGCCAGCTTCGCGGCCGAGACATAGTCGACCTCCCCGTTGTCCTTGAAAGGGGTCACCATGGCGGTGAGCACGGTTCCGAAGGTGTGGTTCTTGCCCGGGGTATGCAACGCAGTTTCAGCCATGACACCAACGTTACACTTTGAGCGCACCAAGGGATGATTCCTCCTGTGCATTTAGGCTGTAAAGATGACGCATTTCTCCTCCCCCGTTGCCGGCGCACGGAGCGCCCCCGGGGCCGGAAGCGGCATCGGCACCCGCCTCGCCGGGGTCGACGCAGCACGCGGGATCGCGCTCCTGGGCATGATTGCGGTGCACATCGTGCCCCTTGCTCTCACCACCGAAGCCGGGGAAACGGAATCCACGTGGGCGGCCGAGCTTTTTGCCGGGAGGTCCTCCGCGCTGTTCGTACTGCTGTCCGGGGTCGGGCTCGGCCTGCTTTCCGGCGGCCAATCGCGGCTTGGCGGTGCCGGGTTGGCGCAGGTGCGCCGCTCGGTGGCCGTGCGGGCGTTGCTGGTCTTCGTGCTGGGATTGGGGTTGGGGCTGCTGGAGACCCATGTGGCGGTGATCCTGGTGCACTACGGACTGCTGTTCATCTTCGCGATCCCTTTCCTTGGCGCCGGTGCCCGCACCCTGGGGTTCTGGGCCGCCGGCTGGCTGCTGCTCTCCCCGCTGGCCCTCTACCTGCTGCGCCCCTGGCTCGTCGGGTCGATGGAGCTGTTCCGGCTGGGCGCCTCCCCGCTGCCCCAGGATCTGGCAACCCCCTCGGTGTTCCTCGCCGATGTGTTCGTCACCGGCTACTACCCGCTGGTGATCTGGTTCGGTTTCATCCTGGCCGGGCTGTGCGTGGGCCGCCTGGCGCTGGGGCGCCGGCCGGTCGCCCTGGCGTTGGCGGTGGGCGGCACAGGGCTCGCGGTTAGCACAAAGCTGCTCTCTGGATGGCTGCTGGCCTCCGAAGGCGCGCTGAAGTCCTTGGCCTTGGCGACCGGGGCCCCGTCCCGGGAGCTCTCGGTGGGGTTGGTGACGGGGCAGGGGCTTGAGGGGGCCATGGACACCCCCTGGTTCCTCGGGGTTTCGGCGCCGCATTCCGGTGCCCCGTTTGATGCATTGCATGTGACCGGCTGCGCACTGGCGGCCCTTGGCGCCGCACAGCTGCTGTGCATGGCGCTGACCGCGTTGCTCTCCAAAGCCGGGGAGGTGCTGCTGTGGCCGTTGACCGGCGCCGGCGCGGCAACGCTCACCCTCTATGCCGGACATCTGGTGGCACTTGACCTGTTGAGCGAGGTGAGCGCGGATGCCGCGGACATCACGGTGTTCATCGGATACTGCGTTGCCTGCCTGGTGTTCGGGCTCGTGGTGAAGATCACGGGCCGGCGCGGACCGTTGGAAGCATTGGTACATTCGACCTCCCGGACGCTGGGGCGCAGCACGTAGCGCCCGGGAAAAAACTCCGGGAAACAGCTGCTGACTTTGGCGGCCCGCGGTGCCATCATGGGCATATGGGCGACACGGGCGCGGCAGCTGCAGACGATCCACGGGTATTGGTTCTCATGGGGGTCTCAAGCAGCGGCAAGACCACTGTTGCCAAATTGCTGGCAAAGCACCTGGGCTGGGACTACGAAGAGGGCGACGAGCTTCACCCGCAATCAAACGTGGACAAGATGCATGCCGGGCACCCGCTGACCGACGAGGACCGTTGGCCATGGCTGGAAAAAGTCGCCGATTGGATCGAAAAGGAAACCGACGCCGGGAAGAACGGCATCATCACGTGTTCGGCGTTGAAGCGCTCCTATCGCGATGTGCTCGATCGCCGGGGTGCGGGAGTTCTTTTCGTCTACCTTGCGGGGTCCAGGAAGCTGATCGGGGAGCGCATGGCGGCCCGGCACGGGCATTTCATGCCCACAAGCCTGTTGGATAGCCAATTTGCCGACCTCGAGGAACCCGCGCGGGACGAACCTTCGATGGAGATCGACATCGGTCCCTCGCCGGAACAAATCACCCAAGCCATCATCGATGAACTGGGACTGGATACCCGTACCTGAACGGAAGAACCATGTATACCTTGAGCATGGCCGTTGGCATCCTCGCCGATACGACCACAGACAAAATGAACGAACCGTGGGACTCACACGACACCTTGGTGATCATCGTCGCTGCCCTGGGCATCGCGCTGGTGGTCGTCTTGATCATCTGGGCCAAGATGCACGCTTTCCTGGCCTTGACCATCGCCGCATTGCTGGTCGGGATCTTTTCCGGCATCCCGCTGGATACCGTCACCAAGTCCTACGAGACCGGGGTCGGCGGCGTCCTGGGGTACGTCGGGGTGCTGATCGCGTTGGGGGCAATGCTGGGCAAGCTGCTCGGCGACTCCGGCGGCGCCGACAAGATCGTTGACACCTTGCTGCATGGCAGCAAGGCCTCCCTTCCGTGGAAGATGGCGTTGATCGCCGGAATCATCGGGATCCCGATGTTCTTCGAGGTCGGGTTGGTCCTCCTGGTGCCGGTCATCATGCTTGCCGTCCACCGGTCCAAGGGTCCGGCCATGTTGCTGGCCATCCCGGCGTTGGCTGGCCTGTCCGTCCTGCACGGCTTCATCCCCCCGCACCCCGGCCCGGTGGCGGCTGTCGGGATCCTGCATGCGGACATCGGCATCACCTTGGCACTTGGCTTGTTGATTGCCGTCCCGACGGTGGCGATCGCCGGTCCGCTTTTCAGCCACCTTGCGGCCCGCTGGGTACCGATCGGTCCCGCCGGTGCGGGGCTCTCCTTCGTGGGCGCCGCCGCCGCCGGCACCGCCTCGGATGAACAACGATCCACGGGAGGAACCACCACCACGGCGGGCAAGCACCATACCGGCGCCACCTCTGGATCCGGGCATCCCGCCGGCGCCAAGGACCCGGAGGCAAAACGCGTGCCCTCGTTCGGGTGGACACTGTTCACGGTGCTCTCCCCGGTGGTGCTGATGCTGCTCAAGGCGGCGGCGGACTTGTGGCTCGATCAGGACAGCTCCCTGTACAAGGTGCTGAACATCATCGGAGACCCGGTGGTGGCCCTGTTGATCGCGGTGTTGCTGGCCATGGTCACCTTCGGTACGGCCGTTGGCTTCAGTGCCAAGGCCCTGGGCAAGAAGATCGGCGAAAGCCTGCTTCCCATCGTGGGTGTCATGCTCATCGTGGGTGCCGGCGGCGGATTCAAGCAGGTCCTCGTCGATGGGGGCACCGGCCTGGCGATCAGGAAGGTCGCCGTGGCGTTGAGCCTTTCCGCGTTGGTGCTGGGTTGGATCGTTGCGGTGCTGATCCGCGTGTCGACCGGTTCGGCGACCGTTGCCACGGTCACGGCCGCGGGCATCGTCGCCCCGCTGGCCGCCGGCTTGCCGCCAGCCCAACTGGCCTTGGTGGTCCTGTCCGTCGGGGCCGGTTCGTTGTTCTTCTCCCACGTGAACGATGCGGGGTTCTGGCTGGTCAAGGAGTACTTCGGGATGACCATCTGGGAGACGATCAAGACCTGGTCGGTGATGGAAACCCTGATTTCAGTGATCGGCCTGCTGCTGACGATGTTGCTGGCGGTCTTTGTCTAGCTTTTGCAACCGCGAAGTACTGAACCAGGCTCCGGCCAGCAACCATGTTCCTGATTCGTGGGATGCCTTGGAGTCCACGGTGGGGGGTGCAGGTTTCGCTTTAGTGTGTGCCCTGGACCGTGGTGATGGATATTGCCGGGGTTAGGTCCAACTGTGTGTTCTCGATTGCCGACTCGATGCCGACAGCCAGTCGGCCACTGGCGGCGCGCAGCGAGTCGGTGGGGAACCAGAGACGATCGGGCCGGACCAGGATCAGCAGGCCATCATGGTTTCCCACCGGAGCGAAGGTTTCGTCGTGGTCGAAGAACTGCGGTAGTCCCAGTTCGGTCGATAGCCGCTCAGCCGCTGAGGGCACGTCGGCAACGGCGATTCCGATTTCGCTGATCGAGAGGATGAGCGGGTTTTCCTGGTCGCCGGTTTCGAGATTGGCGTCTGCATCGCGGGCGATGAACTCCAAAATGATGTCTTCCGGTCCCAAAAAATATACAGATCGTGAGTCCCACCCGCCTGAGCCGGCAAAGGTCTCCTGGCCGTTTTTCGCAAGCAGAGGGACCCGCGCACCGAGCCAGGCGTGCGCCCTCTCGAACTCCGAGGGCAGGATTCCAAAGGCCAGATGGTGCACGCCGTTAAACGCGTCTCCTTGGGTCAACGACAATCGGCTCGAGCCGGCGGAAACCACTGCATGATCCGTGTCCTGATCGACAGGCATTCCCAAGACGTCGCGGTAGAACCTCACGGCCCCAGCGAGATCGTGAACCGTGAGCGCGACGTTCAGAATCTTCATGACTGCACCTTCAGCGTTGATCGGGACCAGGCTCCCCCCGACGATGAACCGGAGAGCCGGAGATGTGCCCTCCACGGTACGTGCAACCCATCCAAACATCGAGCTCCGTCCCGGGACGAAATGATTCGTGGCCGAGGTGTCCGGGAAACTGCGCCCTTGGCGCAACGGTGGTCCTCCGGCCAAACGTTTCGCCACCGTGCAGGGCGTTATCGAGCCGGCCTCCCCCGGCACCGGCATGACACCCAATAGGCCTGCCCGGATCGCGGGGCCGGCCCCAAATCGCCGTGAAGTGCGCTAGCCTGCGGTCACGCCCCTGATCAGCCGTTCCATCCAGACAGCGGCTGACAGCGTATCCATAGGCTGGTCCATGCCAGTACCCCCGGACCGGCTCTGGTGGGGCCTCACCAACCCAAGCGCACTGCCCCACTGGATGGGAATCCTCACGTCGGGATCGTTCGTCGCCGGCAATTGCGCAACCATCGAGCACGCGGATGAGTATTCCTGCGTGAGCCGGATCTTGGAATGCGAACCGGAAAAACTGCTGGGCACGACGTGCATGTTCCTGGACGAACCGCTCTCGCAGGTGCGGATCGAGCTCACCGGGGATGGCGATGAACCGGGTTGCTGCTGATGCATGACGGGCTCGGTGGCGAGGCGGCGAACTACTAGCCCGGCTGGCGTACCCACCTCTTGTATTTGGAAGGGCTTCTCTTGGGCCAACCACGTCCCCTCGCCGAGTTCTGGTCAACGTACCAGGAGCTTGCCGACGCGTGAGTCGACCGGACCCCCCTTCTTCAACGGCGGCAAGCCAAAGGAGTCCAGAGCCGGCATCCCACCGGATCGGGTCCGGTGGAGTGGTCCGCTGGGCCGCGGGACCGGGAGTGGCTCAGCTGCCTGGGTTCTTGGGGAACTAGGCCAGGGCGGATCCGAGGCGTGCTTGCACGCCAGCATCCAAATCCACCAGCGCCGAATCGATGTGGTTGGTTGAATTGGACGTCGCCCCTTGCCAATCGGACTTCATCACCAACATCTCCACTCACCAGAATGTGTTCCCGGCCCGGCCATCGACTTCCAGGACCACTTTCACGGCTTCGCCCTATCCCCACGAATTCTGAACTGCCTCGGTCCCCTGCCGCACGAAGGCAGCGGGAACTATGTGCAACGCAGCGCCCTCGCTTAACTGGGTAAACCCCCGGCGGGGTTCATCCGTTGCCAGGAATTCCTTCGGCACCACGTGGGCGGCGTAGCTCGGGATCGGCTGGCCTGGCGGATCACGCAGCAACGGTTCTGCATCCGCCCGCACCTGTATGTCGGTGCCTTCAAGGTGGTCGACGTACCTGATATTCGCTCCACTGCTGCACGTAGGTTGGAAACCGGGTCAGCTGGAACAGGTGGATCACCGGGCCGTCCACGATCTTGAAGGCCAAGGTTGTTTGGATGGGATTGGAGGATAACCGGCGTACCAAGGCGCCGGCCTTCTGGTCGTCCAGGTAGAACGACTCGATCTCCGTGGTGTGTGCCATCTGGCCAAGCTAGCAGCCAGGGGTTCGGTGCCGTTGAACACTTCTGGGCCCGGCGCCAAGGTGACCGGGTGCCAAGGCGCTACACCTCCAAGGAACCGTTCCCGCTCCAGTCAGGCAACAACAACGTGGTTCCAAGGGCTGATGCCATCAGTATCCAGGTCGCGGAGGTGCTTCTGGCCCTCACCCATCGACACCGCGGTGATTCCGGAACCTGGGTCATGCGCGCTTCCCGGTTTCAGGGAAGAGTCCCGGGGAGACCAGCTGCGTTCCGTCCATGGTTGCCGGGTGGATCGCCCGGACCCAACCGATCTTCAGTTCGCCGTAGAGGTGCGGGAATTCCTCCCCGTCGCCCCCGTTCTCCCAACGGATCTGGGCCCCGGCATCGGCAATCGCGGCTTCATCAAGCTCCAGGACCACCAGCTGACCGGGATAGTCGGCATAGACCACGGAGGCAACCCTTCCCAGCTGCTCCGGCTCGGAGCAGTGGATGAAGCCGACCTCGGCGAGTGTCGCACCGCGCGTGGAACACCGGTACAGGCCTCCGACTTGGGCGGCTTCCCAATCCCAGAGTTCGGCCAGATGCAGGATTCGTCTCATCCGACCAGTGTATGCATAGGACCGGACCCATCGGTGCGGATCATTCGCCGGTGACGGAATTCAACCGATGCCTCGGGGCCTCGACCTTGCCATTGTGGTGATGTATGCCCGATTGGTACGCTTCGGCCATGACTGAGCTAAAGGGTGGCCACTGGATCGTTGTCGGCGCGACCGGAGGGCTTGGCACGGCCATATCCCGCCTTCTGGCCCGGGAAGGTGCCCGCCTCACCCTCTCGGGGCGGAACCCGGACAAGCTGGCGGCCTTGGCACGGGAGCTCGGTGAAGCCGTTGTCGCCACCATTGCAGCGGATCTCAGCGTCCCCTCGGGTCCGGCAGCCATCGCTTCCGCCGCACAGAGCGATACCGGGGTGGACGGAGTCCTCTATGCCGCCGGAGTCGTGGCCTTCGGCCCCCTGGGCGAGTTGGACGATGACACCTTTGACGAGGTGCTGTTGCTGGATTTCGTTGCCCCGGTGCGGTTGTTGCGCGAGATCTTGCCGCAGCTCAATGCCGGCTCGGTGGTGGTGCACCTCAGCGCCGTCGTCGCCGAGACACCCATGAAGAACATGGCCGTCTACTCGGCGGCCAAGGCTGCCTTGAGCGGATTCAGCACCGCCATGGGTGCTGAATTGCGCAGGCACAAGGTCCGCGTCCTTGATGTGCGCCCTCCACACACCGACACCGGCCTGCACACCCGCCCGGTTGCCGGACAGGCCCCGCCGTTGGGGACCGCGCATGGTGTTGAGGCGGTCGCCCAGCGAATCGTGGATGCCATCACTGACGGGGAGAAGGACCTGCCGGCAGCGGCCTTTGCGGATCTCTAGACCCGGCGGACGATTCGCCGCGACGGCAATCGGCTGGCAGAAGGGTTTGAAGCCCTATTTGAGACCCTGCTGGTAGAGTCCGATGGCCGTGCGCATCGATTCGCGGGCACGTCGTCGGTCCCCTGCCGCGTCGTAGGCCAGCGCGAGGCGGTGCCAGGACTTCCAGGAGGCTTCGTTGGCCTCGACCTCTTCCTTGTATTGCACGAAGTCCTCGTCCGCGGAGGCCTTGATGATGCGCCCCGACGGAGTGCGTGGCAGGTTATCCTCGGGCAGCAGGCCCTCGGATTCCAGGATGGATGCCATTTTTTGGGTGCGTGAGCCGAAGAGCACCTCGCGGATGAGGATCCACGCGCCAATCAACGGGATCACCAGGGCGGCTACACCGATGACCTTGGCGATCGGTTCCTCGGCGGTGATGAAGCGCGCCGCGGAGCCGAATGCCGCAACCAGGTAGAACACGAAGAGCAGCAGGATGGCGCCGACCCAGATCTTGGTTTTCATGCTTTTCTAGCGTCCCAACTCGAGGTAGCCGTCTAGGCCGTAGGTCAGACCCGGGCGCGAGGCAACGGTGCGCAGTCCCAGAAGCACCCCGGGCATGAAGGATGCACGGTCGTAGGAGTCGTGGCGCAGCGTGAGCTGCTCGCCGGTGCCCCCGAGCAGGACCTCCTGGTGGGCCACCAGGCCGCGCAGGCGCACGGAGTGAACGTGGATCCCGTCGATAACGGCGCCGCGGGCGCCCTCAATCTGGGTTTCGGTGGCATCCGGGCTTGGATCCATTCCGGCGCTGGCACGTTCAGCGGCAATGAGCTCCGCGGTGCGTACCGCGGTGCCCGATGGTGCGTCGACCTTGTTGGGGTGGTGGAGCTCGATGATTTCCACCGATTCGAAGTAGCGTGCCGCGGTGGCGGCGAACGCCGAGGCCAGCACCGAACCCAGGGCGAAGTTCGGGGCTATGAGCACGCCGGTGCCGGGGTTCTTTGCAAGCAGCGTGGCCAGCGATTCGCGCTTGGCCTCGTCCCACCCGGTGGTGCCGATGACGGCGTGCATCCGGTGTTCCACGGCAAACCGGACGTTGGTCTCGGTGCTCGATGGCACGGACAGGTCAACCACGTGGGTGGCGCCGACCTCCAGAAGCGTATCCAGGGAGTCACCGCGGCCCAGTGCTGCAACAAGTTCCATGTCCGTAGCCGTCTCGATGGCCTTGACGGCCTCGGCTCCCATTCGTCCCGATGCGCCCAGGACGGCGATTTTCAGTGGTGCACTCATGATTTCTAGAGTATCGGGAATTTGCCGTGCGCTTTGCGTCGGTGACGGTTTGGGCACCGATGGTCGCAGTGGTCTTCCTAACAGTGCTCCAGGGGACCAGCTGCGCTATGCCGTGAACGCGAAGCGGATTTCTTGCGTTGGCTCGGCTCCAGGACCGGGTTCAGCTCCCGATGGGTCCCAGTTCCGCTCCTGCCTCGTCCAGCGGGACCCTGGCCGTTGCGACCGGCTTGCCCAGGACTCCGGTCAGCCGGTCGACGGTGTCACTGAAGTGGCGTTCAAGCAGGTCGACGGCGCCGTTTCCGTCGCCCGCGAGCACGAGTTCCAGGCGTTCGCGATGCGAGAGGTGGACGTCGGTGCGAATGACGTAGCCGCCGGGTTTGCCAAGGCTGGCCAGGCGCGTCTCCATGACCAGCGTGGCCATGTACTTGGTCAGGTGCAGGTTGCCGGCGGCACGGACCGTCTCGGAGTGAAAGGCCAGGTCGGCGTCGCCGATGGAGCGGGGGGATTCAAGGGCTTCGGGGCCGGTGGAGAGCTTTTCGAGCCGGGTGAGTGCGGCTGTTGCCGCTTCCATCCGTTGCGAGCGTTCAGCGGCCCCGGGGAGTCCGGCGATGACCCGTATGGCGGTGCCCTCCACCATTAGTCGCGTCGCGTACAGCTCCTCTAGGTCACCCGGGCGGATGTCGGCAACGCTCAGGCCCTGGCCGGGGATGGCAATCAGCAGGCCGTCTTGGACGAGCCGCTGGGTGGATTCACGCAGTGAACCGCGGCTCACACCGAGTTGCTTGGCGGCCTCCGACTCCTGGATGGGGGCCCCGGGCATGAGCAGGCCCTCATAAATGGCGTTTCGCAGCTGGTGCGTAATCAGGTCGATCGTCGAGGAGCGTTGCACCCGAGCCATGCCTGTCGCCCAAGGCTGCTGACCGGTGATCATGGGTACTCCGTTCGTCGTGTTTCGGTGCTGCGATATCGGCTCCCAAGCCCCCTTTTGCCCTGCCCGCGGCCCCAATCGTAACTTAATCGTGACTTAGCCCGGGGGCGCTGGCAAATCGGTATAACGCCACGGTGGCGGTGGCTGCATTTTCCGTGTCATCTCGCGTGGTTCGAGCGGATGACCCAAGAGTTTTCCCACTTAGTCAACAATCCAACGTCCTGAAGGTCGGATTGTCAATTGGGCTTTTTGTGACTAGCGTGATCAGGACCATACGGATCAACACCCCACTCACAAACGGGTCGGGTCTGCCTCATCACGGTTTCCGCACCCCCGGGAGGGAGGCGGCGTACGTACTGGGCAGACTTGGCCATCGCACCTTCGAAAGAGGTTCACCATGAAGCTCAGCTTCCCGAAGAAGCCCCTGTTGGCCACAGGCGCAGTCCTTGCATCACTGGCACTCGCACTCAGTGGCTGCAGCGGATCGACAACCACTGAGCAAGAGGGAGGCTCCGCCGCACCCGCAGGCGACGGGAAGCTCCAGGCGCTGAAGGACAAGGGCTCCATCACCGTCTCGATCGCCGGCGAAGCCCCGTACTCCTACGAGGAAGGCGGCAAGGCCACCGGCGCCACCATCGCGCTGGCAGAAAAGATCTTCGGCGACATGGGCATCAAGGAAGTCAAAACGGTGCTGGTCGACTGGAACGGCCTGATCCCCGGGCTGACCGCCGGCCGCGCCGATGCAGTCAGTGCCGGCATGTCGATCCTCCCGGATCGCTGCGCCAACGCCGACTTTGCCAACCCGGAGATCATGTACACCACCGCGTTGATGACCCAGAAGGGCAACCCCAAGTCCCTGAGCGACCTGGACTCCGTGAAGAAGAAGATCGACGACGGGGAAAAGATCAAGCTAGCCGTCCTGGCCGGTGGCATCGAGGCCGGCTACGCCAAGTCGCTGGGACTGAAGGTGCAGTCCGTTCCGGATGCACAGACCGGCATGGACACCGTGGACAACGGCCGAGCCGACGCATTCGCCATGACAGCGATCTCACTGAACTTCATGGCGGAGCAGAACAAGGATGCCAACATCGAGGTCACCGACGCGTTCGTTCAGGACATCGACGGAAAGCCGCAGATCGGCGCCGGCGCCACCGTCTTCGCCCAGGGCGATGACGAACTGCGCGATGCCTACAACGAGGGCCTGGCGAAGATCACCGAGTCCGAGGAATCCTACCTGGACGTCGTCGGAGAATACGGCTTCACCGCCGAGAACCTTCCCCCGAAGGACCTGACCACCGAGGAACTCTGCAAGGGCTAATCGGCCTCAGTGATCTCGCCCGGACGGGCGGGGCGCCGGCAGCAACACCCCGGCCGGCGCCCCACGCGGGAACATCGCATTGAGCTCACGGCTTATGCGGGTTCCCGCGGTCCCGGCCGTCGACACCGACGATACAAAGGAGTCCAGCACCTGTGGACGAAAAATTTGCGGCGCTAGGTGAGGCCATGCCGCGGCTGCTGGACGGGGTCTTGATAACCCTTGAGCTCACCGTCCTCGGCGCCTTGGCGGCATTCGCCATCGCCGTGGTGTTGGGCCTCGCGGCCGCGCACCCCTCCAAGGCAGCCCGCATCCCCGCTCGAATCATCATTGAATTCTTCCGCGGCACCTCGCTCGTGGTCCAGCTGTTCTTCCTGTTCTACGTACTTCCGCTGCTTGGCGTTAACCTGTCCCCTGTGTTGGTCGGCATCATCGGCCTTGGCCTGAACTATGGCGCTTACGGGGCCGAAGTGGTTCGCGGTTCCATCAATGCGGTTCCCGCCGGCCAATGGGAAGCAACCACCGCACTGTCCCTGGGCCCGGTGAAGCGGATGTACCGCGTGATCTTCCCGCAGGCATGGGCCCTGATGATCCCGTCGCTGTCCAACCTGCTCATCCACCTGATGAAGGGAACGGCCATCGTCTCCTTCATCACGATCGCCGACCTCACCTACCACCTTGACCAGCTCAAGCGCGTCACGGACACCGTCTTCGCCTACGGCTTGGTCGGACTGTTGAGCTACTTCGTGCTCGCCTTGGTCCTGACCTTCCTGATGGACCGCCTTGAACGCGGAGCTAAGCGCAAGCTCGGCCAGGGCATCAAGCTCACCAAGGTACTGAGCCCGACGCCCGGAACCGGCGCACTGGCAGGAGAAAGACGATGATTTCCATCCACACCGCCATCGATTGGTCCTGGGACAGCACCTGGGAGGTCCTGCCAGAGCTGCTCACCGCGTTCTTCAAGATCACCCTGGTGGTCACCGTCCTGAGCACCGTCATTGCCGCCATCCTCGGTTTGGCCATTGCGATGACCATCCGCATGGCACCGAAGCCGATATCCGTCGCCGTGAAGTGGATCGCCAACTTCATTCGGATGACCCCCATCGTGGTCCAGCTGTTGTTTGCCTACTACGCGTTCCTCTCGCTGGACGGGGTGACGATCGGTGTCATCATCTTCGGCATCCACTACTCCACCTACATGTCCGAGGTCTACCGCGCCGGAATCGACTCGGTGCCCAAGGGCCAGTGGGAGGCCACCACCGCACTGTCGATGTCAACGGGCCGCACTTGGATGGCCGTCATCATCCCGCAGGCGGTGCGCGCCACCGTTCCGGCGCTGGGCAACTACGCGGTCTCCATGTTCAAGGACACCCCGTTCCTTCTGGTCATCGGCGTTGTCGAACTGGTGAACGCCGGACTGATCTTCGGCGGGAACACCTACCGCTACGTCGAGCCGCTGACCTTGATAGGAATCATCTTCCTGTTGGCCAGCTACCCGACCTCACTCCTGATTGGCAGATTGGAAAAGCGCCTTGCCTTCAACACCTGATACCCAAACCAGCACGACGGCTCCCAGCACCACCAGGAGCGCACCGGTGATCGAGTTCCGCGATGTCGAGAAGTCCTATGGCGACAACGTGGTGCTGCACAACCTGAACTTCTCCGTCGCCAAGGGCGACCGCGTGACCTTGATCGGGCCCTCGGGCTCTGGCAAGACCACCATCCTGCGTCTGGTCATGACGCTGGAGGAGGCCACCGGCGGCTACATCTTCGTCGATGGCGAGCCGCTGACCCACGAGGAGCGCGGCGGCAAGCGCGTCGCGCGCTCCAAGAAGGACCAGAAGCGCATCCGCCAGCGGATCGGCATGGTCTTCCAGCAGTTCAACCTCTTCCCGAACATGTCGGTGCTGGAAAACATCATCGAGGCCCCGGTGCACGTGCTGGGCCAGTCCAAGGCCGAGGCCACGGCCAAGGCCATGGAGCTGCTGGAAAAGGTCGGCCTGGCCGACAAGGCAAACCAGCACCCCACCTCGCTTTCCGGCGGGCAGCAGCAGCGCGTGGCAATCGCCAGATCGCTGGCGCTGGACCCGGAGATCCTGCTGCTGGACGAGGTGACCAGTGCCCTTGACCCCGAGATCGTCGGGGAGGTGTTGGCCATCTTGCGCAATATCGCCGAGACCACCGACATCACGATGCTGATCGTCACGCACGAGATGCAGTTCGCCCGGGATGTCTCGAACCGCGTGTTGATGTTCGACGGTGGTTCCATCGTCGAGGAGGCTCCCCCATCGGTCATGTTCAGCGACCCGAAGCACCAGCGCACCAAGGACTTCCTTCATGCGGTGCTCGGCAACGACGAGGGAACCATCGGTACCCACTAGTTCCATCAACCGCGGGCATCGGCGAGAACGTGCGTGGTTGCAGAAGTACACGAAGGCCTCCGGGTGTCGTGGTGTCTCGAAGGACAACCGCGACGCTCCGGAGGTCTTCGTTTTGCCTTCCAAGGGAGGATTCGCGGCCCAGGCCCTTCTCGGAACCACGCCGCTGATCTCCGGCCCCTTGCCAGTGAGCCAGACCACAAACTAGAGTTGTCAACAATCTACCAACAACGTTTGAGGAGTCTGAATGGAACATGTGGGCGTCGCGCCAATGCTCTTCACCACCGAGGAGTACGCCGCGCGTTTGGCCGCGGCACGGGTACGCATGGCCGAGCAGGGCCTCAGCGCACTGCTGGTCACCGATCCGGGAAACATCTACTACCTGACGGGCTACAACGCGTGGTCCTTCTACACCCCGCAACTGGTCTTCGTCCCGATGGAAGGGGACATGATCCTCTTCGCCCGGGAAATGGACGCCAATGGCGCCTTCCGCACCACTTGGCTGGAACCCGATAACATCGTGGGCTACCCCGAACGCTATGTGCATCGCCCGCACCTGCACCCCTTCGACTGGGTCGCTTACGCGCTGCGCGCCCGCTACCTGATCGCACCCGCCACCAAGGGCTGCGTGGGCCTGGAAATGGACGCTCACTTCTTCACCCCCAAGGGCTACCGCTCCCTGGTCAACGCCCTGCCCGAGTGGACCTTGGTGGACTGCTTCCAGCTGGTGAACTGGGTGCGTGCCATCAAGTCCCCGGCGGAGATCCAGTTGATGCGACAGGCAGCGGTGTTCACCAACCTGGCGATGCACGCGGCCCGGGACGCCATCGAGGTCGGCGCCCGGCAGTGCGACGTCGCCGCTGCCATCAGCCAGGCCCAGATCCTGGGCACCGAGGAAACCGGCGGCGACTACCCGGCGATCGTCCCGATGCTGCCCACCGGAGAATCCGCCGACACCCCGCACCTGACGTGGAACGACGAGAAGCTGGAGCCTGATCAGGCAATGATCGTGGAACTGGCCGGCGCCTACCGCCGCTACCACGTACCGATGGCGCGCACCTTCATGGCGGGCACGCCCACACCGCAACTGGCCCACCTGGCACAGGCGACCGACCACGCGCTGGCCGCTGTCCTGGAGACCGTGGCCCCGGGCACCCCCGTGCGGGAACTATCCCAGGTCTTCAACAGGACTTTGTTTGAATACGGCTACGAGAAGGCCTCGCGGATCGGCTACTCGATCGGCGTGGGCTACCCGCCGGACTGGGGCGAGCGCACGATCTCGCTGCGCAGCGAGGACCAGACCATCCTGCAGGAGAACATGACCTTCCACCTGATGTGCGGCATGTGGATGGAGGGATATGGCTATGAGGTCTCCGAGTCCATCCGGGTCACGGACACCGGAGTGGAGTGCTTCACCTCCTTCCCGCGCGGGCTGGTGCCCGCCAGCACTGCCAATGCCGAATCGGTCACCTTGTTGGGCAATCCCGGTGCGCGAACCGTTCCCGGGGGTCCGGGGCTGGCGAGGGTCCCGCCACCGATGGTGGAACCGCGGCGCCCGTCCACCCCTCGATTCGGCTTCACCACCCCGGACGAGGAAACCATGACCGGGTCGATGAGCATCGTTCCGCGCAACTCCGAATGGGCAGACCGGGACCCCGCCTGGCCCCCGGCCAACCCGGTGGTGGGCGAGCCAGAGGACGGCATCGTTTCCAGGGAGGATCGCACCTGACTTTCGATAACCGGCTAACCTGCCGGAACCGCTCAAGCGTGGTCCCAGCAGGTTGGCGCCGGGTCTTGCATCGATCCCGTGGGTCAGGAAGCTTCGTGGTCCCGGTAGGGCGTCGCCGAGAGCGGATCCAGGAGCTGCGCGATGGCGCTGTCCATGTGGTCCGCAAGCGCGGAGTGCAGTTCGGGTACGTCCGCCTCAAGGATGGCTTGGGCGATGCGCCGGTGTTCGGCGACCCGGTCCGCGATGGGGAAATCCAATTGTTCAAGTGCGGAAAGGCACATGCGCGTCTCGGTCACCAACGTGTCGTGGACCCGGCTCAGCCGCGGGCTCCCGGCCAGCCGGACCAGCGCCTCGTGGAAGGAGATGTCGATCTGGCTCACGGCCGAGGGATTGGCGCCAAGCGCGGCCATCTGCGCAACGATCCCCATCAGCTCCTCGCCGGCATGGCGGTTGGTGTGATCGACCTCGATGATCTTCAGCGCGGCGCCGCGCTCGACCGCGGTGCGCGTCAAGTAGATGTCATTGATGTCGGCATGGGTGAACTGCGCGACGAACAATCCGCGGTTGCGGATGCTCACCAGCAATCCCTCCTGGGTCAGGCGCTGCATGGCCTCACGCAACGGGCCTCGGCTGACCCCCAGCCGCCGGGCAAGGTCTGCCTCGCCCAGTTGGGCACCGGGTGAGAATTCACCGTTTCCGATCGCCGAGCGGATCTTGCGCGCGATGATCGCCGGCGTGGATTCCTGCTTCAGCGGTTCAAGGCTCGATGCGGCCATGTTGGCGTTCCTCACTTGCGATAACTCGTCTTGATGCAGACAATCCTACAACCTCTTGGCTCCCTTGGCCCGATCCGTCCAACGGCCGCCGGGCCGTGTGCCGAGGCCAGGGCCAGCGGCACCGTGGGATGGCTGCGCAAGTCCGCACCGAAACACGATTCACTTTCGTTCAGCGGCCATTGGAGACCGGCCGCGCCTTTGGCACGGCGGCATACACGGAGCATGCGCAGCCGCCCGGACCGAAGCCCGGGGAAACGTTGCACGACGAAGTACAGGTTCGGCTTTTCCCTACAGTGCCCATCGCCTTTTTGCTGCCGATGACCCCGAACGTCGCCTGGATACTTCTCCCGCCTGTTTTATCCCTCCTGCAGGCGAGTCATTCCACGCTTGCGTTCATCGTAGTGGCCGGAACCCTATGCCGGTCACTGATGGTTGCCCTGCTCATACCCGGGGGGGGTCGACACCCGTCGGACCACCCGGTGGCACCAAGAAGGCCTTCACCACGGCGGTCCTGGGGTGACTGGTCGGATACCTGGTGCTGTTGGAGGTTGCACTTCGCGATGCCGATCACCCCGATGCTTCTGGTGATGATGGCGGTGCTGCCCCTCCGTCTACTTCACATCTGTGGGCCTCTACCTTCAAAAATAATCCACACGTATTCCGGCGCCCCTGATTGCTCTGATCCATGTTGCGAGCACAGCCACAAGCTACCTCTGAGAAGCCGCGCGTTGCGTGGCGACTATTCCAGGAAGCCGAAGATGCCCATGGTTATCGCGAGAAGACGGGCCTTGATGCAACGCAACGCCTTGTCCTATTCAGAGGATGAACATAACGAGCACGATGGGGTACGTGGTGAAGAGGTTCTTTCCAGTCAGGACATGGACGGTCCCCATGATCAAAGAGAGTGCGATGCCGTAGATCCCCGTGGCAAAATCCTGGGTGAGGAAGTGGACAAGGCCCCAGGTAAGCGCGAGCATGATCCCGCCCCAAGGAACCCGTCCCGCGCCGGAGCACCGTTCGCCCGCCCTCTGCCCAAATCCAATGATCAAGGAAACAACCACTGCCTCGGCGACGTAGTAGGCAACCTGCACGAGCCAGGCTACGGCCCCTGCATCGCCGAAGAGTTCCAAAAACGCATTGCGCTCCGCGACCGGAGGAAAAACGCCGCCCCGAAGAGTCCATTGGGCAGCCACCGTGAGAACAACAAGCCCGGCAACCACCAGCCATCGCAGAACTCCGATCCGTGTCCCGGCTTCACCACGGAGCTTGAACCCGGTTCGATGACGAGCCCATGCCACCAAGCCGGTCGCACCACCGAGCCAGATCACAGCAGAAAGCACCCAGTGGACAACCGAGGCACGGAGGCTACCTGAGAGTAGGCCAAGCGCCGGTTCAATGGCTGCAAGGACCAGCTCGAGTCCCAAAAGAGCGAACGCGTAGAGCCCAAGGTAGAGATATTCCTGCGGACGCGTCGCCGCCGATGTTCCCGCCATGTCCTGGCACCCATCTCGTTTCAAGGCGGTCATCAGCGCCGCACTCCAACAGTAACGCGGCTGGTTCGGCTTCTCGCGGCTTCCACATGCCAGAAACGTTCCTGAAAAACACTGGCCGGACCCGGGGACGGTCCAGGATTCCAAGGCCCGGGCAACACGTGGAGCGATGGAGGAACGGAACACAACGTTTGGGTCTAACGCCAGCTGCCTCGGTTATCAGTGGACTAGCCAGGGACCAGTGACCTGGTAGCCAACGAATTCGCTCTCGGACCGCCCACTCCACGCCAACCCCTTCGCCCCAGGGACCCGACGCTGGGAATCAACAGGCCACCGCGTCGGTTCACGGACCTGGCGGCGGCCTCCTCCCCATGGTCACGGTCCATTGTTCTGAAACACTGGCCATTAACGAGAGGCCCGTGATGATATGACCAATGTTCCAATGCATGAAGGTCACACACCTGGCCCGGCAACCCGGAACGGATCAAAAGCGGGCGCCATCGTCGCGTTGGTGCTGGGGATCCTCCTGGCCTTGGTCGGCGTGGGAGGGATCATCGGAGGCACGGCGTCTGCCGCGGTCCTGAACCACCAGGGCGGGGACGGATATCTCACCGCACCAACGCGCAGTTTCTCCACCACGTCCTACGCCCTCATCTCTCCCCCGGCGCAGATCAACGTCACCGATGTCCCGTTCGACGTCGGCAGGCTCCGGTTCACTGCCGAGTCCACGGCGCCCGGAGGAGATGTGTTCATCGGCATCGGGCCCAAGGCCGAGGTCCAGAAGTATCTCGTAGGTGTCCACACCAGCGAAATAACCGACGTACGGATATCGCCTTTCCGGGTCCAATACCGCGATACGTTCGGATCCGAGGCCCCTGTCAGCGGAAGTTCTAAAGTGACCATAGGCGGCGATCCCCGCTGACCACCAGCGGCAATTGGACTGACCACCAGCGGCAACGGTTTTGACCACGGACGGCAACGTCTTCCGGCCCGTTTCCTGGC